>DATITC010000155.1:0-14317 GCA_035468175.1 Frankiaceae bacterium | reverse complement strand
GCTGATGTTCGCGCTCCTGAACGACGCGGTGCGGCTGTTCGCCGACTCCTACGCCTCGAGGGACGAGATCGACCTGGCGCTGACGACCGCCTGCACGCCCCCGATGGGTCTGTTCGAGCTCATCGACGTCGTCGGGATGGACGTCACGTTGGCCATCCAGCAGACGCTGCACCGCGCGTTCCGGGAGCCCGGTCTCGTCCCCGCACTGTTGCTGCAGCACCTGGCCACCGCTGGCTACCTCGGCCGCAAGAGCAAGCGCGGCTTCCGCGACTACTCGGTCCGGTGAGCGCCGGACGATGAGCAAGGCCTCCGCCGGCGACCAGCCGGACCTGTCCATGCTGACCGCCCAGCTTCAGGACGCCGGGCGCGAGGCCCTGCGCTTCGTGCCGGACGCCATGGCGATGCTCCGCGGCGTGCTCATCGACCCGCGGGTACCGCAGTCGGTCAAGGTCGAAGCCGGGGCCGCCCTCGCATACCTGGTGTCCCCGGTGAACCGGATGACCTCCTGGGTTCCGGTCGTGGGCAAGGTCGACGACGTGGCGGTCATCGCGTTCGCGCTCCGCCGCTTGCTCGTCGGCGCAGGTGAGCCGGTCCTGCGCGACCACTGGCGGGGGCACCCGCGCGGTCTGGAGATCCTGCTGGGCCTGACCACGGCGTTCGCGTCGCCGAAGGGGTTCCTGCGCCGCAGCGCGATGGTGCGGGCCGTCCTCGCCGCGCTGGGTGAGGGCGGCCGCAAGCCGGGTGCGGGCAGGGTCATCGACGGTGAGGTGCTCGACCGTCGCGAGCGGCCTTGAGCTGCCCGGGTTGACGAACGGCCGGCTGAACGGCCAGCTGGACGGGGACGACGGGTGGCAGGTCCGTCCGGTCCCCGGCGCGGCCGCCCACAAGGCCTACCGGTGCCCCGGGTGTGACCAGGAGATCCTGCCGGGTCAGCCGCACCTGGTGGCGTGGCCGACCGGTGATCCGGAGCAGCGCCGGCACTGGCACCGCGTGTGCTGGGAGGCCCGGGACCGGCGAGCTCCGCGCCTGCGCCGCCCGCGTCGGCGTTAGCGCCCCCACTAGGATTTGGCTGGTGGCTGCCATCCTCGCGAACACGGTGCTGCCTGCCGACCGCCGGCCCGTGCCCCTGCACACCGCGGACGGTCTGGAACTGGTCGGCGAGGTCGCGCTCCCGCCGGACGGCCGGAAACCGGCCGCCTCTCTCGTCTGCCTGCATCCGTTGCCGACGCACGGCGGGTCGATGGACAGCCACCTGTACCGCAAGGCGGCGTGGCGGCTGCCCGCCCTCGCCGACGTCGCCGTCGTGCGCTTCAATACGCGCGGGACGAGCAGCGAGGAGGGGACCTCGCAGGGAGATTTCGACGACGCGAAGAGCGAGCGCTTCGACGTCGCGGCAGCCCTCGACCTGGCCGAAGCGGCCGAGCTGGCGGTCGGCGTCGAACTCCCGCCGCCCTGGTTGGTCGGCTGGTCGTTCGGGACCGATCTGGTTCTCATGCACGGACGCGACCCGTCGATCGAGGGCGCGATCCTGATCTCGCCGCCGCTGCGCTTCAGCTCCGACTCCGACCTCGACGCCTGGGCCGAGAGCGGCAAACCGCTCACGCTGCTCGTGCCGGAGTTCGACGACTACCTGCGACCGGACGAGGCCCGCCGCCGCTTCGCCCGCGTGCCGCAGGCGGAGGTCGTCGCCGTCGAGGGCGCGAAGCACCTGTTCGTCGGCTACACCGAGCGCGTCCTGGACGAGATCGTGGCCCGCGTCCGACCCGGCTTCGGGCCGCTGGCCCGCGACTACCCGTGAGCAGCACAGACCCGTCCGAGAAGGAGTGCGCGTGAGTTCCCTGTTCGATCTGTCCGGCAAGAAGGCCCTCGTCACCGGTGCGACCCGTGGGATCGGCCGGGCCATCGCGATCGGGCTCGCGCGGGCCGGCGCTGATGTCGCTGCCGCGGCCCGGAACGAGGAGCAGCTGCGGGCAGTGGCGGACGAGGTCGAGGCGGCCGGTCGCCGCTCAGTGGTGCTACCGACCGACGTCACCGACGCCGACGCGGTGCGGGAGATGGTTGCGCAGGCGCTCGACGGGCTCGGCGGGGTCGACATCCTCGTCAACAACGCCGGCGGCAGCTCGTTCATGGGTCCCTTCACCGACATGCGGTTCCGGGGCTGGGAGAAGGTGATGCGCCTCAACGTCGAGTCGGTCGTCCACGCCACCCAGGCGCTGGCTCCCCACCTGCTCGAGCGGGGTAGCGGCACCGTCATCAACATCGCGTCGGTGGCGGGACTGACGGGCTCGCCGGCTCTCGCCGCGTACGGGGCGTCGAAGGCGGCGTTGGTGTCGCTGACCAAGACGTTGTCGATCGAGTGGGGGTCGGCCGGGGTTCGCGTCAACGCACTCTGCCCCGGCTGGACCGCGACCAACCTCAACAAGGACCTGTGGTCCAACGAGCAGCTCTCGTCCGCGCTGATGGCCCGCGTCCCGTTGGCCCGATGGGCGACCGCAGAGGAGATGGTCGGCCCGGCGGTGTTCCTCGCCAGCGACGCGTCGTCCTACGTGACCGGCCAGGTGCTCGTCGCCGACGGCGGTCTGACGGCCACCTGAGCGGCGGAACCGCTTGCGTCTCGCTGACGTCCCGCCCGGATTACTGGGTCGTCAGCGGCTGGCGTGCGACGAGCGCCGACGCGCGAACAGCGTCCCGCCCGCCGCCGCCGACAGCACCCCGACACCAATCAACACAGCGGTCAGGGCCGCCGGCAGACCCGACGAGCGTTCGGAGGCGACCGGCGCAGAGGCGTTGAGCGAGGTCTCCGGGAGCAGCATCGGGTCGGGTGCCGGCAACGAGGTGAGGATGCCGCTGTTCGTCACCGCCGGTGCGGCGCTCGCCCGCACCACCGAGCTGCGGCGGGTCTGATACGTCGGCGCGGAAGTCGGCGCGCTGGTCGAGGTCCGCGGGGCGGTGGACGCCTGTGGGGTCGGGGTCGCCTTCCGATCGGTCTTCGGGTCCTTGGTCTTCGGGTGCTTGTCGGTCGACGATCCAGGCGAGGTGGTGCCCGGACCCGTCGTCGAACCCGGGTCGGTTGTGCCCCCCTTGCCGGAGCCCTGAGAGCCGCTGCCGGTGCTGCCGCCAGTCGTGCCGGTGCTACCGCCGGAGGTGTTGCCGCCCGAGCCCGAGCCGGCAGCCACCGGCGCCGGAGCACCGGCCGCGTCGGTGGTCGGCGCCGCTAGAGCCGGACCGGCCGTGACCACGGCCAGCACGGATACCGCGAACAACGCGGTGGCAAGACGCCTGAACACCGGACTCCTTCACGAACATCATCATCTTTACGGAATCGTCTTACGCGGCGAAGGTCCCGAATGAGAGCTTTAGCCCGTCTTGTCTGGGGTGTACCCCGTATTCGGCACTCTGATTGAGCGTTCGGGGACCGAGAGTCGTTTCACGTCCGCCCAACAAGCCGTTGGCACTGTGACAATGCCCTAGCCGGTGGCGAGGCGAGCTCAGTGGCCGACCAGGCAGCCTGGGCCGACCAGGCCTCTCGGCCGGCCAGGCCTCTCGGGCGCCGCCTGCCCCCGAGTCGGTGGGTCAGCCCTGGGTGCGCGTGAGGTCGGTGACGTCGACCTCGGTAGGGAGCTGCAACGCGGCAGCGAGCCGCTGGTGGAGGGTCGCCAGCTGCTCGTGCACGGTGTTGCGCTGACGCTCGAGTTCCGTGAGCCGACGCTTCGACTCGCGCTCGTCCTCCAGCGCCTGCTGCTGGCCCTCGCGGACGACCTGCTCGGCCTCGCGCTGCGCATCACGCACGATCTCCTGGGCCTGCCGCTCGGCGTCCCGCAGCCGTACGCCGTGCAGCCGTTCCGCCTCCGCGGCGTCGTGCCGTGCCTGGCCCAGCAGCTGGTCGGCCTCGCGGCTGCGCGCGGCCCGGATCTCCGCGCCCTCTTCCTCGGCGAGGTTCAGGATCGTGCTTATCCGCTCCCCGAGCGCGTCCCAGGAGGGGCGGCCGGACTCGAGCTCGTCCCGAGCCTGGTCAGCATCCGCACTCGCCTGCGAGGCGCTGGCTTCCGCGGCTTCCCGGGCCTGTTCGGCCTCCTGAACCCGCTCCTCCAGCCACGCGAGGTGGCTGTCGACCTGCTCACGGTCATAGCCCCGGCGCACGAGGTCGAAGACAGGGCCGCCCTCTTCCGGGCCCCGCAGAGGCAACAGGTCGGTGTGCTCGCTCATGGCGCCCACTGTGCCACGCCCGACCCCTCGGTGCAGGCCTCGGACACGCGGATTTCACTCGTTCGGCAGAAGGAGCGGTATGGTGCGCCGCTTCCGCCGCCCGAACCGCGAGTCGTCAGCATCTCCCGCGGCCAGGACGGCGAGCGATGCTGACGATTCGGGAGCGGCGGGTCATTCGCCCCTAAAGCGGTTGATCGCGTCGAGGTGCTTCGCCCGGAACTCCGGAGCGCGGACGCCGAGCCCTTCCTCCGGTGCCAGGCACAGCACGCCGACCTTGCCCTGGTGGGCGTTGCGGTGGACGTCGTAGGCGGCCTGCCCCACGTTCTCCATCGAGTACGACTTCGACAGGGTCGGGTGGATGAGGCCCTTGGCGATCAGGCGGTTGGCCTCGTAGGCCTCGCGGTAGTTCGCGAAGTGCGAACCGATGATCCGCTTGAGGTTCATCCAGAGGTAGCGGTTGTCGTACTGGTGCATGAAGCCGCTGGTCGACGCGCAGGTGACGATCTGGCCGCCGCGGCGGGTGACGTAGACCGAGGCACCGAAGGTCTCGCGACCCGGGTGCTCCAAGACGATGTCGACGTCGTCACCGCCGGTCAGCGAGCGGATCTTCTTGCCGAACCGCTGCCACTCCTTGGGGTCCTGGTTGTGCTCGTCCTTCCAGAACTGGTAGCCCTCTGCATTGCGGTCGATGACGAGCTCGGCACCCATGCGGTGAGCGATCTCGGCCTTCTCCGGAGAGGAGACGACGCAGACCGGGATCGCGCCGCCGTTCAGCGCCATCTGGGTCGCGTAGGAGCCCAGGCCACCGGACGCACCCCAGATCAGGACGACGTCGCCCTGCTTCATGTCGGCGCCGTTCTTGCTGACCAGCTGCCGGTAGGCGGTGGAGTTGACCAGACCGGGCGAGGCGGCCTCTTCCCAGGTGAGGTGGTTCGGCTTCGGCATCAGCTGGTTGGCCTTGACGATGGCGAGTTCGGCGAGACCACCGAAGTTCGTCTCGAAGCCCCAGATGCGCTGCTCCGGGTCCATCATCGTGTCGTTGTGGCCCTCGGGGCGCTCCAGCTCGACCGACAGGCAGTGCGCGACGACCTCCTGACCGGGCTTCCAGGCGTGCACGCCCGGTCCGGTGCGCAGGACGACGCCGGCCAGGTCGCTGCCGACCACGTGGTAGGGCAGGTCGTGGCGCTTGGAGATCGGCGACATCCGCCCGTAGCGCTCGAGGAAGCCGAAGGTCGAGACCGGCTCGAAGATCGAGGTCCAGACGGTGTTGTAGTTGATCGCGCTGGCCATGACGGCGACCAAGGCCTCGCCGGGCGCGAGCTCCGGCACTGGGACCTCGTCGACGTGCAGGGACTTGCGCGGGTCTTTCTCCTTGGTGGCCAGGCCCTCGAACATCCCCTGCTCGTCCTTCCGGACGGTGACGCCGCGGTAGGACTCGGGGACCGCGATGGTGCCGAATTCCTCCGGCGCGGTGTCCCCCGCGAGGATCGCGTCGCGGATCTCCTTCATGCCTGTGCTGACCGACACTGCCCCTACCTCCTGCGCGTGGCGGACCCGGCCCCCATCGTGGCACCGGCCGTCCCGTTCGTCGTCCGCAGGATGTTACCGGCGGGTTCACTCGGTCGGCCGGGCCACCTCGCCACACCAGTCGCCGTCCTCGCCCGGGTGGTGCCGCGGAAGCTCCGCCTGCACCCGCAGCTGACCGACCGGCTCCCCGGTCGACGGGTCGAAGGCGAACAGCTCCACCTCGGTCAGGCGGGGCCGGCTGGTGCGGCCGACCAGGTGTACCGATCCGCCGGCGGGCACCGGGATGCCTACCTCCGGCGCGGTGACCGGCGGTGGACGGCGGAACAGGCCCGGGGGTCGCTCGGGCCGTCCGACGCGGAGCACGACCGGTGCGTCCCGCTCGTTCTGCACCTCGAGGAACAGGCGGCCGACCCGGGCCCCGCCCTTCCCGGCCGCGTCCACCGTGATGGCCTGCGGGACCACCCCGAGCCCGGCGGCGGCGTCGGCGTCCTGGCCCACCGGGTGGGTGCACCAGGTCGCCGACATCCTCCGGTCATCGCGCACGTAGTCCATCAACTGCCACCGGTCGAACACGTCCCGGGCCCAGTAGGTCGCCCCGAGCCGGACGGTCAGCCCGTCCAGCGCGCGGCTGGGTGCCGCCCGCCGATTCCGGACCACCGCGTCGGCGGGGTAGGCGATCGTCGCTTCGAGGTCGACGAGACCGGACTCGTGGGCGTCGAGCCGCGCCACCGTCAATCGGCCGGGGCGGAGCAGGATCCCTTCCCGCCGACGGTCGTCGTCGACGAGCTGCGCCGCGGTCGCCGCGAGCTCGAGGTCGGGCCCGTAGCGGTCGCCGACCTCGGCTCGGCGGGTCAGCTCGTCCAACCACGCCTGGACGGCGGAGGTGAGCTCGCCGTCGAGCGCCGGCACGCTGTCCCCGTCGGCCATCGCTAGCGCTTCGCCGCCTGGACCAGCTCGGTGAGCACGCCGCCGGTGTCCTTCGGGTGCAGGAAGGCGATGCTGCTGCCCATGGCGCCGTGCCGCGGGGACGAGTCGACCAGGCGGATCCCCTTGCCGGAAATCTCAGCCATCACGGCTTCGACGTCATCGACGCCGTAGGCGATGTGGTGCAGACCGGGCGGGTTCTTGGCCAGGTACTTCCCGATGGGGGAGTCGTCCCGGATCGGCTCCAGCAACTGGACGTGCGAACCACCGGTTGTCCCGTCGTGGACCAGCAGCATTGCCTCGTGAACCCCCTGTTCTTCGTTGATCTCCTGGCCGACAACGGTCAGCCCGAAGTTGCTCTCGTACCAGGCCACGCTCTGCTCGAGGTCGTGGACGGCAATTCCGACGTGGTCGATTCGTGTGAACACGGAGACGTATCCTGGCACCTCGCGAGACGGGATGCGGCGGTCGCCTGCCCGGTCTGCGTTTCAACGGTCGTCCGAGAGAGGTCAGGAATGCCTGGTTCCGTCATCGTCGCTGGTGCCCGTACGCCCATCGGGAAGCTGTCCGGGGCGTTCAAGAGCCTTACCGCGATGGATCTCGGTGGCTTCGCCATCAAGGCCGCCCTCGAACGCGCCGGCATCACCGGCGAGCAGGTCGAGTACGTGATCATGGGTCACGTCATCCAGGCCGGCCAAGGGCAGATCACGGCGCGGCAGGCCGCGATCAAGGCCGGCATCCCGATGACCGTTCCCGCGAACACGATCAACAAGGTCTGTCTGTCCGGCCTCGACGCGATCCACCTCGCCGACATGTACATCTCCAGCGGCGTCTACGACATCGTCGTCGCCGGCGGCATGGAGTCGATGACCAACGCGCCGTACCTGCTCCCGGGCGCCCGCGCCGGCTACCGCTACGGCGACGCCAAGGTCGTCGACGCCACCTCGCACGACGGGCTGTTCTGTCAGTTCGACCAGGTGGCGATGGGTGCCGCCACCGAGGGCTACAACGCCAAACTCGGCATCTCCCGCGAGGAGCAGGACGAGTTCTCCGCCCGCTCGCACGAGCGCGCCGCCGCCGCGATGAAGAACGGCCACTTCGACGACGAGATCGTCCCGGTCGAGATCCCGCAGCGGAAGGGCGACCCGCTGGTCGTCAGCGAGGACGAGGGCGTCCGCCCCGGCACCACCGCCGAGTCGCTCGGGAAGCTCCGGCCGGCCTTCGCGCCGGACGGCACCATCACCGCCGGCTCCGCCTCGCAGATCTCCGACGGCGGGTGCGCCCTGGTGATCATGTCGCGGGCCAAGGCCGAGGAACTGGGTGCGCCCATCCTCGCCGAGATCGGCGCCGTCGGCCTCGTCGCCGGCCCGGACCCGTCGCTGCAGTCCCAGCCGTCGAACGCCATCTTCCAGGCGCTCGGCAAGGAGGGTCTGCAGCCGTCGGACGTCGACCTGTTCGAGATCAACGAGGCGTTCGCCTCGGTCGGCATCCAGTCGATGCGCGATCTCGGCATCGACGAAGAGAAGACCAACGTCAACGGCGGCGCGATCAGCCTGGGTCACCCGGTCGGCATGTCCGGCGCCCGGATCGCCCTGTCGCTGGCACTCGAGCTCAAGCGCCGCGGTGGCGGCCTCGGTGCTGCTGCCCTGTGCGGCGGCGGCGGTCAGGGCGACGCCCTGCTGCTGCGCGTGCCCGCCTCGAGCTGACGCAGGACACGCGTGAGTGAGCCCCTCCTCGACGGTGCGCCGTCGGTCCCGGAGGCGGTTGCCGAGGTGACGCCCAGCTCCCGGCGCGGTGCTTCCGTGCCGGAGCTGGTCGCCGCCGTGCAGGCGGGGGACCGCCGCGGCCTCGGCCGGCTGATCTCGCTGGTCGAGGACGCGTCTCCGCAGCTGCGGGAAGCGATGGCGCTGCTCGCGCCGCTCGGCGGCCGGGCCCAGGTGGTCGGTCTGACCGGCTCGCCCGGCGTCGGGAAGTCGACGACGACCTCCGCTCTCGTCCGCGCCTACCGGGCCCGTGGGAAGCGCGTCGGCGTGCTCGCCGTCGATCCGTCGTCGCCGTTCACCGGGGGTGCGCTGCTGGGGGACCGGGTGCGCATGCAGGACCATGCGACCGACGGGGACGTCTTCATCCGGTCGATGGCGTCACGCGGCCACCTGGGCGGGTTGTCGTGGTCGACGCCGCAGGCGCTGCGCGCGCTCGACGCCGCCGGCTTCGACGTGGTGCTCGTCGAGACGGTCGGGGTCGGGCAGGCGGAGGTCGAGATCGCCTCCCTCGCCGACTCGACGCTGGTCCTGCTCGCTCCCGGCATGGGGGACGCCATCCAGGCGGCGAAGGCGGGGATCCTCGAGGTCGCCGACGTCTTCGTCGTCAACAAGGCCGACCGGGACGGTGCCGAGCAGACCTACCGCGAGTTGAAGCAGATGCTGCAGCTCGGCTCCTCCAACGTGACTGGTGGTGGCTGGAAGCCCCCGGTCGTCAAGACGGTCGCCGCGAAGGGCGAGGGCGTCGACGATGTCGTCGAGGCGCTCGAGAAGCACCGGGCCTGGATGGAGTCCAGCGGCGAGCTGCGCCGCCGCCGGCAGGCCCGTGCCTGCGGCGAGATCGAGGCCATTGCCGTGACCGCGCTACGCGAACGCATGGGGGATCTGCGTGGTGCGGCGGCGATGGAGAAGCTGGCCGCATCGGTGGTCGCCGGCGAGCTCGACCCGTACTCGGCGGCGGACCGGCTGGTCGAGGGCGTCGTCGACGATGCCGCGGGCTGATCGGGCCCGCGTCCGACGGACCTTTCCGCGAGCGCTGCTCGCCGTGTCCCTGCTGGCCCTGACCGTGGCCTCCCTTGCCGGGTGCGGGGCCGGCCCGGCACGCACGACCGCCGGCGGCGGAACCCGCACCCCCGAGTCCTCGGTGTCGTCCACCTTCTCGCCGCCGACGCGCCCGACCGTCGGGGGATCTGCTCCGACGTCACCGGCGCCCCCGGCCACCTCGACGGCCGTGTCCGGTAACCAGCCGCTGACCGGGCGGACCATCGTGCTCGACCCGGGACACAACGGCGGCAACGCCGCCCACCCGGACGTGATCAACCGCCTGGTCGACGCCGGTGGGTTCCGCAAGGAGTGCGACACCACCGGTACCGAGACCGATGCGGGCTATGCCGAACACGCCTTCACCTTCGACGTCGCCCAGCGCGCGGCCACGGTTCTGCGTGCCCGCGGCGCGACCGTCGTCTTCACCCGGACCACCGACACCGGCGTCGGGCCGTGTGTCGACCAGCGAGCCGCTGCCGGCAACCGGTTGTCCGCCGCCGCCGCGCTTTCGATCCACGCCGACGGCGGGCCGGCAACCGGCAAGGGCTTCCACGTCATCCGCCCCGGCCTGCTGCCCGGCCGCAACGACGCTGTGGTCGGCCCGTCCGAGTCGTTGGGACAGGCGGTGCACGACGCGATGATCACGACCGGCGAGCCGACGTCCAGCTACGTCGGGTCCCAGGGCTACGACACCCGGACCGACCTCGGCGGGCTGAACCTGTCGACCGTTCCGAAGGTCTTCGTCGAGTGCGGCAACATGCGCAACGCCGATGACGCCGGTCGGCTGACCGATCCCGGCTTCCGGCAGCGCATCGCCCGGGCGCTCGCGGACGGGCTCGGCAACTACCTGTTCGGACGTTGAGCGAGGCCTTCTCGGGCGTTCCGTAGCCAGTCCTCGACCGCGGTCCAGCACCGGCTCGTCGGCAGGATGACGTGCATGTGACCCTCGTCGGCCGGGTCCGCCAACTCGACCGGCGCACCGGCTGCCCGGCACGCGGTGACGTACTGCTCGGAGCGCGCCACCGAAATCGTCTGGTCGTCCCGCCCGTGCACCACGAGCGTCGGCACCGGGGGCGGTGGCGCTGCTGAGGGGTCGGCCTGCTGCCAGCCGTCCGGGTCCTCCGCGCGCGAACTCCCCATCAGCGCGAGGGCCGCGTCGCCTGCCCCGGCGAGGTGCGTCACCGGTGCCAGTGCGATCACCCGCGCCGGCCGGACGACCGGGTCGGCACCGACCGCTCCTGCTGTCAGCTGCGTCCGGCGCGCCGCCCAGAGGGCGAGCTGGCCTCCGGCGGAGTGGCCGAGCACGGTGACGTCGGACAGGTCGAGGGGCTCGGGCAGCCTGGCGAGGAGGTCCAGCGCCGTCGCGACGTCGTCGAACGTGGCGGGCCAGCCGCCACCGCCCTTGCGGCCCGGCCCGACCCGCCGGTACTCGACGTTCCAGACGGCGAAGCCTCGGGAACGGAGGCGCTCGGCCAGAGGGCGGCACGTGTTCTTCCCGTACTGGGTCCGCCAGTAGCCGCCGTGCAGCAGGACCGCGACCGGGAACCCACCATCGGGCGGTGTTCCGGAGGGCAGGTAGAAGTCGGCGACCTGATTGCGGTCGGGACCGTAGGAGCGGGTTCCGGGTCGCGTGAACATGCTGCGCGCGACGCGCAGGGTCAGACCGATCGGCACGCTCTCATCACATCAGCTGTCATCACGTGAGCTGTCATCACATCGGCTGACATCACGCGCTGCTCGCGCTGGCACCGCGGGCGAGGCTGCGGCTCACCGTCTCCAGCATCAGCTTCACGTCGAGCGGCAACGCGAGCACTTCGGTCGCTCCCGCTGCCCTCAGCCGGAGCCGAACGGCCGGGTCGGGGTCGTAGGTGAGCACGATCTTCGGCACGAGCGCCGACAGCGGGTCGCCCCCGAGCCGGTGCAGCAATTCGGTGGGCGCGGCGTCGGGCAGCTCGGAATCCAGCAGCACCAGGGCCGGCTGGGTGCGCCGCACCGTTTCGAGCGCTTCCGCCGCCCGGGCCACCACGGTGACGTCGACGTTGAGCCGCGTCCGGAGCGCGGCCCTCACCATCGCCTGCGATCCGGCGTCGGCGCTGACATAGACGACCGTCGCCACCGCGTACGACCCGTCGTCGCCCCCCGGGACCTCGTCGAGTTCGCGGCGGTCGATGACGGGGAGTTCCACGGCGAACGTCGTGCCCTGACCGAGCCGGCTGGTGGCGGACAACTCGCCGCCCATGGCCGCGGTCAGCGCGTACGACATCGCCAGACCGAGCCCGCTGCCCTCGACGGCGGTGCGTTCCTGGCCCAACCGCTCGAAGGGGCGGAACAGCCGGTGCAGCTGATCCGGGTCGATGCCCGGACCGTCGTCCTCGACCTCGAT
This sequence comes from Frankiaceae bacterium, assembly GCA_035468175.1. Lineage (GTDB taxonomy): Bacteria > Actinomycetota > Actinomycetes > Frankiales > Frankiaceae > JAVEDQ01. The sequence continues at coordinate 2,473 of DATITC010000155.1, read as the reverse complement.
GCGCAGTCGCTCCTCGCCGGCGGTGCTGACCCCCACCCGAACGGTGCCACCCTCCCGCCCGTACTTGACCGCGTTGCCGATGAGGTTGAGCAGCACCTGCCACAGCCGACGCCGGTCGGCCAACGCCACCAGGTCGGTCTGCGGATCGACGTACCGACGGATCGCCCGCTTCTCGGCCAACGGTTCCACCAGGTCGACGACGCCCTGGACCACGTCGAGGACCGGTACCGGACCGACGTCGAGGTCCACGCCGCCGGTGCGCAACCGGGACAGGTCGAGCACGTCGTCGAGCAGCGACTGCATGTGCCGGCCACCGATCAGGATCCGCTCGATCGAATCCCGCAGCTCCGGCGCCGGTTCCTCGAGCTCGAGCAGCTGGGCGAAGCCGAGCATCGCGTTCAGCGGCGTGCGCAGCTCGTGGCCGAGCCGGGCGACGAACTCGTCGCGGCCCTCCAGCTCGCGCTCGGCCGCTTCGCGGGCCCGCTGCTCATGGGTGTCGCGGGCGATCAGCAGGACGCCGTCCTCGCCGGTTTCGAGCGTGCAGTGGTAGGGCACCGCGTTTCCGGTCGCGTCGAGCAGATCGACCGTGCCGTGCCAGGTGCGGGCCGAGCGAAGCGCTTCATCGAGTCCGCTGCGGCGCCGCAGGCTCAGTGAGGGTGCGACGACGTCGAGGAGGCCGTGCAACGTCATGCCGGCGTGCGCCCGCCCGGCGAGGAAGACCTGCGCGGCCGGGTTCAGCCGCTCCAGCTGCGCGTCCCGTCGGGCGAGGACCACCAGATCGGGTATCCGCTCGAACAGCATCGACAGCACCAGCGCACTGTAGATGCTGCAGCAGGTGCAGCATCGGGCGAGTCAGGAGGGCCGGGGATGTTGGTGGCGTTCAGTGTGAGTCCGCTCGGTGGCGGCGAGGGCGGCGGTGGCGGTGGCGGCGGTGGCGATTCCGTGGGAGCCGCGGTCGCGGAGGCGGTGCGCATCGTCCGCGCGTCCGGCCTGCCGAACGAGACCAACGCGATGTTCACGTTGGTCGAGGGGGAGTGGGACGAGGTGATGGACGTGATCCGGCGTGCCACCGATGCCGTTGCGGCGGTGGCCCCGCGCGTGTCCCTCGTGCTCAAGGCGGACATTCGCGCGGGAACCACCGGTGCCCTGCGCTCCAAGGTCGAGACCGTCGAGCGGCATCTGACGGGCTGAGCCGGGCGAGTCGGCTGAACGTTCGGAAACTCATTCGGCGTGAGAGGGAAGCAGGACCGCCCGGACAGGGTTTGATGGAGGCGTGCGACGCATGGATCCCAGCAGCATCAACCTCCCGGGCGCCGTCGATCTCGGTGCACTCGCCGCGCGGAAGACCGCCTCGGCGGCCGCTCCGACCGGCGGCACGGCGACTGCGGTCGTCGACGTGACCGAGGCGACCTTCCAGACCGACGTGCTCGAGAAGAGCCGCGACGTGCCCGTCGTCATCGACTTCTGGGCCGAGTGGTGCGGGCCCTGTAAGCAGCTCTCGCCGATCCTGGAGAAGCTCGCCGCCGAGGGCAACGGCTCCTGGGTGCTGGCGAAGATCGACGTGGACGCCAACCAGCGCATCGCGCAGGCTGCGGCGGTCCAGGGCATCCCCGCGGTGAAGGCCGTCTACCAGGGCCAGATCGTCAGCGAGTTCACCGGCGCCCTGCCCGAACGTCAGGTGCGCGGCTGGATCGACCAGGTCATCGCGCTTGCGCAACAGACGCCCGGACAGGCCGGCGCCGAGGACGGTGAGGTCCCGGCGGGCCCGCCGCTGCACCCGGACGTCGAAGCGGCGTACACGGCGCTGGAGAGCAATGACCTCGACGGTGCCGCTGCCGCCTTCGCCCGGCGTCTTGCGGATGCCCCCGAGGACGCGGAGGCGAAGACAGGCGTGGCACAGGTTGAACTCGCCCGCCGTCTGGCCGGCGTCGACCCGCAGGACCTGCAGCAGCGGATCTCGTCCGGTTCGGCCGACGCCGAGACCCGGATGGCGATGGCGGACGTGCTGATCGCCAGTGGGGACCCGGAGAGCGGGCTGAGCACTCTCGTCACGCTGGTGCGGGAGAGCGCAGGCGACGAGCGCAACGCGGCCCGGGTGCGGCTGTTGTCGCTGTTCGACGCGATGGGCGACGACCCGTCGGTGCCGCCGGCCCGGCGCGCACTCGCGGCAGCACTCTTCTAGCGGCGCCGTTCTGGGGCGCCGTTCTGGGGGGCGCCGTTCCGGGGGCGGCGTGCTTGGGGTTGCGTTCTGGGGGCGGCGTGCTTGGGGGCGCCGTTGACGCGCACGGTCGATCCACGTCGGCGGTTGATCGGCGGTGGGCGAGAACCGCAGTGGAGCACCCTGCGTTTCCGCAGCTCGCGGCCCACCCTCGCCCGCGGTCGGCGCCCACGGTCGATCCAAGTGGGCGGTTGATCGGCGGTGGGCGAGAACTGTGCGCCTCCGGGTTCGTTTCAGGGCCGAAAATGTGACGGT
>DATITC010000154.1:0-12211 GCA_035468175.1 Frankiaceae bacterium | reverse complement strand
CCTCCAGCCCATCTCGACCCCGGAACCGAGGATCATGTCCGAGCAGAACGCAGCCCCGGCAGAAGGCCAGCCTGCATCGCGCGAGCCGGTGACGTCCGCACCGATGACGGGCGCGCAGTCGCTCGTCCGGTCGCTCGAGGAGGTCGGCGTCGAGATCGTCTTCGGGATCCCGGGTGGCGCGATCCTGCCGCTGTACGACCCACTGTTCGACACCCGGAAGATCCGGCACGTGCTGGTCCGGCACGAGCAAGGCGCGGGCCACGCCGCCACCGGGTACGCGCAGGCCACCGGCCGCGTCGGGGTCTGCATGGCGACGAGCGGGCCAGGGGCCACCAACCTGGTCACCCCGATCGCCGACGCCTACATGGACAGCGTGCCGATGGTGGCGATCACCGGGCAGGTGCCGCGGCCGGCCATCGGCACCGATGCGTTCCAGGAAGCCGACATCTCCGGCATCACGATGCCGATCACCAAGCACAACTTCCTCGTGCAGAAGCCCGAGGACATCCCGCGGACCATCGCCGAGGCGTTCCACCTCGCGAGCACGGGCCGGCCGGGACCGGTGCTGGTGGACGTGCCGAAGGACGTCCTCCAGGCCGCGACCACGTTCTCGTGGCCGCCGCAACTCGACCTCCCCGGATACCGCACCCCGAGCCGGCCGAGCACCAAGGCGATCCGGGAAGCGGTCCGCCTCATCACCGCGAGCCGCAAGCCGGTGCTCTACGTCGGCGGCGGTGTCATCAAGGCCGGCGCCAGCGACGAGCTGGCCGAACTGGCCGAGCTCACCGACGCGCCCGTCGTCACCACGCTGATGGCGCGGGGCGTGTTCCCGGACAGCCACCCGCACAACCTGGGCATGCCCGGCATGCACGGCACCGTCTCGGCGGTGACGGCGCTGCAGAAGTCCGACCTGATGATCGCGCTCGGCACCCGCTTCGACGACCGGGTCACCGGCCGACTCGACACCTTCGCCCCGGAGGCGAAGGTGCTGCACGTCGACATCGACCCGGCGGAGATCGGCAAGAACCGGGCTGCGGACGTCTCGATCGTCGGTGACGCGAAGGTCGTGCTGCGCGAACTGGTCGCCGCCCTGCGGCAGGAGACCGACGGCCGGAAGCCCGACCTGACGGACTGGTGGTCGACGCTGCAGAGCTGGCAGAGCACCTATCCGCTCGGCTACGACGAGGTCGACGACGCGGTGGCACCGCAGTACGTCATCCAGCGGCTCGGCGAGATCGTCGGTCCGGACGCCATCTACGTCGCCGGCGTCGGCCAGCACCAGATGTGGGCGGCGCAGTTCATCTCCTACGAGAAGCCGGGCACCTGGTTGAACTCCGGTGGGCTCGGGACGATGGGCTTCGCCGTCCCGGCTGCGATGGGCGCCAAGGCCGGAGCTCCGGAGACGACGGTGTGGGCGATCGACGGCGACGGCTGCTTCCAGATGACCAACCAGGAGCTCGCCACCTGCGCGCTCGAAGGCATCCCGATCAAGGTCGCCATCATCAACAACGGCAACCTCGGCATGGTGCGGCAGTGGCAGACGCTCTTCTACAACGAGCGCTACTCCAACACCAACCTGCGCGGCAGCCGTGCTCCGAAGTCCGCCGCCTATGTGCCGGACTTCGTCAAGCTCGCCGAAGCGCTCGGCTGCGTCGGGCTGCGCTGCGACAGCGCCACCGATGTCGACGCGACGATCGAGAAGGCCATGGCGATCGACGACCGGCCGGTGGTCATCGACTTCATCGTCGGTGAGGACGCCATGGTGTGGCCGATGGTCGCCGCGGGTTCCAGCAACGACGAGATCAAGGTCGCCCGGGACATCGCCCCCGACTTCGACTACGAGATGGGCGAAGTGGTCGCCGACGAGAACGACCTGTTGCCCGAGGGTTCACCGAACTCGGGCGTCAACACCAACGGAGACACCTGAGATGGCCCGCCACACCCTGTCCGTGCTGGTCGAGAACAAGCCAGGCGTGCTCGCCCGGGTGGCGAGCCTGTTCAGCCGCCGTGGGTTCAACATCGACTCCCTCGCGGTCGGCCCCACCGAGCACGACGACATCAGCCGCATCACGCTGGTGGCGAGCGTCGAGGGCCACACCCTCGAACAGCTGACCAAGCAGCTGAACAAGCTCATCAACGTCATCAAGATCGTCGAGCTGGACGCGGCCGAGAGCGTGCAGCGCGAACTCCTGCTGGTGAAGGTCCGCGCGGACATCTCGACCCGCTCGTCGGTGCTCGAGATGGTCCAGCTGTTCCGCGCCAAGGTCGTCGACGTCTCGCCCGAGGCGGTGACGATCGAGGCAACCGGCACCCGCGACAAGATCGAGGCGCTCGTCCGCGTGCTCGAGCCCTTCGGCATCCGCGAGCTCGTCCAGTCCGGCATGGTCGCCGTCGGCCGCGGACCTCGATCCATCACCGACCGCTCGCTGCGCGCCATCGAGCGCTCGGCCTGATCTACCGCCACCGCTCGACCCGCCATCGCAAGTCCACCATCGGAAGGAACCACGTGCCCGAGATCTTCTACGACGACGACGCCGACCTGTCGATCATCCAGGGGCGGACCGTCGCCATCCTGGGCTACGGCAGCCAGGGTCACGCCCACGCGCTCAACCTGCGTGACAGCGGCGTCGACGTGCGGATCGGCCTGCCGGAGGGCTCGAAGAGCCGACCGAAGGCCGAAGCCGAGGGCCTGCGGGTGCTGACCCCGTTCGACGCCTGCGCCGAAGCCGACGTGATCATGATCCTGGCGCCGGACACCGCGCACCGGAAGATCTACGAGGAGTCGGTGGCACCGAACCTCACCGACGGCAAGGCGCTGTTCTTCGGCCACGGCTTCAACATCCGGTACGACCTCATCCAGCCGCCGACCGGGGTCGACGTCTGCATGGTCGCGCCGAAGGGTCCCGGCCACCTGGTGCGTCGCACCTACTCCGAGGGCAAGGGCGTGCCCTGCCTCATTGCCGTCGAGCAGGACGCGACCGGCAACGCGCAGCAGCTCGCGCTCTCCTGGGCCCGCGGCATCGGCGGCACCCGCGCCGGCGCACTGAAGACCACCTTCACCGAGGAGACCGAGACCGACCTGTTCGGTGAGCAGGCCGTGCTCTGCGGCGGCGCCACCGCGCTGGTGCAGGCCGGGTTCGAGACGCTGGTCGAGGCCGGCTACCAGCCCGAGGTCGCCTACTTCGAGTGCCTGCACGAGCTCAAGCTCATCGTCGACCTGATGTACGAGGGCGGCATCGCCGGCATGCGCTACTCGATCTCCGACACCGCCGAGTACGGCGACGTGACCCGCGGCCCGCGAATCGTCACCCCCGCGGTGAAGGAGGAGATGGGCCGGATCCTCGGCGAGATCCAGGACGGCACCTTCGCGAACGAGTGGGTCGAGGAGGACGCCAACGGGCGGCCGAACTTCACCAAGCTCGTGGAGGACGGCAAGCACCACCCGATCGAGCAGGTCGGTGCCCGTCTGCGCCCGATGATGTCCTGGATCAAGAAGGGCTGATCAAGAAGAGCTGATTCAGAAGGGCTGATCTGGCGCCCACCCCAAGCTGAACCGCACGGGCCGACCGCCCGAGCGGTTCGACGCGGCCCGCTGCCGCCCGTGACCCGGGCCGGTAGCGGGCCGCTTTGTTGGCGGAGCCGACTCGAGTGACACAGATTTTCGTGCGCGGCCGGTGCCCCGGTACGGGCGCCCCCGGGCGGACCGTTAGCATGCGGCCCCGTGAGCGCACCCGTCGTCCTGATCGCCGAAGAGCTCTCCCCGGCCGCTGTCGCCCATCTCGGCGACGGCTTCGAGATCCGGCAGGTGGACGGCGCCGACCGTGCCGCTCTGCTGCCCGCGCTCGCCGAGGCCGACGCCGTGCTCGTGCGGAGCGCGACGACGATGGACGCGGAGGCGTTGGCAGCCGCACCTCGGCTCAAGGTGGTCGCCCGCGCCGGCATCGGCCTCGACAACGTCGACGTCCCCGCCGCGACGGCGCGGGGGGTGCTCGTCGTCAACGCGCCCCAGTCGAACATCCTGAGTGCCGCCGAGCACGCCATCGCGCTGCTGCTGAGCGTCGCTCGGCGCGTCCCCGCGGCGCACGCGTCGCTGTCGGCCGGGGAGTGGAAACGGTCGTCGTTCACCGGCGTGGAGGTGGCCGGCAAGACCGTCGGCGTGCTGGGGCTGGGGCGGATCGGCGTGCTCGTCGCCCAGCGTCTGGCCGCCTTCGGGGTGACCCTGCTCGCCTATGACCCGTATGTGCCGGCGGCCCGTGCGGCGCAGATGGGCGTGACTCTGCTGTCGCTGGATCAGGTGCTCGCGGGCAGCGACATCGTGACCGTGCACCTGCCGAAGACGCCGGAGACGCTCGGGCTGATCGGCAAGGAGGAGCTCGCGTCGATGCGGCCCGGGGCGATCCTGATCAACGCCGCGCGCGGCGGGCTGGTCGATGAGGACGCGCTGGCCGAGGCGATCCGCAGCGGCCACCTCGGTGGTGCCGGGGTCGACGTCTTCGTGCAGGAGCCGGCGACGAGCTCGCCGCTGTTCGGGTTGCCCAACGTCGTCGTTACCCCGCACCTCGGAGCCAGCACGGCCGAGGCGCAGGAGAAGGCCGGCACGGCGGTCGCGCGGTCGGTCCAACTGGCCCTGCGGGGCGAGTTCGTGCCGGACGCGGTCAACGTCCAGGTCGGCGGCGTCGTCGCCGAGGATGTCCGTCCCGTCCTGCCGCTGACGGAGAAGCTCGGTCAGGTGTTCATCGGGCTCGCCGGGGGAGTGCCGAGCGCGCTGACCGTCGAGGTGCGCGGGGAGATCGCGGCGCTGGACGTCGGCGTGCTGCAGCTCGCCGCGCTGAAGGGCGTGTTCTCCGGCGTGGTCGAGGAGCAGGTCACCTACGTCAACGCCCCGCTGCTGGCGGCGGAGCGCGGCATGCAGGTCGGGTTGGAGACGTTTCCGGACTCGCCCGACTACCGGAACCTGGTGACGGTTCGTGGGGCGATGCCGGATGGGGTGGTGGTCTCGGTCAGCGGCACCCTCGTCGGTGCCCGGCAGGTGGAGAAGCTGACCTCGGTCAACGGCTACGAGGTCGATCTCCCCCCGGCGGAACATCTCGCGTTTCTGCGCTACCGCGACCGCCCCGGGATCGTCGGCGCGGTCGGCGTCCTGCTCGGCGAGGCGAACGTGAACATCGCGAGCGCGCAAGTCAGCCGGCACGCCGCGGGCGGCGACGCGCTGATGTCCCTCGCCCTCGACGACGCCGTTCCGGACCTGGTGCTCTCCCGGATCGCCGAGACCATCGGGGCCGGCACCGCCCGTGCCGTCGAGGTGCGGGTCTGACCCCGGACGACCTCGGCGCCGAGTTCCGGCGGCGCTACGGACGCGTTCCGACCGGGCTCTGGGCCGCGCCCGGCCGGGTCAACCTCATCGGCGAGCACACCGACTACGCCGACGGCCTGGCCTTGCCCTTCGCGATCGACCGCAGAGCCGTCGTCGCGGCTGCGCCCCGCCCGGACGGTGTCATGACGTGCGCGTCCCTGCAGTTCGGGGACGACCGAAATTGGGAGGTCTACCCACGGGGTGTGCTGGCCGCCGGAATCCGGCGCGGGGTGCTGCCGGTCGGTGCTGGCGCCGACCTGCTGCTCGACTCGGACGTCCCCGTCGGCGCCGGTCTGTCGTCCAGCGCCGCGCTCGGGGTGGCGGTCCTGATGGCGCTCGCCGGCCTGCACGCGGTCGAACTGGATCCGGTGCCGGCTGCGGAGGTCTGCGCCGAGGCGGAGCGCGTCCAGGCGGGTGCGCCGACCGGCCTGCTCGACCCGCTCGCGTCCCTGCTGTCCCGGCCGGGGGAGGCGGTGCTGCTCGACTTCCAGGACCTGTCCTGGCGGCATGTGCCGGTCCGGCTCGACGGCTGGGCGCTGCTCGTCGTCGATACCCGGGTCACGCACGCCGTCGCGGACGGGGCGTACGCGCAACGTCGGGCCTCCGTCGAGGCGGCCGCCGAGGCGATCGGGTTGCCGTCGCTCCGCTCGGCCACGCTCGACCAGGTCGACGGGCTGCCGGACGAACTACGCCGACGGGCGCGCCACGTCGTCACCGAGAACGATCGTGTTCTCGCCGCGGTCGGCGCGCTGGAGGCGGGTGAGGTCGAACGGCTCGGCTCGTTGATGACCGCATCGCACGTCAGCCTCCGTGACGACTTCGAGGTCTCCTGCGCCGAACTCGACCTCGTCGTGGACGTCGCCCTCGCCGCTGGCGCGGCGGGAGCGCGGTTGACCGGCGCGGGCTTCGGTGGCTCGGCGATCGTGCTGCTTCCGGCGTCGGGCGCCGTGCCCTTCGGCAACGAGGTGCGCTCGGCCTACCGTCGTGCCGGTTTCCGTTCGCCGACGATCGCGCCGGTGACGCCCTCGGCCGGTGCGCGCCGCCTGGACGGCTAGGACCGGCTGGTTCCGGCCCGTCGATCCACCCCGCCGACCACCCCGCCGACCCTTGTCGTGCCGGCCGGGGCGCCGATGAGGACGACGACGTGCTGCTCGGCCGGCCCCGCTGCTCGACCTTGACGGAGAGGACTTCCCACCGCATGACCGCCCTCCCCATCCGGTCCCGAACGACCGCCACCGCGCTGGGCTTGGGGCTGCTCCTCCTCTCGTTGGGCACGGCCCTACCGGCGCACGCGGCCCTACCCGCCCAGGCCTCCCCGGCCGCCCAGACCGCGCTGACCGCCAGCTCTTCCGAGGCGCCGAACGTCTCCGTCTCAGCCCCGGCAGCTCCGACTGGTGCTGGCCGCACCGTCCGGCCCAGCAGCGTTCATACGATCGCGCTGACCGACGCGGTCAGCATGCAGACGACGGGCCGCGGGGCGGGCTCGGCGTCGGTGCGGGACAGCGGGCCGCGCGAGACCGCAGGCTTCTCCCTGGTGGGCATCAGCTGGGACCGGTCCTCGGCACCCACCGCCAGCTTCTCGGTCCGCACGCACGCCGGCGGTCGGTGGACCGGGTGGTCGACGTTGGCCACTTCGGACCTCGCGCCGGACGCTGGCCGACCGGACGACCGGACCTCGCGGCGGACTACGGAGCCCCTTTGGGTCGGCAGCTCCGACGGCGTCCAGGTGCGTCTGCTGTCGGCCTCACGCCGGCTGTCCGGCGTCCGCATCGAACTGGTCGACCCCGGCCGGATTACGGGACGACGGTGAAGATGGGCTTCGTCCACCACACCGACAACGCGAACGGCTATGCCGCCGGCGACGTGCCGGGCATCATCCGGTCGATCTACGCCTTCCACGTGCAGAGCAACCACTGGTGCGACATCGGCTACAACTTCCTCGTTGACCGCTTCGGCCGGATCTTCGAAGGGCGCTACGGCGGCACGGCGCTGCCGGTCATCGGCGCGCACACCGGCGCCTTCAACACCGATACCTTCGCCGCATCCATGATCGGAAACTTCTCGACGGTCGCGCCGCCGACCGCGACGCTGAACGCGATGGCCGATCTTTACGCCTGGAAGCTCGGCAGCTACTACCGGAACCCGACCGGCAAGACCGTTCTCGTCGCTGGCGTCTTCGCTGGTTCGCGATTCCCCACGGGCACCCGCGTCACCTTCAACACCGTCTCCGGCCACCGCGACGCCGACTTCACCGCCTGCCCCGGCGACCGGGCGTACGCCCTGCTGCCAACGCTGAGGGCCATGATCGCGGCTCGGCTGCCGCACTCGGCCGTCTCGAGCCGCTACGCCACCCTCGGAGGACAGGCGGGCGTGCTCGGCGAACCGATACTGCAGGGTGAACGCATCGTTCCTGGCGGTCTGATGACCCAGTTCCAGGGCGGTTCCCTCACCTGGTCCTCCGCGACGGGGGCGCGTCGGCTGTCAGCGCCCTTTGCCGCGACCTACCTGAGGGTCGGGGGCCCGACCGGCTTCCTGGGGTTCCCGGTCAGCCGAGATGAAGCCACCATCGCGGACGGTCACGGCCGATCGGCGCGCTTCCAGCGGGGGTTCATCCACTCATCGCCCGCGACCGGCGCGCACGAGACGCACGGGGCGATCGCCGACCGCTACGCGCTGCTCGGCTTCGAGTCCGGCGTTCTGGGCTATCCGCAGAACGACGTCACCACGCGGCCGGACGGGGTCGGTCGCTACAGCCGCTTCGACCGCGGCTACATCTTCTACACCCCTGCCCTGGGTGCGCACGAGGTGTATGGCGTCGTCCTGGACCGCTGGCGCGCGCTCGGGTTCGAGGCCGGAGTCCTCGGCTACCCCACCACCGATCCCGCGCCGACCGCCGACACCGTGGGCGTCTACCAGCACTTCCAGAATGGCTCGGTGTTCTGGTCACCAGCCACCGGGCCCCACGAGGTGCGCGGAGCGATCCGCGACAGGTACTCGGCGCAGTCCTGGGAGCGGGGCGCCCTGGGCTACCCGACCAGCGACGAGCGCACCGTCGCGCTTGGAGTCGTCCAGACCGACTTCCAGCACGGCAGCATCAGCTGGAACCTGATGACGGGCGGCACCACCGTGACGCCGACCCCGGTGCCGACCCCACTGCCGTAAGGGATCCGAGCCGCCGTACGGTGAGGTCATGCCGCTGCGGGAGGGGTTCGTCGAGAGCGGGGACGGGCTCCGGCTGCGCTACGAGGTCGAGGGCCCGGACGAGACCGACGGCCCGCCGCTGATCTGCGCCGCCGGTGGTCCGGGGCGGGCTGCCGAGTACCTCGGCGACCTCGGCGGGTTGACCGCGACGCGGCAGATCGTCCGGCTCGACACCCGCGGTACCGGCCGCTCGCAGGCGCCCGACGATCCGTCGGGCTATTCGATCGAGCTTCTGGTCGACGACCTCGACCGCGTCCGGGTGGCGTTGGACCGCGAGCAGGTCGACGTCCTCGGGCACAGCGCCGGCGGGCCGACCGCGCTCGCCTACGCCGCCGCGCACCCAGACCACGTCCGTCGTCTGGTCCTGGTGACCACCTTTCTGACGCCGCCGTCGGACGTCGCGGACGAGCGGCGCGCGCTGCGGGAGATCCGCTCGGACGAGCCGTGGTACGCCGACGCGGTCGACGCCGCCGAGGGCATGCGCTACGCCCGCGCCGCCGAGCAGCAGCGGCTGTCCCGGCTGCAGCGGCCCTTCTACTACGGCGTCTGGAACGAGCGCACCCAGCAGCACGCGGCCGCTGCCGACCGGCAGATGAGCCCGCGGGCCGAGGCGGGGATCTCGGCCGGCTGGCAGGCACTCGCCGGGCGTGCCGCCCAGCTGACGTCGACGCAGGTGCCGACCCTTGTCCTGGCCGGTGCGTGGGACGTCATCACCCCGCCCTCCGGTGGTCGCCAGCTCGCCGAGGCGCTCCCGCACGCGGAGTTCGCGGTGCTCGACCGCGTCGGCCACTTCCCCTGGGTCGACGGGCCGGAACGGTTCTCGGCGGCGGTCGACGCGTTCCTGGAGCAGCCCGCGTGATGATGACCGCTGTCCTGTTCGACTTCGGGGGAGTGGTGCTGTCCAGCCCACTCGAGGCCTTCGACGCCTACGAGCGAGAGCAGGGGCTGCCCGCCGGTGTCATCCGCCGGATCAACACCACCGACCCGGACGACAACGCCTGGGCCAGGCTGGAGCGCGGCCAGGTCGATGGCGACGGGTTCGCCGAGCTGTTCCGTGCCGAGGCGGCCGCGCAGGGCGTGTCGATCGATCCCTACGCGGTCCTGGGGCTGCTGGTCGGCGAGCCACGGCCGGTCATGGTCCAGGCGCTGCACCGCTTGAGCGGGGCCGGGTTCCCGCTCGGACTGCTCACCAACAACATCTCGCCGATGCCCCGCGAAGGCGAATTCGGCGAGGTCCTCGCCCTGTTCGACAGCATCGTCGAATCGAGCGTGGAGGGAATCCGCAAGCCGGAGCCCGCGATCTACCGGCGAGCGCTGGAGCGGCTCGGAGCGGCGCCGGACGGCTGCGCCTACCTCGACGACCTGGGCGCGAACCTCAAGCCGGCCCGAGCGATGGGCATGCACACCATCAAGGTCGCCGACCCGCGGGTCGCGCTCGCCGAGCTGTCCGAGGTAACCGGGATCGACCTCATCTGACCGTTCCGGGTCATCGTCGTGCAACCCGAAGGCAACTCGAACGAACCCTCCGGCAGGCAGACTGGTCGGTGTGAGCACGAGCACGTATCTCCTCCGCCTCGTCCTGCCGGATCGTCCGGGGTCGCTTGGTGCCGTCGCCACCGCGCTGGGCGCCGAAGGGGTGGACATCGAGACGCTCGACGTGGTCGAGCGGGGCCCGTTCGGCAGCGCCGTCGACGACCTGGTCGTCTCGCTCCCCAGCGACCGGATGGCGGAGACGCTGATCACCGCCTGTCAGTCCGTTCCCGACGTCCGGGTCGAGTCGCTCCGGCCGCACTCCCGGGCCGCCGAGACGGTGCGCGACCTCGGCATCGTCGACGCGATCGCGGCCGATCCGGCCCGCGCCGTCGAGCGGCTGGCCGAGTTGGCGCCTGAGGCATTTCGGTGCAGCTGGGCGGTCGTTTTCGACGCCCGGACCCCGGGCACCGAATGCGTCGGCGAGGTGCCGGACGTGCGCCGCATCTCCGCGTCGTCGGCGGCGCCCCCGATCGGCACCTGCCCCGTCCCCGACCTGCCGATGACCGGCGCGCGGCGGGTGTCGCCGGAGGAGGCCTGGGTGCCGGCCGACTGGCGGGATCGGGACAACGACCTCGCCGTCGCCGCCTGCGGCTCCCCCTACCGCGTGCTGCTCGTCGCCCGGCCCGGAGGTCCGCTGTTCCGGGCCAGCGAGGTGATGCGGCTGGCGCATCTGGCCAACCTCGCCGGGATCTCCGCCGCGATGGCGACGGTGCAGCCGACCACCCGCAGCGTGGTCGCGGTCAGCGGCGCCTTCGGTTGATCTGCTGTTAAGCTGACCCGTGATGTTGTCCTCGCTCCTCCTTAGTCGCCGCGACGAGGCCCTCTAGACCGGCCGGCCTCCCTCGTCGCGGAGACGCTCGTGCGCCGGTTCGGCCCGCCGATCCCGACAGAGGAACGCCCGTTCGCCCGGGCAGTACAAGGAGCATTTCCGTGGAGCACACATCCACCAGCCCGGCCGCCCGCACCACGACGCAGCAGCCGAGCGGTATGCCGATCGAGAAGTACCAGTCCTTCGGACAGATCGACCTGACCGACCGCACCTGGCCGTCGAACGTCATCGAGGCCGCGCCACAGTGGTGCAGCGTCGACCTACGGGACGGCAACCAGGCACTCATCGACCCGATGAGCCCGGCCCGCAAACGGCGGATGTTCGACCTGCTGGTGCGCTTGGGCTACAAGGAGATCGAGGTCGGCTTCCCGGCGGCCAGCCAGACCGACTTCGACTTCATCCGCTCGCTGGTCGAAGAGGACCTGGTCCCCTCCGACGTCACCATCCAGGTGCTCACCCAGGCCCGTGAGGAGCTGATCGAGCGGACCATCGAGTCGTTGGTCGGCTTCGGCGGCACCGCCCTGGTGCACCTGTACAACAGCACGTCGACCCTGCAGCGCCGCGTCGTGTTCGGTCTGGACCGCGAGGGCGTGAAGGAGATCGCGGTCCGCGGTGCGCAGTGGTGCGCCAAGTACGCCGAGACGATGCTGCCGGAGACGGACGTCCGCTGGCAGTACAGCCCCGAGTCCTACACCGGCACCGAGTTGGACTACGCGCTCGAGGTCTGCGAAGCGGTGATGGACGTCTGGCAGCCGACGCCGGAACGGCCGGTCGTGTTGAACCTGCCGGCCACCGTCGAGATGGCCACCCCGAACGTCTACGCGGATTCCATCGAATGGATGTCCCGCCACCTCAGCCGTCGGGACAGCGTCATCCTCTCGCTGCACCCGCACAACGACCGCGGCACCGCCGTGGCCGCCGCCGAACTGGGGCTGCAGGCCGGCGCGGACCGGATCGAGGGCTGCCTGTTCGGCAACGGCGAGCGGACCGGCAACGTCTGCCTGGTCACCCTGGCCCTCAACCTGTTCAGCCAGTGCATCGACCCCATGATCGACTACTCGGACATCGATGAGGTCCGGCGCACCGTCGAGTACGCCAACCAGCTGCCGGTGCACCCGCGCCACCCGTACGGCGGCGAGTTGGTCTACACGGCGTTCTCCGGCTCGCACCAGGACGCAATCAAGAAGGGCCTAACGGCGTTGGATGCGGCCCGTGAAGAGGGGTCGACGCTCTGGGAGGTCCCTTATCTGCCGATCGACCCGAAGGATGTCGGCCGCAGCTACGAGGCCGTCATC
>DATITC010000153.1:0-36351 GCA_035468175.1 Frankiaceae bacterium | reverse complement strand
GACGGTGCACGTCAACGCGGTCGTGGGGAGCGCGCCCGGAGCGTGGGCGTTGCATTGAGCTGCCGTGAGGTCCGCTGCGTTCGCGGGAGCCTGCGACACGGCCACGCCGGCAACGGCGAGACAGCTGATCAGCAGGCTCAGCACGGGCAGCGCTGGGAGCCACCGGCGGCGGGTCGAGATGGGCGCGTTCGGATGGTGGCGTGCGGGGTGTCGTTGCCACAACATGGCTGGTCGCTCGATTCGCACTGGTGTCGCCCGCTCGTATGGGTGTGACCCCGGAGTCATGACGGGCTTACTTCTGGCTACGGCCTGTGCGGTGACGGACTGAAGGGGCAGGTGGCCTAACCGGGCCGCGCAGTCCAGGCGGTTCGGGGCGGCGCGCTTCACTCGGCCGCTGGTGGCTGGCCCGATCTGATCCGGCGGAAGAGAACGTAGGTCGACCCGGAGCCGAGGACCATGAGGGCGACCATCAGGACGAAGCCGCTCCAGTGACCCTGTCCGGGCACGGTGGTGTTGGCGCCGAACAGGCCGGCGATGAATGTCGGCACCAGCAGGACCGAGGTGACCAGCCCGACCTGGTCCTGGAGCCGGTCGGTCTTCCCGGCCTGTTCCTGGGCCAGTTCCAGATGACGACGGATGCCGGCGCTGGTCTGCAACTCCGTCGCCGTGCGCAGGGTCCCGGCCAGGTTGGTCAGGCCACGCGTCCCTCGGTCGAGCCAACCCTGCAGCTCCTGGCGCTGACCTTTGGTGCTCTCCCCGGCCAACCAGTTGTTCTCGTCGCCGGTGAAGCGTGTCTCCTCGAGCGCGTGCAGACGACGATGCATCTCGCTGATGAGCACACGGAGGTCCCGCAGGGTCGCCTGCTCGACGGGATCCTGCACGCGGTGGAACTCCAGCTCCCACTGCTCCAGCCAGGAATAGAGGGTGCGGCGGGCGGTCGGGTAGCTCCGGGCGATCTCCCGGCACAGCAGCAGGACGAGCTTCGGCAGGCTGTCATCTCCGCGTTCCCGCCAGCACTGCTCGATCTCGCGCAGGGCTGGGCCCTTCACCTCCAGTCGGTCCTCGGGAAGCGCCCCGGCGGGAAGCTTCCGGGGTTCGTGCCAGCAGGTGAGCAGCCAATTCGGGCCGGCCAGGATCTCCACGACGAGGAACGAGAGGGCCCCTGCCTTGCTGCCGTCGTCGTTGCGCCGATCGTCCTCCGGCTCGACGGCTTCGATCGCCACCGTCGAGAGTTTGTGCACCGGGCCGTAGGAGGACGCACCAGGAAGGTCGTCCACCTGCAGGAGGTCCTCGAGCGCCTGCCGTTCGAGCTCGGGCAGGAGCAGGTGAAGAACGTCGAACGCCGCCGGCACTTCCGCGGAGGGATCGATGTCGAGCCACAGCAGGCTGCCCGGCGGTCGGGATGCCGCCTCCGCGATCGGGATGGACTGCGGTGCCCGATCTCGACGCCACAGGGTGGCCGTCAGCCTCCCATCGGCCACGAGGTCTTGTGGCGCCCTGGGGTCGTCGCCGGGAAGCAGCAGGCGCACCTTCGTCTTGCGCTCGACCTCGGTCAGGAGCGGATCGGTGCGCACGCCCTCCCGGGCCAACGCCTCCTGCATGACGACGGCGTTCTCGCGGCTCAACGTGGGCAGGCCGAAGGCGTCGAGCAGAGTCGTCGCGCCGCGCCAGGTCTTCGCGACCTGCGCGCGTTCGTCGCGAGCGCTGGCTGCTATCGACCTTGCTGCGGTGACTTCGTCCAGCATCTTCAGGGCGCCTCTCGACGGACGGTCGTCCGAGTGCGTATCGGCGTCCCGATCCAGGCGTGGAGCGTCCGGTTTTGTCGTTCCCCGGCGCTACTGTGCTCGAAGGACGTGGGACGCATCACAAGGGAGTGACGTGCGAGCGCTACGCGCGGCGGTACCGATCGGGCTGGTGACCTGTCTGGTTCTGGGCGGGTGTTCCGGTGGTTCGAAGTCGAACGCCCCGGACGGCGGACGAACGAACGCGACCCCGCTGCAGGTGCTCAGCATCCTGCCCCCGGGTGAGAACGGGTCCAGCAATCAGCGGGACATGTACGACGCGCTCAACCGCGTTGATCCCGCGAGCCTCAAAGACCCCTCGTTGGGCGACTACTACAAGAACGCCCCCCTCGACCCGGCGCCGGGCGATGTGGTCAGCACGGAGGCCCCGCGTCCCGGGGTCACGATCAAGCGCGACAGGTTCGGCGTTCCCTACGTCTACGGCACCACCGACAACGACACCGCTTACGGCGCCGGCTATGCCGGAACGCAGGACCGGATGTTCGTGATGGACGCGATCCGTTACGCCGGGGCCGGGCGGTTGTCCGAGCTCGAGGGCGGGACGCCGAGCACCCTCACCGCCGACGCCGATCAGCTACGCCAAGCCGATTACACCCCGCAGGAGGCGCAGGCCCAGCTCGACGCGCTCCGCGACAAGGGACAGGTCGGCATCGACCTGCTCGCCCGGCTCGACGCCTTCGTCGACGGGGTCAACGCGGCCCGGCAGAAGCTCTGCCCGACGACGAGCGCCCCGACCTGTCCGGCGCCCTACAAGCTGCTGAAGCTGACCCCGACGCCGTACACGAAGGCGGACGTGGTCTACACGGCATCGCTGGTCGGCGGCATGTTCGGGAAGGGCGGTGGCCAGGAGGCGCAGAACGCCTTGTTCCTACGTCAGCTCCAGGCCAAGCTCGGCGCCGGTCCCGGGCGGCAGGTGCTCGCCGATCTCCGCACCGCGCAGGACCCGAACGCCCCGACGACCAACCCTGGTGCCGCTCCCTACGGCGCCCCAGGTCCGATCGACCCGGCCGCGGTCGCGCTGCCCGACCTCGCCTCCTCGGGCGCGAAGCTGGTTCCGGGCACCGGGCCGGTGCCGGCCAATGCCCGAACCGGTGCGGCGAACAGCGCCACCGGCGCCGGTGGCGGAGCCGGGTCCGGAGGGCCGGACTGGCTCCAGGTGCCGCGCCAGATGAGCAACGCGCTGCTGGTCGCCGGCAGCCACACGACCTCCGGCAAGCCGATCGCCGTGATGGGACCACAGACCGCCTACCAGGCCCCGAACTTCTTCGACGAGATCGCGCTGCACGGGCCGCACCAGGAGGCGCGCGGGGTGGCGTTCGCCAACCTGCAGTTCGCCGTGCTCATCGGGCACGGCAAGAACTACGCCTGGTCGGCCACCAGCGCCTCCGGCGACGTCATCGACACCGTCTTCGACCGGCTGTGCAACCTCGACGGCACTCCCGCCACCCCGGACTCGACCGGCTACCTCGACGGCTCCACCTGCACGCCAATGACCGGCACGCCGCACCAGGAACACGACTCGACCGGCAAGGTGGTCGCGACCTTCCCCGATCTGCGGACCCGGCACGGCATCGTCCAGTACCGGACGACGGCGAACGGCGCGCCGGTCGCGGTGGTGTCGCAGCGGTCGACGTACGGCCACGAGCCGGACTCGGTGGTCGGCTTCGCGCAGATGAACGATCCGACGACGATCCACGGTGCGCGGGACTTCACCGACGCCTTCTCGAAGCTGACGTTCAGCTTCAACTGGTTCTACGTCGACGACCGCGACATCGCGACCTTCACCTCGGGTGCGCTCCCGCTCCGGGCCACCGGCGTCGACCCGGACCTGCCGCGCTGGGGCGACCCGCGCTGGGACTGGACGGGCTTCCTCCCGGCGGCTGGCCATCCGCAGTCGGTGAACCCGCCGTCGGGTTACCTCGTCAGCTGGAACAACAAGCCGTCCTCCGGGACCTACTCGGCCGACGACGAGTGGGGCTGGGGGCCGGTGCAGCGCTCTCTCGCGCTAGAGGACCGGGTGAAGGCGGCGCTCGCCGCCGGCAAGCTGGACCGCGTCAAGTTGGTCGGGGCGATGATGGACGCCGGCACCGTCGACATCCGCGGCGCCTACATCCTCCCGGACGTGCTCAAGGTGGTGGGTGACGACCCGCAGCTCGCGACCTACACGAAGCTGCTGGCCGACTGGCAGGCGGCGGGGGCGCACCGGGTCGACCGGGCGCGCACCGGCCAGTACACCGACTCGGGGGCCATCGCGCTGATGGACGCCTGGTATCCGCTGGTGGCGAAGCAGGTGCTCGCGCCCCGACTCGGTCCGCTCGTGAACGTCCTGCCGGTGTCGCTGGACAACCTGCCGACGACGAAGCAGAGCGGCTCCTCGTTCAACAACGTCGGCTCGTACTCGTGGGTCACCCGGGACCTGCGACGGCTGCAGGCCCAGCCGGGACCGGCGCAGACGTCGCCGCAGTTCATGTCGCAGGGTTACTGCGGCAACGGTGATCTCAACGCCTGCCGCGCCGAGCTGCGGACAACGCTGCAGCGGGCAGTTGACCAGGTCAGCGCCGCGCAGAAGACCAAGGACCCGGCGAAGTGGCGCTTCGACAAGTCGACCGACGAAATCCAATTCACCTACCTCGGCCAGAACGTCACCCCGCTCGAGTGGCAGAACCGGCCGACGTTCCAGCAGGTGATCGGGCAGTAGTCAGTGGCGGACGGGCCCATCCCCAGCACCGGCGAGCCGGAGGCGTCGGTGGCCCAGGCGTTGGTGCTACCGCCGGTGGCCAACCACGGTTGACCGTTCCGGACAGGTGGCCCCAGCTCTCTCAGGTGGAGCCGCCGTCCGCGCCGCAGACCCTCGGCAGCAGCAGGTGACGCCGCGCGCTCCGCCGTCGGCGACGGGCACGGCCCTCCCGTAGCTCATGCCGTAGCTGCTCTGATCGGTCTTGCCGAGGTCCGTGCCGCTGTAGCCGTCCTGGTCGAGCCAGTTCCCGCCGGTCGGTGCTTTCGGGTACGCCTCGATGTAGACGGTGGCGGCGTTGCTCGGGAGGCGGAGCGACCAGCCGTCGGTGAGTAGCGACCCCTCGCAGCCGGGAGCGGCCGAGACCGCGCCCTCCGGGCGACGCAGTCGTTCACCCGCTGGAGGGCGCCGTAACCGGGCTCGGTCACGGGCCGTCCGTCGGCGCGGATCTTTCGACCGCTGGCATCCAGAGCGCAGGCAGGCGGTGGGAGCGGGCGAGCACGGGTTGCGGGGCAGTGGCGAACGCAACCGGGCCGAGGCATTGGAGGCGTCGGTCTGCACGCTGGCGACGAAGCGGTTCAGGGCGCTCAGTGGCTGCTCGCCGCCTCAGCCCAGTCCGCCGTGCGCACCCATGCGCCCAGACCGAGTAGGAGCAGGACGACCCAGGACCCGATCGACAGTCACCCGCGGGGACCGCATCGTCGCGGTGGCCCGCACGCACCTCGGCCAGGCCTACGTCGGCTCGGCCGGCCCGACGACGTTCGACTGCTCGGGCCTCGTCCAGTACGTCCACCGGCAGCTCGGCATGATCATCCCGCGAACGACCTGGCTGCAAGCTCCGGCGTCCCGGCCCATCGCCAAGTCCGCCGCGATGACCGGCGACATCATCTTCCTGGACGACGGGTCGCACGTAGGCATCTACGTCGGAACGGGCAGATGATCGACGTGCCGCACACCGGCGCTGTCGTGATGCAGCGGGCGATCTGGACCTCGTCCTGCAACGTGGGCCGCTTCTGGAAATCCAGCTGGCGGCGGGCCCCGGGTCGGCCACTTCTCGGCGGATATGAGTAGCGATGGCCGATATGTGCTTGAAGCGGGCTGTGACCGGGGACACAGAAGGGCGTTGCCTGTGCAAGGTCCCCGGCCCAGATGTCCGGGGGACGGAGCCAGGACGGAAGGAGCCCCAGATGACAAGTCAGCCACGAACAAGTCAGCCACGAACGGGTCAGCCAGGAACGGGTCAGCCACGAACGATGGAGTCGGAGTCGGACGCCGCGATCTACCCGACGGAGAACGGACAGTCGGGTGCCGCGCGGGTGCACGACCGTCCGGACCGAGACATCGGCACGGATTCAGGCACACGCGAGGCTCGGCGGCCGGGTGACGGGCTCGACACATCGGCCCAGACCGTGGACCGGAGCATCGCCGATCCCGGTCCGCTCGGCCTGGCCGCCTTCGCGCTCACCACGTTCGTGTTGAGCGTGTTCAACGCGCACATCATTGACAACGTCAAGCTCGAAGCCGTCGTCCTGCCGATCGCGCTCTTCTACGGCGGCATCGCGCAGGTGCTCGCGGGGATGTGGGAGTTCAAGAAGGGCAACACGTTCGGCGCGACCGCCTTCACCTCCTTCGGCGCCTTCTGGCTCTCCTACGCGGCCTACGCCAAGTTCGTGCTCCCCAGCATCGAGGGCCAGCCCGACGCCTATAAGGCCACCGGCCTCTTCCTGCTGGCGTGGACCATCTTCGCGGCTTTGCTCTTCACCGCCTCGGTGCGCATCAGCGGTGCTCTGGCGATCGTGTTCGCCACGGCGACTGCGGCCTTCATCCTGCTGACCATCGGGCAGCTCGGACAGAACACATCGATCACCAAGCTCGGCGGGATCATGGGCCTCGTGACGGCAGGCGCGGCCTGGTACACGTCGTGGGCCGGCGTGCTGAACGATGCGTGGAAGCGGCCGATGCTGCCGATCTTCGAGGTGAAGCACCGCCGTTCCGAGTGAGCGATCAGCGGAACAGCGCGTCGAGTAGCACACGGCTGCGCGCCAGGTGCTCCGGCATCGCTCGTTCCGCTGCGTCCTCGTCGCCCGCCCGGACGGCGGCGAGGGGGTCGAGGTGGGACACCATCGACGCGTGCCGGTCCGGCTGGGCGCGGAAGTAGTGCCGCCAGAACTCGCAGTCGGAGAGGAGGAACTGCTCGGGATCTGCCCCCTCCCGAGCCTCCTCGGCGAGTTCGACCAGCTCGCGCAGCTCGGCGGCCACCTGGGGGGAGCGTCCGACACCGGGCGGCGGCACCGCCGGGCGTCGAGTCGGTCGGTCCCCATCGGGTCCGGGGCGGTTCAGACATCGAGCGCCACGAGCTCGGTCCGCAGGTACGCCCGGTCGACGATCAGGGCGAAGCCGTTCGGTATCGTCCGGCGGCCGGCGATCCAGCTGGCATCCAACGGCCCGCTGGACAACGCGGGTACCGGCTCGCCGGCGTCGGGGAGCACGCCGGACGATCCGATCAGCACGGCCCGGGTCGCGCCGTCCGCACCGATCACCCGCTCCGCGCCGAGGTGGAAGTAGTCCGGGACCTCGTGCGGCGGCAGCAGCGCAGGGTCGTGTCGGCACACCGCGACCAGCTGCTCGGGGGTGACGAGCAGGCAGTTGAGTGACGTCGACGGCGAGCCGGAGAGGCTCGTCGCCACGCTGGCGAGCGCCTCGGCCGGCCGGGCGCCACGCCGCAGTTGGGTGAGCACGGCGAGGAAGTAGCGCTCGCTGTCGGTGTCGCCGAGCGGTTCCCCCACGACCGCCACGTCGATAAGCGATTCGATCCGCTGCATGTCCTGCACGTGGCCGTTGTGGGCGAACGCCAGCCCATCCCGCACGAACGGATGAGTGTTCACGGGCAGCACCGGCAGCCCGCCGGTGGCCCAGCGCAGGTGCACCATCGCAGCCGGCGCAGGCTTGTGCATCGCCGACTCGAAGACGGGGCTGGTACGCGCGGCGACCGGCTCCTTCACGACCTCCGGGTCGCCGCCGCGTGCGAAGGCAGCGCCCCACCCGTCCGCGTGCCGCTCCGACAGGTCGGCGAAGCCGGTCAGGTGCCCGTCCAGCAGATCAGCGGCCGAGCAGCGCGTTGCAGCGGCCCAGCCGAGAAGGCGACACACGCGAGTTCCTCCAGGAGTCAGGGAAGCGGATCAGACGTTGGGTCGCGGTCGAGAGCGGGCTGTCGACGACTAACGCGTACCAGGTGGTCTCGCAGGGCGTCCTGACCCCGATCGCCAACGTCCGCGACACCCGTTTACACCTCGCTCACGCGGTCGCTCAACCGCGCCGCCGCCTCATTCGGTCGGTAACAGCACGTCGGCCACCTGGACGACGAGACCCTCCCCGGCGGCAACGGGCAGGACGATGGTCGTGGACTCCTGCTGGGCAGGGATGACCCGTTGCAGCAGCGCCCGCCGGGCCTGCTCGCCGACGTGCCGGCCGAGCGCGTGGTACGCGTCGAACTGGGCGAAGTCGAACCACTGGTCGGCCGTGCTGTCGTTCGGGAACGAGGGGTTCCGGCTCGCGTGCGCGAGGAGCTCGAAGGGTGTCTGCCGCGTCAGCGTGGCCTTCGCGAACAGGAGCATGCCTTCTTCGCGGGGGAGGCCGGGCCCGAGATCCGGGTAGCTGATGGTGGCCGTCGTCACGCTCGATCTCGCCAGCCGCTCCTTCAGCTCCCCGGTGAGCTGGTCGACGGCCGGCACCGCCGGGCCGGCGGTTCCGGCCCCGAGGTCGGCCGCCTCGTTGCAGTCGATGACGACCCCGAGCTCCTCGTAGGCCAGCTGGATCGCCTCGGCGAACGTGCTGGCGACGTCGGGGCGGTCACCGCTGCCGTCGATGCAGATCGCGAGGGTGGGCCGGTGCCGGAGTAGTTCGACCAGGCCGAGGTTCTCGTAGTGCCCGCCGTCGGTGACGAACAGCAACGGCCCGTCGCCGGGGTAGCTGCCGGCGATCTCGCGGCCCAGCGTCGAGAGGTAGCGCCGACGGGGGAGGCGAGGCACCCACCACTGGTCGCCGTGCTCCGCCAGCTTGTGGAGGTACGCCGGGTTGGGAAGCCAGCTGCCCAGGCCGGCGTTGGTGACGGCGAGCAGCCGGGAGTAGGCGCGGTCCATCCGGCCCATCTGCGCGGCGATCGCGGCGCCGGACAAGGCCTGCGCCGCTTGCACGGTCAGGTCGGCCCGCAGCGCCGGAGCCGCGATGTCGTGGAGGTATTCGCTGGGCGCCCACCCGATCATCGGGCTGCCGACGTAGTCGCCGGACATGGTCCAGGGCACCACGCGTCGGCCGGGCTGAGTCACGGACCGGTCGGAGTCGTGTGCGGCACAGGAGAAGATGATCTGCGGGAAGTCACCCGTGTCCGCGCCGCCGTGCCGTGTCCCGTATTCGTGCAGCGAGGTCGCCTCGTGTTCGAAGTCGTACGGCACAGCTCGGACCTTTTCGCCGTGACGCACCCGGCGGACCGCGAACGCGGTCGCGAGGCGACGTCGGTAGAAGGGGTGCAGGCTCCACCGGACCTGGTCCACGGCGGCCAGCAGCGCCAACAGCACGGCGGCGCCGACGGTGTAGACCCACTCATCCCGACCTCCGGGCCAGGTCGAGTGGGCCGTCAGCTTGGTCGTGGTCGCGAGCACGATGCCGAGCAGACCGAGCAGGGCGGCGAGGACCACGAGCAATGCCACGGCAACGCTCACGTTCGCGGCGATGCCGCGTTGCTTCGGGCTCGCCTTGCTCCACCGCTGCTGCACCTTCTTGAGGTTCGCCGTCACCGCGGGCCGCTTCCCGAACGCGACGATCGCTCCGCCCCAGGCGGTGAGGACCGAGACGATGCCCCCGCCGCTCAGGGCAACAGACGTGTTCGGCGGGTTGCCCGCCACCCAGGCGAGCGCAGGCAGGCCGATGCCGGCCACCGCGAGCGCGGCGGCGAGGCCGGCCAGACCGGCGGCGAGCCGCTTCAGGGGTTCGGAAGTCCGGTTCAGTCCGGGAGCCAGCAAGATGCGGCCGACGAATGACGCCAGGGCGGCTCCGGCCGTGACGCCGATGGCCCAGGAGACGCCCGTCGGAGGCGGCCAGCCGCCCTTGTTCAGGATCGTGCTCGGGAACAGCGCGTAGACGTGCGCGAGCGTCCGTCCGACCACCACGATGATCAGGCCGAGAACGAGCAGGTTGACGATCACTCCGCGCAGGATGCGGGTCAGGGCGACGGTCCATTCACCCGCGCTCTCCGCGAGGTAGCGGCCGTGCTTGCGGGTGTGGTCCAGCTCGGCCGACCCTCCGGTGTAGACGTCGGCGGCGGTCGCGGCCGACGTGCCGGGGTCCAGGTCTTCGGGCAGGGTGACGTCCTTCGGGAGGTCCTTCAGCGCCAGCTGCATCGCGCCGGCCGCGTAGCCGCCGCCCGAGACCGAGACGAGGTACCGCGCTTGACGCAGCCAGTCGCGCAGCGAGTCCATCGCGCCGAGCGCGAACGTGGCCGAACGGATACCACCACCGGAGACACAGAAGCCGATCTGTTGACGGGCGTACGGACGATCCTGTGGTAAGTGGCTGTTGGCTCGCCACGCCGAGCGGCTCGCTGCCTGGCCGGCCAGCCCGTTGTCGAGATCGTGGTCCGGGTCGAGCGCCGGGAACTCGACGACGTCCGTCGCGGCCTGCTCGTGATCGTTCGCCTTCGTCGATCGCAGCCGATCGGCCACCGGGACCCCGAGGGCGCGCCACAGCGTCGTCAGGACGATCACGATCGCGACCGCGGCGGCCGGTAGGACCAGCGTCCACTTCACGAACGAGAAGGCCTGAGCTGCGACCGCAAACTCGTTCTTGCTGGAACTCGGGTTGTGCACGACGGGTCGGAGCAACTCGTTCTCAGCGATGTCACACAGCACCGCCAGAACGGCTGCGGCTATCAGGGCGGACGAGATGCGCCGCGCGTTCCGGGTCAGCGACACCGACCGACCAACCACGCCCGCAGTGACGAGCGCGATCCCGTAACCCGCGATGAACAGGTAGTCGACCCACAGCGCATGGTTGTAGGAGCGCGCATTCGGTCCGACCAGGTGGTCGATCGCGCGGGAACTCCCGGCGACCTCCACCTCGAGCATCCTCGGCGTGTCCGTGCCGGCCCAACGTCGGTAGAGCCAGGCCGTCAGCACGAAGACCGCGAGCGCCGTGCCGATGGCGGCCACGGCTCCCCAGCGGTGGGACCGCAGCCAGTGCCGGACCCCGCGATCGGCCGGTGCGGTGCCGCCGGTCCTCGCATCGGTGTTGCTCACGGTGGCCTCCAGGACTGCGCAGCGAAGCGTCCGAAACTGCGCAATCGTGAAGAGGCTGGGCGTTCCGCCGAAAGGGACTTTGTGCCCTGAGCCCGAACACCGCGTGGGGGCAAAGGTCCCGCCGGAGCGGGTCGAAAGCGCGGTCCCGCGGCGCGGCCAGGGGTGCACCCTCCTCGCGACGCGAAGCTGCGGAAGAAGCTGCGGAAGAGGTGACCGACATGGACGAAACCATGGACACGGACTGGGACGACGCCAGGGACGGCCAGTTCTACCGCATGGTGGCGGACCTCTTCCCGCCCGCCTTCCTCGCCGGGGCGTCAGCGCTGCTGGCCAGCTACGACGAATCCCGCCCGGCCGTGCCGCCAGCGGTGACCACACCGGCAGCGCGCCGGCCGATGGTGCCGGTCCCGCGTCAGCGCGGCTGACGGACCGAGCGGGGACTCTCGTCCGCTTGTTCGGCGGTCCGACAGATCTCCTCGGCGAACCGAGGCCAGAGCGGGCGGGGCAGGTCGTGACCCATGCCCGCAAAGCCGATGAAGCCGGCGCCGGGGATCGCACGGGCGAGCGCCAGGCCACCGCTGACGTTCACCAGCGGGTCGGCCAGACCGTGCAGCACCGTCGTCGGCACCCTCAGCCGTTGCAGCTGACGGGTCCGGTTCCGCTGACCGAGGACGGCGGCGAGCTGGCGAAGGTAGCCGTGCGGGTCGTAGGCCCGGTCCCAGCTGCGTCCGGCCAGGTCGCGCAGGTGCTCCTCGTCGAACGCGTACCCCTGCGAGCCGATGATGCGGAAGGTCTCGACAGCCGCCTCGACCGAGCCGAGCCGGTCCGTCACCACCCGGCGCCGCAGCAGGCGTAGGAACAGCTTCGGCTTCGGATGCCCGACCCGGCGGGAACCGGTCGACGTCATGACCAACGTGAGGCTGCGGATCCGGGACGGATGGTTGGCCGCGATCACTTGAGCGATGAACCCGCCCATCGATGCACCGACCAGATGCACGTCGGTGATGCCGAGCTCGTCGAGAAGCCCCACCGCATCCTCGGCCATGTCCTCGATGCGGTAGGGCGGGCGTCGCCGGTTCGTGATCAGATCCCGCAGCGCCGGCGCCGGCAACTCGGACAGGTGGGTCGAGAGCCCGACGTCCCGGTTGTCGAAGCGGACGACGAAGTAGCCGCGGTCCGCGATGCGCTCGCACAGCTCGTCCGGCCACGCGATCATCTGGGTACCGAGTCCCATCACCAGGAGGACGGGCGGATCAGTCGGCCGGCCGAACGTCTCGTAGGCGATGGACAGGCCGTTGGCTTCGGCGTACCGGGTCTCGGGCACGGACAACTCGCTCTCTTTCCCGCCGCTGCGGCACGCGAACGGCCTCCTCTGCAGACAACCACGACCGAGCCGCTCGTGACCCCTGCCTCACCTATCAGGTGCTGCTTTTCGGGGGATCACGTCTGTCCGACGAGCAGTGCGCGGAGCAGGTCTCCCCACTGGTCGAGGTGCCGGTCGGGCAGGAAGTGCTCGAACACCCGCTGCCGAGCGGCCTCGCCGAGCCGCTGCGCGTACGGGGGATCCCCGATCAGCCGCCGCGTCGCTGCTCCGCACGCGGCGAGATCGGAGGCATCGGCGAGCAGCAGGCCGGACTCGCCGTCGATGACCTGATCGCCGATCCCGCCGACGTCGGTGGCGACCACCGGACGCCCCTTCCACATCGCCTCGGCGACCGTCAACCCGAATCCCTCGGCGATGCTCTTCTGCAGCACCACCATCGCGTAGCGCTGCAACGCGTTGACGACGGCCGCGTTCTCGTCCACGTCCGCAAGCGGCAGACACACCAGATGGGTCTGGCGACGGACCTTGTCGGGCAGACTCGTCCAGGCTTCGGCACATGCGGCCAGGTCGGCCGCGCCCTCGGGGTCGTCGCTCACGCCGTGCACCGAGGGGCCCACGAGCATCAGGTGTGCATCGCTGTCCGGGGCGACGTGCTCGGCAAAGGCGGTGAGAACGCCACGCATGTCCTTCATCCGGTCCCAGCGCGAGACCTGCAGCACGATCGGGACCCCGGCCGGCGGTGGCGGCCCGCTGTCGATCAGCTCGGCCGGCCGGTCCACCCGGCCACGCGTCCCGTCGCGGCGGACGAACATCGTTCCGGCGCCGGTCGGTGCGTCGGAGAGCAATCCGGCCCGGACGAGGATGTCGTGCACGACGTCGTCGGACAGCGGCTGGTTCTTGGCCGACAGCGGGTCCAACGACGGTTGGATGATGAAGCACCGCTCCTGCGGCAGCCAGTCCGGGATGAAGTTCGGCCGCGAGAACACGAACGCGTCGCAGTGCTCCAGGTACGGCCGCAGGAACCGCCAGCCGATCTCCGTCCACTCGTTGGGCGCATCGGTGCCGATGTGGCAGCGCCAGACGAGCTTCGCCCCCGCTTCGCGCAGCCGGGAGGCGGTGCCGGCGGGCTGAGGATCGTGCAGCGCGACCACATCGCCCGGGCGAACGAGCGACACGAGCTCGTCGGCGTTGGGGGCCAACGTCTGCTCGTAGGTCTCACGCTGCGCATCCCCCAGCGGTCCGCCGTCACCGGGGTGCCCGTACAAGTGGTTGTGCAGCCGCTTCGTCACCTCGAAGAAGGCCGGGTCTCCGCCGACGACAAGCCAGCGGGTGTCGATGCCGAGCCCGCGTGACTGCGCGAGCAGGTTCGCCAGCATCTCGGCGACCCCACCGCCGGCCGCGGTGGAATTCACGTGCAGGAACTCCCGGGCGCCGAGAGCTTCCCAGACCTGTCGCGCCTGGTCGTGGAGGTGGGCGGTTCGGGCGGAGCCGATCACCGCCTCGAGGGCCTGCGGCGATTGAGCGCCGACCTGCACCTCGCGGAGCCGTGCCATGCCGCCACCTTCCGTCCGCCGGGGGGTCACCGTGTGAATTGGTAGACGAAGAACAGCTCGCACCCGTCCGGGCCGACGTCGGAGATCGCGTGGCGGACGCCGGCCGGAATGTGGAAGTAGCTCCCCGTGCTGATCTCTGCTCCACCCACCGTCGCCGAGCCGCGCAGCACCCAGCCGTGATGGTGGGCGTCGGCGTGCACGTGAGCGTTCTCCGTCGTGCCGGGGTCGAGGCGGAGCAGGCCGGCGACGGAGTCCGACGTCTGCATCAGCGTCTTGACCTGCGCCGCGCCCAACCGCGCGAGCGGCTGCCAGGACAGGCTCTCCACGACAGCCGTACCCAGCACGTGGGGAGACGGCGTCTGGGGTCGGACAGTGATGCTTTCGGTCACGATGGCTCCTCGTCGTCGTTCGCGGCGCCAAGGTAGGACCACGGGCGAGCGACTGTCGAGAGTGCGCGCCCCGTCATCGAAGGAGCGCTGCCGGTCGGGGAGAGAGGACCGCTCCCACTCCGTCAGCGAGGTCGAGCGAGCCCGGCTCGAGCGCGGTCACCGGGATGTTCGCGAGCAGAGCCAAGCTGACGAGTTCATCCGCGAAGCGCGGATCGGTCGGAGAGCCGACGACGAGCCGGGTCACCGTGGACGAGTCGACGGCTTGGCGCACTGCCTCGACGCCGTCGACCATCGTGTTCGACTCGAGGGGTCGAAAGCGGCCGGTCCGCTCGCCCGCTCGCGCCACGGGAATTCCGGGATGCCGTGGGTGGTCGCTCACGGTGATCCGCCGCTGCTGCCAGCGGAGGAGCGGAAGGAGGTGCGGCCACGGACGTGCGACCGCGAGGTCGTCATCGACGAAGCATTCGAGCTCCGCGGTGAAGCGGAGTCGTCCACCCCCGGCCCATGCCGCCAGTGCGCAGTCGGCCCGGGCAGGCACGGCGACGAGCCGGTCGATGGCGCCGAGGTCGGCCGCGGAAACCCCCTGCAGGGTCAGACCGGACCGGAGAGGCCGCCACCGGCTCGTCCGATCCAGCGGACCGGTCGATTGCGTCTCAGCGTTGAGGTAGACCGAGACGATTTCCGCGTCGTGACAGAGCAGCCGCGTCATCGCGTCGTTCGGGGCCGCTCGCTCCTGCACCATGAGTCCCACGTCTGCCTCCGCAGTTCGCGTCGCTGCTGACGATCGCGGGTCATCTCCTCAACCCGCGCATCCCGCGGCATAGAGGCGAAGGTCCGCTCCTGGCGATGCGGAGCTACGAGCAGGCCCTTTGGCCCTTGGCCTCGATAAGCCCTCGACCCACCGTTGCCGCGGAGGAGCTCAACACTCCTGTCCGAGCACGGAAGCCCACCCTTCGAGAAAGGAACGACTGTGAGCATTCCCGCCACCATTCATGAGGGCAGTACGGGAAACGTGGTCGAGCTCGCGCAGTACGAGCTGTGCCGGGACCAGATCCTGGGCGGGCCCTCCGACGTCGACGGCGTCTTCGGCCCGCGCACGGAGCAGAGCGTGCGCGAATTCCAACGAGGGCAAGGCCTCACCGTCGACGGGATCGTCGGTCCGCAGACCTGGAACGCGCTGCTCGCCGGGCATGCCGCCCCTCCGACCCTCGGGTCGGGTTCGACGGGCACCGTCGTCCGGAGCCTGCAGACCTTTCTCAATGAGGCCTACCCGCCGGCCAGCCCACCTCTGGCAGTCGACGGCCATTACGGAGTCAGGACCGAGCATGCGGTCGAGGTCTACCAAGCTGCTCACGCGGTGACCGCCGACGGCATCGTCGGCTTCAAGACCTGGGTCATCCACATCGGCGCGGCCGGCGCGATGGTCGCCTCCCAGGTCGGCGTTTGACCTGATGGCTCGGACGAGGCGCCTGTCGGGTGTCGCTCTGACGATTCTCGCGGCTTGCGCGCTGCTCGGCACGATCGTTCCGACGGCTGCGGGATCGACAGTCTCCCGTTCGACGCCGTCGAGCGCGCACGCCGGCCAGCAGTCCTCGCAGCCGGGTGACTATCTCTCGCTGGGAGACTCGGTTCCGTTCGGGTTCTCTCCGTTTCCGAACCGCGACTACCCGGTCAGCTTCCCCGACCTGGTCGCCGGCAGCCTGCACCTCCGCCTCGTCAACGCAGCCTGTCCGGGCGAGACCACCACTCGCCTCATCGGCCGCGAGCAACCTCGTCCCAGGGGCTGTGACACCAGCGCACGGTCGCCGCACGTGAACTACCCGGGTTCACAGCTCGAGTACGCGATCTCCTACCTGCGTAGCCATCCGCGCACCGGGCTCGTCACGCTGATGGTCGGCGCCAACGATCTGTTCGCCTCGGCGTCGCCCCAGCAGGGACTGCAGACGGTCCGGCAGAACCTCACCGTCATCCTTTCGGCCATCAGGCATCACTACCGCGGGCCGCTCGTCGTCGTCACCTACTACTCGACGGACTACCGGAACCGCACCTTCAGCGCCATCACGCGGGAGCTGAACGCGGTCATCGGCGCCGAGGCGCGGCACGTCGGCGCCGCAGTCGCAGACGGCTACCGGGCGTTCGCTCTGGTCAGCTCCGTCTCGCCCCGCCGCGGCGACCCCTGCGCCGCCGGGCTTCTGATCCATCTGACCCGCCAGATCTGCGACAACCACCCCACCCCGCTGGGGGCGGCGGTGCTGGCGTTGACCGTGGACGCCGCGTTCCGGGACGAAGGGCGCCGCTGAGCTCCTGCTGCGCCATGCCCAGCGTGAACGTCGCGGGTCACACTGCAAATGTGGATCTGCTCGATCGCCTGGACCTCGAGACACCCGTCGTGCAGGCCGGCATGGGGGGAGGCATCTCTCGCGGGGCCCTGGCCGGGGCGGTGTCAGCCGCCGGCGGTCTCGGCACCGTGGGCATCCTGCCGCCCGAGCTGATGCGGCGGGAGGTGGAGCGGGCGCGGGAGATCGCTCCAGGTCGACCCGTCGCGGTGAATCTGCTGATGCCGTTCACGACCGCCGCGCATGTCGACGTCTGCACCGAGTTGCGGCCGGCCGCGGTGGTGCTCTTCTGCGGTTACGACCCCGGCCTGGTGTCGCGACTCCGGGAGGCCGGGGTTCTCGTGCTCCATCAGATCGGCTCGGTCGAGCAGGCGACGCGGGCTCTTCGGGATGGCGCGGACGGGCTCGTCGTGCAGGGCGTCGAGGCCGGTGGGCACGTCCTGGCGACCCGTCCATTGGCGGATCTGCTCCCCGAGATCCGGGCGCTCGCGCCCAGCAATCCGCTGCTCGCGGCAGGCGGCATCGCCACCGCAGCCGACTCCCGGGTCGCGCTCGCCGCCGGGGCCGACGCCGTCGTGGCCGGAACCCGGTTCCTGCTGACGGAGGAATGCGACGCTCATCCCGCCTATCAGCAGCGGGTCATCGACGCCGAGCACACGGTGCTGACCACGCTGTTCGGGCTGGGGTGGCGGGATCCCCATCGGGTCGTCCCGAACGCTGCGGTACGACGCTGGTGCGACGACGAAGGGGCGGAGCGCCGACTGCCGGCCATGCTCAGCCGTGCGATGCTGCCCCTCGCCCGGCGGGTCCCACTCGCGCATGCCGGTCGGGTGACCCGGCTGCAGCGTGCCGGTGTGCCGGTGTTCAGTCCCGCCGCGATGCTGCGCGGCGATCGCGACCGGCTGGTGGACGTGACACCGCTCTACGCCGGTGCCGCGGTCGACCGCATGCACGACATCCTCCCGGCCGCGGCCGCGGTACGCCTTCTCACTCCTTGAGTCCCGACGGCAGGGTCTCTAGCTTCGACACCCAGCCACCAGGGGCGACGAAGGGCCTGGCGCGCGTGCGGCTTTCGACCCTTACCGCGACACCATTGGCCCCTGAACGATGCCGGGGCAAACGGCAGCGTGACGGACATCCGGGGGTGGGCGTGGCCACAGCAACGCGGAGGTCGTCACGCACTGCGGCGTCCGGCTCCGCGCACGGCGGAAACGCCGTCTTCGGACTGGGGCTGATCGGATCGTCCGTCTACTTCTGGCAGCAGGCTGACGGGTTCGGCGAGCACGTCGTCGGGATGCTGAAGGCGTTGGTCTGGCCGGCCTTTCTCGTTTTCCAGGCATTCCAGACGTTGCACGGCTGACTCGGAGCTCGGCTCACAGGAGGCATGCGATGACGGCACAGGTCGCTTTCAGGCAGACGCACGAGGAGCTCTACGGAACTCGGCGCAGTCCCGAGATCGTGGAGGTTCCACCTGCCACCTTCCTCATGGCCAACGGGCAGGGCGAACCGGAAACCTCCGCCGCCTTCGCCCAGGGGATCCAGGCGTTGTACTCGGTGGTCTATCCACTGACGTTCACGCTGAAGAAGGCCGGCGCGACGAACCTCCACGTCCCGCCTCTCGAGGGGTTGTGGGATGCCGGCTCGCAGCAACTTCTCGAGGTGCCGAAGGACGAGTGGAACTGGACGCTGATGCTTCGGCTACCGGAAATGGCGACCGTTGCTCTGGTCCAGGAGAGCATCGCGGCAGCGGCTCGCAAGAAGCCGGAGCTCCCTGTCCGGGAACTTCGCGCCATGGAGCTGGTCGAGGGCACGGCTGCGCAGGTGCTGCACGTCGGGCCGTACGACGCAGAAGGGCCGACAATCGAGCGTCTGCACGCCTTCATCGCCGACGAGGGCTACCGGCCGCACGGTCGGCACCACGAGATCTACCTCGGCGACCCCCGTCGCGCCGCCCCGGCCAAGCTCAGAACGCTTCTCCGTCAGCCGGTCATCGGCGCGGACGCATCCGGCGGGTAGGTACTGGCCATGCCACGCCGTCCCCTCCCCGGTCTGCTGTTCACGGCCGGCGGCTCGACCGCCGCCGCAGTCGTCGGAGGTCTGGGCTCGCGCCGAGCGCCGGAGGTGTACGCAAGGCTGGACAAGCCGGACTGGGCGCCGCCCGCCGGCGTATTCGGACCGGTGTGGACCGGCCTCTACTCCGCCATTGCCGTGGCCGGCTGGCGGTTGTGGCAGCGCCGAACCGAGCCAACCGCCACGACGGCGCTCCGGTTGCACGCAACGCAGCTCGCCCTCAACGCCGCCTGGCCGTGGATGTTTTTCTCGGCCCGGAACCGCACCGCCGCACTGGCGGTCATCGCGGCCCTGGACGCCACCATCGCCGCCGAGATCGCCACTGCGGCCCGGGTCGACCGGCCGGCCGCTGCGTTGCTCACGCCGTACCTGGCCTGGAGCCTGTTCGCGACCGCATTGACGAGCGCGGTGAGCGATCCGGGGAGCCGATGATCGGTCCGGTCTTCCCGACGTTCTCCCTGGCTGACCTGCACCTACCTCGCTAACCTGCCCAGTGCGGCGCCGGAGTCGATATCGAAGATGTGGGCGGCGGCAAGGTCGATGGCAATGCCGACGGTCTCCCCGGTCCGCGACACGGGCCTGCCCTCCACGCGGACGATGAACGGGGGGAGCGCGTCGCTGTTCTCCACGTGGAGCTCTCTCGTGCCGGGCCGGGATCGAAGATCGAGGTGCACGTAGCCGAGGGAGCCGTGGTCCTCCACGACCCGGACGCGGCCGACGAGACCGGAAGCCGAGGCCTCATCCGGGCTGATGAGCCGACCGGCTTCGGGCCGGAGCCCGAGCAGCACGCTGCCGCCCTCCGGCAGGGCGTGACCCGGCAGTTCGAGGCGCTGCTCGGCGACCAGCAGGCCGCCGGGCACCACCTGGGCCGGCACGAGATTCATCGGTGGCGAGCCGAGAAATCCGGCGACGAAGGCATTGCACGGCTCGTCGTAGAGTGCCTGCGGCGCGCCGAACTGCTGCAGACGACCTTCCCGAAGTACCGCGACCCGGTGTCCCAGGGTCATGGCCTCCACCTGGTCGTGAGTGACGTAGATCGTGGTGATCCCCAGCCGGGCCTGCAGCTCGGCCAGGCTCGCCCGGGTCTGGGCGCGAAGCTGCGCATCGAGGTTGGACAGCGGCTCGTCCATGAGGAAGGCGCGGGGGCTGCGGATGAGGGCCCGCCCCATCGCCACGCGTTGCTGCTGGCCGCCGGACAGCTGGCGAGGCCTGCGGCCGAGGTAGTTCTGCAATCCGAGCAGCTCCGCCACCTCCCGCACCCGCTTCCTGCGTTCGGCCTTGGAAACGCCCCGCATGCGCAGCGGAAAACCGATGTTGTCCGCCACGCTCATGTGCGGATACAGGGCGTAGCTCTGGAACACCATCGCCAGGTCCCGTTCCTTGGGCGGCTTGTCCGTCACAGGGTCCGCGCCGAGCAGCACCTGGCCGCCGTCGACCGGCTCCAGCCCGGCGAGCATCCGTAGGGCGGTGGACTTGCCCGATCCGGAGGGCCCGACAACCGTGACGAACTCGCCGTCCGACACGTGGAGGTCGAGAGCATCGACGGCTCGCGACGCAGCCCCCGGGTAGGCGCGACTCGCCGCCACGTACGTCACGCTCGACACCGCACTCCTTCCGGTGGGGCCGCGCACGTGAGACCAACCGGGGCTTTCGCACCTTAGACCCGGTGCGCTGTCGCCGCTACGATCCTCGCCCGCCGGACTGTGAGTGTCCGTCCCCGTTCCGCCCGCTGCTGGAGGCGGCGGCATCGTCGAAGGGAGGTGAGGCGGACGTGGCGCGTGCACGCCTCGCTGAGGGCAGCTTCTTGCTCGCGGGAGAATTCCACTACTTCCGGGTGCCGCGGCAGGAGTGGCGTTCGCGGCTCGACCTCGTCGCGGCGGCCGGGTGCAGTGCCGTCAGCGTCTACGTGCCGTGGAACTGGCACTGCCCGGACCCGGAGACCCTCGACGTGACGGGGACGACGTCGCCCGAGCGGGACCTGCACGGCGCGCTGAGCGAGGTCCGCGCGGCCGGCCTCGACTGCGTGCTCCGCCCCGGGCCGTTCATCACGGCCGAGTGGCGGGGCGGCGGAATCCCTTCTTGGCTGTGGGAGACGTTCCCGGAGATCCTCGCGCGCCGGGCCGACGGCGCGGTCCTGGGCACCGAGCCCTATCCGGCCATCACCTACGACGCCAGCGCCTACCGCGACGCCTGCGCGGGCTGGTACGCGCAGGTCCTGTCCGTGATCGAGCCCTTCTGCACCCCCGCCGGACCGGTCGTCAACCTCCAGCTCGACGACGAGCCGTCCTACTGGCAGCGGCTGCTCTCGGCGAATCCCGCTGACCTCGACTACTCGCCGGTGCTGGTCCGGCCCGACGACGACGGTCCGTCCCGTTACGCGCGATGGCTGCTGGACAGGTACGGCGACCTCGCCGCCGTGAACGCCGCCCACGGGACGGTGGCGCGCACGGCGGGCGAGCTCGAACCGCCGATGCACGCGCCCTACGAGCGGTCCGGACTGCCGCGGGCCCTCGACTGGTTCGACTTCACGCTGTCCCGCATCGATGACTACGTGGCCTTCCTTTACGGGCTCGTCGTCGACTCCGGTGTCGACGTCCCGGTGTCGGTGCTGTTCCCGTACCTACTTCCGCTGTCGGCCACCCGGTTCCGCAGCCGCCCGCCCGGCGACCGCCTGCCCGTGTCGTTGACCAACGAGGTCTACCTGTCGCTGTTCCGGCCGGCCACCTGCCACGAGGCCAAACTGGCGCATGTGGTCAGCACGCACGAGGCCTACCACATGTGGCGCGGCGACGATCCCCCCGTGACGATCGAGGTGCAGGCATCCAACGCCTCGTACCTGAACCCGGGGGCGATGGAGCTGCTCTACGCGGTCAGCGTCGCGCGAGGCATCCGCGGCTTGTGCTTCTACATGATGGTCGGGGGAAGGAACCCGGTCGGCTACGAGCTCGGCACCGGCAGCAACTATGACATCAGCGCCCCCATCGCGGCCGATGGGCGGACCCGCCCGCACTACGCCGTGATTCGCAAGCTGGCGGACGTGGTCCGGGCGGTCGAGCCGGTGCTGCTGACGGGGGCGCCGGACCGCGACATCTGGATCGGCTGGTGGGTCCCGTACGAGATGACCGCCCTGGCGGGTGCTTTCGGCGCGTTCGGAGACATCGCCGAGCAGCTGCGCACGACCTTCAGCACCGGCGAACTGGGTACGGCCGAGGTCCCGACCCTGCAGACTCTGCTGACCATGGCGTCGGTGAGCTACGGCTACCTGGATCTGGAGCACACCGACGGTGTTCGGCTGGCCGAGATCCCGCAACTGTGGGTGCCGGCCTTCGAGCACCTTCCGGCCACCGTGCAGCAGCTCCTCGCCGAGTACGCCCTAGCCGGCGGCAACCTCGTGCTGCTGCCGGCGGTGCCCGGCAAGGACGAGCGCGACGAGCCGTGCGCCACCCTCACGCGGCTCGTCTGGCCCGACTGCGACCCGCCCGTCTACCGGCCCGCTCAGCTGCTGAGCGAGGACGTCGAGCGGGTTCGCACCACCGCCGATGGACTGCTGGTCGTACCCTCGCCGGTCGCCGTCCTCCCGACGTCCGCCGGCGCCGAGGTGCTCGCGCATGTCGACGGGCGTCCGGACCAGGCGTGCGCACTGCGCCGGCTGGTCGGGCGGGGCGCGGTGACCGTGCTCGGGTTCCGCTTCCAGTACGACCCGAGCGGCGGCGGCGAGCACGAGGCGTTCCTGCGTCGGTTGCTGCCGAGGTCGCAGCAGGTGCGGGCAGACCCGGCGCCGATGACCGCTATGCGGCTGACCGGGGACGGAGGCACCCTGGTATGCGTCGCCAATCCCGTCTCCGTGCCGGTGAGCGGTCGCGTCACGGTCCGTGCCACCGACGGCGGGGACCGGACGATCCCCGCGGTCCTTGACGCTCTCACCCTGTCCGGTCCCAGTGCCCGGCTGCTGCCCCTCGACCTGGCCCTCACCGGCAGTGCCCCCCGCGAAGGTTCCCCCCGCAACGGTGCCGTCCTGCGTTCCAGCACGTGGGAGCTGGTCGAGCGATCCGCCACCGCACTCGTGCTAGCCGCGACCCCCGGTGAGCTCGGCGAGGTGGTCCTCGAGTCGGCCACCCTCTCCGAGCTCGACGGCGGCACGCTTGTCGCGGCAGTGCGCCTGCCCGTGGAGTCGGGTGAGCCGCCCGACGGCCAGACGCAGGTGCGTGCCCTCGTCCTGCTCGCGACCGCCGACCGTGTCCGCCTGGATCTGCTGCCAGGCAACCGGCCCAAGGAGAGGACAGCATGACCCGTTCATTCCGCAACCCTGCTCGCTGCTCGTTCCGGGCAGCCGCGACGGCCCGATCACGCAGCTCGCGCGGCCGCGCTGTGGCAGTCGCCGGCTTCGTTGCCGCCGCACTGCTGGTGGCCGCCTGCTCGGGCGGCACGGGCGCTCCCGGGTCGTCCACCGCACCGATCAACAAGGGCGAGCCGATCCGTGGCCAGCGGATCACGGTGCTGCTTCCCTCCTTCGCGCAGATCCCCAAGCCCCTGCTGGCCGACTTCACCCGGCAGACCGGGGTGGACGTGACGCTCAACAGCGCCAGCTTCGACAGCCTGCATCAGCAGTTGGTGACGTCGTTCGTCGCCGGCAACACCATCGCCGACGTCAGCGAGGTCGACTGGTCCTGGGTCGGCCAGTTCGGGCACGCCGGCTGGTACACGCCTCTCGAGAATGAGCTGCCGTCCGCGCTCCTGTCCGACATGCAGCTCGCCCCGTTCCGCTCCAACGGGCACCTGTACGCCGTGCCCTACAGCAACGACTTCCGCATGGCCGCCTACAACACCGACGCCTTCCGGAAGGCCGGCATCGCCGCTCCTCCGCAGACGTTCGACGAGCTGTCCGCGGACATGGTCAAGCTCCAGAGAGCCGACCCCCGCGTGTTTCCCCTGACGCTGCCCCTGTCGGCCGGCGAGGGCACGGCTACCCAGTGGTACCTGCTCACCCTGGCGATGGGGGGCCAAGTGTTCGACGACAAGTTGCAGCCCGCCTTCGGACCCGGAACCGCCGGTGAAAAGGCCCTGCAGTTCGAGGTCGATGCCGTGGCTCGGGGGTGGATCAGCCGCGGTGCCGTCTCCAACAC
This sequence comes from Frankiaceae bacterium, assembly GCA_035468175.1. GTDB lineage: Bacteria > Actinomycetota > Actinomycetes > Frankiales > Frankiaceae > JAVEDQ01. The sequence goes on along the minus strand of DATITC010000153.1, from coordinate 12,730 downwards.
CAACCAGACCAGTGACGCCCGCTTCACCGGTGGCGTGGCCGCCTACATCTTCGGTGGTCCGGACGAGCTCGTCGTTGCGGACGACCCCACGTCTTCCCAGATCGTGGGCAAGGCTCAGCTGGCTCTGGTGCCCGGCGTGAGCGGCCCGGGCGCGACCTTCGGACTTCCTGAGGGCATCGGCATCCCCGCCGGCAGCAAGCACAAGGCAGCGGCGCTCGCCTTCGTCCAATGGATGACCTCGCCCGGAGTCGTGACGCAGCTCCGGGACAACCTCGGCGTGCTGCCCGCCCGGATCAGCGTGCTCCGACAACTCACCGCGGCCGGCAAGCTGAAAGGCGGGCCCGTCATCCAAGCCGAAATCCCGCACATCGTTCCGCTGTTCCCGCAGGGAGCGCCGGCTTGGTACCCGAAGTTCTCGAACGAGGCGGGAGCACTCATCAACAGCGCCGCGAAGGGTGACATCTCGGTAGCGGAGGCGTTGAAGCGGATGGCCGCGACCGCCCGGCGCCTATCCGGGACATGACGGCAGAGACCCGGGTTCAGCTGCCGGACCCGTCGCTCCCACCGGACGGCACCACGTCGCGTCCCCAGGACTGGCGCGCCCGCAGTGACCGGCGACTCGGGTGGCTGCTGGTGTCCCCGCTCATCCTGCTGCTGCTCGGGTTGGTGAGCTATCCGCTCGCTGACGGGGCCATCACCAGCCTTTGGACCTCGGATCCCGTCAACGGTGTGCCGAACCGGTTCGTAGGCCTGGGCAACTACCGGGACGTGCTCGCCGCCCCCGAGACCCGGGCCGCCCTGCTCCACACCTTCGCCTACCTCGCCATCGCGCTCGTACTCGAGATCGTCCTCGGGATGGTCTTCGCGCTCACGCTGCGCCGGCCGTTCCGAGGCCGCGTCCTTGTCTTCACGGCACTCGTCCTGCCGTGGGCGCTGCCGGGAGTGGTGAGCGGACTGCTGTGGACGCGGGTGTTCGACACCGACAACGGTGTCCTCAACAGCCTGCTGCTCCAGCTGCACGTCACCTCCGGCCGCCACGCCTGGCTGGCGAGTCCCCTGCTGTCGATCCTGGTCATCACGGTCGTGCACGTATGGGGAGTGCTGCCGCTCACGGTGCTGGTGCTGCTCAGCGGTCTGAACGGGATCCCGGCTGACCTCTACGGGGCGGCAGCGGTGGACGGCGCGTCGCGGCTGCGCCAGTTCTGGCACATCACCTTGCCCCTGCTGCGGCCCGCCGTCGCGGTGGCGCTCACGACCGGGACGGTGGCAGCGTTGGCCATCTTCGACGAGATCTACGTCCTCAACGGGACGGCGCTGTCCACCCGTTCGGCCATGATGCAGGTCTACGACACAACGTTCCGCCAGCTCGACTTCGGCCACGGCAGCGCGTTGTCGATCCTGCTCACGGTGGTCACGATCGTGCTCGCTGCGGTCTGGGTGGTCGCGTTCCGGCGGGTGGCCAGATGAGCGGGACGAGCAGCAGCGGACCGCGGGCGCCGCGCCGGGCCCGCCATCGACGGCGGTGGGCGAGTGCAGGTAAGGCCGTGCTGGTCGCCTTTCTGCTGGCCTGGTCGCTCGGCCCCGTGGTTCTCGGGGTGCTGACGAGTGTGTCGACGCAGCGTGACGTGGCCGCGACACCCACCCACCTGTTGCCGACGGCGCCGACGGTGACGGCGTTCCGCTCGTTACTCGGCGGCGCTCGCGCCGCCGGCCCCGTGGCGGCCGGCACCGTCAGCGTCGACGAAACCCAGGCATTCCTTCGAGCGGTGGTCAACGCCGGGGTCTCGACCGGGCTGACTGTCCTCGTCGTCATCGCGATCGCCGTGACCGCGGGATACGCCTTCAGTCGGCTGCGGTTCCGCGGTGCCCGGGTGGTGCTGGTGACCGCCATCGCCACGCTCGCGGTGCCCGTCGTCGCCGTGCTGGTGCCTTTGTTCCGCATGCTCGCCGATGCCCGGCTCATCGACACGCAGCTCGGGCTGGTGCTCGTGTACAGCAGCGCGACCGCCCCGCTGGCGGTCTGGCTGTTCTACAACTACTGCCAGGACGTCCCGTTCGAGCCGGAGGAGGCTGCCCTGCTCGACGGATGCAACCGGTGGCAAGCTCTGCGCCACGTCGTCCTGCCGCAGCTCGTCCCCGGTATCGCCGCACTGACAGCGATCGTGATGCTTGCCGTGTGGGGCCAGTTCCTGATCCCGCTGCTGTTCGCGCCGACCTCGCAGACCAAGCCCGTGTCGGTCCTGATCACCGAGTTCTCCGGGAAGCACCAGACGGACTACCCCCTCGTCGCGGCAGCGGGCGTTCTGGCCCTCGTCCCGCCTGCGCTGATCGCAACCGTGCTGAACCGCTCGATCCGGAACATGCTCGGTGCCACGGCGCTGTGACGTGGCGGAACCTATGAGGAGCGCACCTTCACCTCACGTCCTGCCGCTTCGCGGTCCGCCAGCGCGAGCACCTCGTCGAAGCCGGCCTGCAAGCAGGAGAGGAATACGGCTCCGTCCGGAACGGCCAGCACGTCGCTGTTCACGCCGATGTTGCAGGTGTCTCGGTACGACAGCAGGGTCACGTTGACCGCGGAGCCGCCGGTGGGGCTGAACGGGTAGAAGCCGACCAGCGGGGCACCGGCGCAGAACACGGGGAACGGGAAGCCGGGCACGTTGCTGGCGACGAAGTCGACGTGCTTCGCCAGGCCCTGCAGGTAGCCGGCGGGCAGCCGGTTGACGGTGCCGGCGATGCCCTCCATGTGCGGCAGGGCCGGCGCGTGCTTCCAGTGTTCGGCCCGTTCCTGATCTGCCTGGATCCGCTCGACCGGATCGGCGATGCCGACGGGGACGACATAGCGGACCAGCGCGATCCGGTTGCCCTCTTCCGGGTCGTCGGCTGCCCGGACGCTGATCGGGAAGGTCGCGCGCAGCCGCTCCACCGGCTTGCCGTGCTGTTCGTGATAGCGCCTCAGGCCGCCGGTGACGGCACCGAGGAACGCGTCGTTGACGGTGCCGCCGGCGACCCGGCCGGCCTGCCGCAGCTGCTCCAGCGGCACGTCGATGGTGTCGTAGCGCCGGCCCAGCCCGCGGCGCGTCATCACCGGAGACAGCAGCTGATTGGCGGGAGCGAGGACCTCGGCGACCGAGCGAGCCGTGCCGACCAGACGGGTCGCCGTCGAGCGTGGGCGCCGAACGGCGCCCAGCAGGGTCCCCGCGACGGACCGGGCGACGTCGAACGTCTGGTGGGTGTCGAAGGTCAGGGCATCCAGGATCGAGACCGAGACCTCCCCCGGCGGCGGCGGGTCCAGCGCCGCTCCGAGGTCGGTGCCCTCCACCGAGAGGTCGAAGACGTGCAGGAGCAGCTGCATGCCGCCGACGCCGTCGGTCAGGGTGTGGTGCACCTTGATGATGAGCGCCGACCGGCCGTTCTCGATGCCGTCCACCAGCGTGCACTCCCACAGCGGCCGGACCGGATCGAACGCGGCGGTGCCGAACTGGCGGGCCAGGTCCAGCACAGCGGCGAACGTCCCGGGGCTGGGTGCGCCCACTCGGCGCACGTGCCAGGACAGGTCGAAGTCCGGATCCACCACCCACTTGGGAGGGGCGAGGCGCAGCGGTGTCTCGACCACTCGCTGCCGGAACATCGGCACCGCACGGGTGAGCCGGTCGAGGCGCGCGGTGAGCCGGGTGGCGTCCGCTGCGCCGTCGAGGAGCGCGACCGCGACGATCGGCATCCGCAACAATGGGTCGCGTTCCATCGACCAGGAGAACGAGTCGATCTCCCGCATGTGGGCGTCGATAGGCATGGCGCACGCTCCCGTCTTCCTGGTTGCGGGGACGGTAGGTCGCCTCTCACCGGGCTTCCTGAGCCGAAAGTCCCCAGCTGGGTCCCAGATCCGGCGCCAGCGACCGCCCGGCCCGGGTCCGACGGGGGACCTATGCCTCTGGGGCGTCCGGTCTGGTCCGCCCAGGATTCGCGGCGAGAGCCAACCTGGCAGGAAGGTCGGGAGGCGAGGAAACATGGACCACTTGAGTCCGCTGGACGCGGCCTTTCTCGAAGCTGAGGACTCCGATACCCACACCAGCATGGGGATCGCGTCGCTCGGCATCTTCGAGGGACCGGCGCCGAGCCACGCCGAGATGCTCGCCCTGATCGAGCGAGCGTTGCCGAAGATCCCGCGCTATCGGCAGCGGGTGCGGTCGGTGCCGCTGGATCTCGGGCCGCCGGTGTGGGTCGACGACCCGGCCTTCGACCTGCGCTTCCACGTCCGGCGGACGGCGCTTCCCAAGCCGGGCGGAGATGTCGAGTTGCGGCACCTGATGGCGCGGGTGATGGCGCAGCGCATCGACCGGGAACGGCCGCTGTGGGAAACCTGGATCGTCGAGGGGCTGGAGGGCGACCGCTGGGCGTTGCTGTCCAAGCTGCATCACTCCATGGCGGACGGAGTCTCGGGCACCGACCTGCTCCGGGTCGTCCTCGACACGTCGCCGGACGCGCCGCCGCCAGACCACGCGACGGCGCTTCCGCCGTGGACGCCGGAGCCCGAGCCGTCGACGCTGCGCCTGACCGTCGCAGCGGTGCGTGACCTCGCGCTCAACCCGGTGGGGCAGCTCCGCTCCTTGGAGCGGCTGGTGCGGGCGTACGGCGACTTCGGCCGTCGCGCGCTGGACACCGGCCGCGGGCTGCTCGCCCTCAGCGGCGCCATCCGGCCGGCCACCGGCTCGTCGCTGAACGGACCGATCGGTCGGCAGCGCCGTTACCGGTGGGCCCGCGCCGACCAGGCTGACATCAAGGCGGTGCGGTCCGCGTTCGGCGGGACGATGAACGACGTCGTCCTGAGCGCGATCAGCGGCGGGTTCCGCGCGCTGATGATCGGCCGCGGCGAGGCACCCGAAGCTCACTCGGTCCGGTCGCTGGTGCCCGTCTCGGTGCGGGCACCCGGTGAAGAGGGCATCTACGAGAACCGGGTGTCCATGCTGTTGCCGTTCCTGCCCGTGGACATCGCCGACCCGGTGGCGAGGCTGGAGGCCGTCAAGGCCCGGCTGCTCGAACTCAAGTCCTCGAGGGAAGCCGTTGCCGGCCAGTCCATCACCGCCCTCGCCGGACAGGAGCCGTTCCCGCTGGTGTCCCCGCTGGTGCGGCTCGGCTTCCGGCTGCCGCAGCGGACGATCGTCACGGTGACGACGAACGTGCCCGGCCCTCGGGCCCCGTTGTACGCGCTGGGCCGGCGGCTGCTGGAGATCTTCCCATACGTCCCGATCTCCACCACCGTCCGCATCGGCGTCGCGATCTTCACCTACTGCGATCAGGTGACGTTCGGGATCACGGGCGACTACGACAGCAGCGGCGACATCGACGTGCTGGTCCGCGGCCTCGAGGAGTCGTTCGCCGAGCTGGTGAAGGCCGCCACGCCCGCGAGTAGTGCCGCGAAGGTGTGACGGGACCGCACCTCGCGGCCGCGGTTCGCCTCGCTGCCGGCAGCGCAGCCGTCAGCCGAGCGGTCGCATGACCGGGCCGGCCGCCATTCCGTAGGCGACCGTGCCGATCGGCACCACGTCCTTCCCGAGCGGTGCCAACGCGAGGCCGGCCATCTTGAACGAGGCGATGCCGAACGGAATCCCGACGATCGTCACGCACAGCAGCAGTCCGGCGATCAGGTGTCCCAGGGCCAGCCAGAGACCGCCGAGGAAGAACCACAGCACATTGCCGAGGAACGTCAGCGAACCGGACGTGGGCCTGGCCACGACCGTGCGGCCGAAGGGCCAGATGACGTAGCCGGCGAGCCGGAAGCTGGCGACGCCGAAGGGGATCCCGATGATGGTCAGGCAGTTCGCGATGCCCGCCACGACGTAGCCGATGGCCAGCCACAGGCCGGCCAGCAGAAACCACAGAATGTTGCCGATCAGCCGCATGCTGGCCTTCCTGGTCGAGGAGCCTGAACGTTGCCGGCGATCATTCGCTTGGGACCGCCGTCTTCGTCGGTGCGCCCTGCTCCGGGATGCGGACGGTGTCGACCGACAGGCCGCCACCGGAGTACAGCTCCTCGATGCGTGGCCCGTACCGGTGCAGCACGCCGCGCCGCTTTACCTTCATGGTCGGGGTGAGCTCCTCGGAGTCCGGCGTCCACTCGTCGCTCAGCAGGACGAACCGGCGGATCGCCTCGGCCTGGGACACCAGCTGGTTGACGGCGGCGACGCCTTTCGCGACCGCGTCGATGACGGCCGGATGCCGGGACAGCTCCGCGAGGGACGCGACGGCGATGCCGTGGCTCTTGGCCCACGCCGGCGCCACCTCCGGATCGAGGACCAGCAAGGCCGCCAGGTAGGGCCTGGCGTCGCCGACCACCATGACCTGACCGACCAACGGGATCGTCTTGAGCTCGGCTTCGAGGTTGGCCGGGGAGACGTTCTTACCGCCCGCAGTGACGATCAGCTCCTTCTTGCGGTCGACGATGCGGACGTAACCGTCGTCGTCGACGGACGCGATGTCGCCCGTGTGCAGCCAACCGTCGCGGTCCAGCGCCTCGGCCGTACGCGTCGGATCGTTGAGGTACCCCGAGCAGACGATGGGACCTCGGCACAGCAGCTCACCATCGGCGCCAATGGCGATCTCGGTGCCTTCCAGCCGACGACCGACCCTGCCTGGGCGCACCCGGACCGAGTCCCAGATCATTGCTCCGGTGTTCTCCGACATCCCGAACAGCTCCGACATCGGAGCGCCGAGGTCGCGCATGAACTCCAGCACCTCCACCGGGATCGGTGCGGCACCGCTGACCATGATCTGCATCTGGTCGATGCCGAGCAGCTGCCGGATCGGGGCCAGCGCTACGGCGTCCACGCGCGCCCACTGCTCCGCCAATTCGTCCGGAAGCTCCTGCTCCCGCGCCCGCAGTTCGGCCACCCGGTGCCCGACCGCCAGGGCCCGCTCGAACCCCGCTTGACGCTCCGGATCCGCCGCGGCGAGTGAGGCGTGAACGGCGGCGTACATCTTCTCGAAGACCCGCGGAGGGCCGAAGAAGAACGTGGGTCGGACGTCGGTCAGGTATTGGCCCAGCTGTCCCATATCGGGGCAGGTGGTCACCTGACTGCCCCAGAAGACCGGCAGGTAGTGGCTGACCACCCGCTCGGCGATGTGCGCCATCGGCAGGTACGAGACGACACGCTGGTCGTGGCCGTCGAGCCCGATGTGCGCCCGGAGTGCATCCCACTGGGCCAGCACGTTGGCGTGGGTGATCATCACGCCTTTGGGCGGCCCGGTCGTCCCGGAGGTGTAAATGACGGTGGCCAGATCGCCGGGCTGCAGTTCATCGGCCGCGGTGCGCAGGTCGACCGGCTCCGATCCGGCGTGCTTCGACAGCGGGATGACGTCCGCCTCGGCTTCGCGGCCGTCCACGGTGGCCTCGTCGTCGATCACGACGATGTGCCGCAACTTCGGCAGACGGTCCCGCACCGCAAGGACCCGGTCGAGCAGCGCGCTGTCGACGAAGCAGAGCGTCGCGTCGCAGTGACCGGTCAGCCAGGCGATCTGCTCCGGAGACGAGGACGTGTAGATGGAGATCGGGACGCCCCGGTTGAACAGCACGGCGAGGTCGCAGACGTGGAACGCCGGCTGGTTGTGCATCAGCAGGACTGCCCGCTCGCCGGACGCGAAACCGAGCGCGCGGAGCCCGCCGGCGGTGCGGGCGACGGCATCGGCGTACTCCCGCCACGTCCAGGTGGTGAACCCGTCGCCGGACTTCCAGCGCAGCGCCGGGGCATCGCCTTGCCGGTCCACCATGTCCAGGAACGCGTGACCGACCGTCCCGGATGTCGTTTGGTTGCCGTCCATGGTTCCTCCTGCTGGATCCGGCGCTTCGCGTGCCCACCGATCCGCTCGGTTGCCGATCGGATCGCGAGGTGCCACGGCCATGAGCAGGGCGGAACGTAACCGCGGGGGGTCGTCGAGTCGAGGGGCCTCTCGGCCCGGGGTCAGGTGACGCCCGGCCAGACGGTTCGCAACCGGCGAGATTCTCAATTCCTCACGTATTTTTGCTGGAAACGCAGGAAGGTGTTGCGTCAGCCGCACCCCACGGGAGAACGTGAGGTGGCACCCGGATCCTCTACTTGGTGAGGTTCGAGTGGGTAGTCGCGTTCGTCCCTGTCCAGCCAAGGAGAACCGCATGGCGATCGACGCCGATGGATGCCCGCACCAGACGTGGCGCAGCGACTTCGCCGCCAACGGGAAGATGCATGAGTTCTGCGTCGCCTGCGGTGCAGAACGCCGCATCTCCCAACCTGCGGATAGTGAGGAAACGGCCCGGCTCCGAACCGGACTGCGCTGGATCCGGCACCTCGCTGCCATGCACGCGCTCGGTGGTACGTGCGGGCCGCAGCAGATGCGCGCGCTGACAGTGCTGGCCGAGAAGGTGCTCGACGGCGCCGACCTCGCTGACTACGACAGCAGCATCGGCGCGGCTCGGAGCAAGGCGCAGGAGTGGGCCGTCTCGGTTGGCGTCGATCTGCCCACCATCGAAGATCTCCAGGACGGCGCCACCATCCGGGACCCGGCTGACCCCCTCCCTGAGCGAAGGGCTCGGCCGGCTCAGCTACAGCCGGTTGTTCCCGTCGAACCTGACCGGGGCGTCGTCGTGTAGGACGGGCAACCGAGCTAGCGGAAGGCCGCGCGCGCCGGTTGCCTCGCCGAGCGTCGAGACAGAGACGCTGATCCGGATGGTGTTGCCCTGCATCAGCTGTGTTGGAGTGTTCTGAGAGGCACGTCGTTGGGTGGCGGGAGGGTGGTTCCGTCGCGCAGGAGGATCGGTCCGACAGGTTGAGATGGGCCGCTGGGCGGTGTGGGTGTGGGCCGCGGCTTCGGGGTGGGCGTCGGGGCTGGGGGGAGCTGAATCTGGCTGCTGGCTGAGGGTGGCGGCGGGGTGCTGTGGTGGGGGTCGACAAGGTCGGCGAGGCCGGCGTCCTGGTCGAGGCGGGGGACTCCGAGGGCGGGCAGGTTGAGCAGTTGCAGGGCGGTTTTGGGCAGGCTGACGTGCGAACACCAACGGCTGTCGACGCCGGCTGCGACGTGACCGCCGTAAACGAGCAGGGGGACGCGGGGGCCGTAGGCAAGTTGCACGCCGTCCGGCGTGTGTTCGACGTTGGGGGTCGCCACGTGGTCGTCGTAACCGCCCCAGTCGTCCCAGGTCTGCAGAAACACGGTGCTGTCCCACAGGCCCGCCTGGACGACAGCGTCGACTGCCTGCCAGATGGCGTGCATGCCCAGGCTGACGTCGGCGGTCGGGTGTTCGTCGAGCGGGCTGTCGTGCCAGACCATGGCCAGCTGGGGCAGTTTCCCGGCGGCGGCGTCGGCTGTGAACTGACTGCTGGGGACGACGTTCGGAGATCCCTTGAGCTGGGTGTAGAACTCGACCGGGTAGCCGCTCTTGCCGCTGTAAACCTTCCAGCTCAGGCCGTGGTCGCCGGCATGGCCGGGCAGGGACGGCATGTCCCATAGGGGTGGCGGTTTGTTGCTCGGCGGGTTGCGCAACGTCGGGGACTGACCGCCGACGACCAGCAGATGGTTCGGGGTGGAGTTGGTGCCGAAGCCGGAGCAGTGGTTTTCCAGGAAGGCGCCTGTCGCGGCGAGATAGGCGTAGAACGGCAGGTCGGCGGCGGTGTCGAACTGCAGGTGCTGCGCCGGTGTCGCCCCCCCCGACTGTTGGGCGGTCAGCCAGCGCTGATAGGCGTGCCGGTCGTGGGGATGGTCGGCGGCCGGCGGGTTCGGCGACGGTGGCCAGTCGGCAGCCACGTTGGCGCCGAAGCCACGCATCCATCGGAAATAGTTGTCGGTCGTATGGTTCTCCTGCACGAAGATCACCACATGTGCCGTCTGGCTCATCAGGTCGCCTCCGGTCGGCGAATACCTCGCGAGACGCTGGTCAGTGCGGGACGGGAATCGGCCCTTCTGGACCGTGGACAGCGTCGGACCATTCGAACTGGACCGGCACCGTGGCCGAGTTGTCGGTGAGCGACACCTCTTGCATGACGAGGTTGATGTCGGGGGCGGTGGCGATGGGGATGTCACCGATCTCGCCGCCGTTGTCCGAGTACCAACCGAGAAGGCTCATGTCCCCGGTGGCGTTGACAACGTCGACGTCCGCGTCGGTCCGGGCCTCGTTCAGTTCGTGGTAGAGGGTCGCCACCACGTTCTTCCACGATTGGTCGAAGACCGGGATGCCGTTGTCGCCTTCGGAGTACACCGCGATCGCGTAGTAGACGCGGATGCCGGTCACGTCGACGGAACCGTGGAAGCCGCCCAAGCCGTGCTTGGAGTCGGCTGCATCCGTGTCAAGCAGCTTTGCTGGCGCGGCCGGACCCGGAGAATCCGCACCGGCCGACGGATTTGCTGTCTCGCCGCTCGGCGCCGCGGTGGACAGACCGTCCACGAGGACCGCTCCGGGCGGAAGGAGCAGGCAGATGACGCTACTCGCGGGGTCCGAGCCACCGAGAACGCCGTCGGCGAGCAGTTGCGCCACCTTGGCCTCGGCCTGGTCCTTGAAGAACTGGGCCCCGACCGGGTCACTGCTGGTCTGCGCCGGCAGCATGGCTGACGAGATGGGACCCCGGAAGTACTGCGCGATGACGTTCTCGAGGTCGGGATCGGACATGGCGGCGGACAGCGACTGGTCGATGTTCGCCCGATCGGTTCCATCCCAACGGTCGACCGCGAGGTAGCAGTTGAGGAAGACCAGATCGGCGATCGTGTGGCCCCCGCGATAGGTCAGGTCGAGATCGGGACGGGGGGTGAAACCCGCCGCGATCTCGGTCTGTCGCAACTCCTCCGGCGCCGGGAGCCCCACCTGCCGGTGGTACGCGGTGTGTGCTGGCGATCCCGGACGGACCGTGACGTTGAGAACCTTCTTGGCGGACATGGGGTCAGCTCCTTCGGCGGCGGGAGAGAGACCGGAGCGAACAGCCGGTTGCGCCGCGGCGCCACACTGTGCCGACCAAGCAGCCGGGGCAAGCCCTCAGGCGCCGGCATTAGCCAACTCAAATGCAGTTCAAAGAACGCCGGCGGTCGTCACCTCCGAGCCCTACCGCTGGATTCTCCGAGCCCTACCGCTGGATTCCAGGACAGCTTCGGTCGGACGTGGGAGGGTCGTCATCCGCCTCGCCGGCGACTTGTTCCGTTGGGTCAGCGCGTCGGCATGCCAGCGAGACCTGCATATGGAAGGTGCCTCCACGTGGTCGCGTACATCTCAGGGTCACCTAATCCCGTCATCTTCAAGTACTCCGACGTGGTCCTGCATCACCAACTCGATGTGCACGTCGGATGGGACACGGGTGATCCCGCGGTGAAAGCCTGGGTGTGGCGCTCGGTGGATGGTGGTGCCGAGAAACGGTTGCCGGGCGCTGCTGCCCCTACGGGATCCGTGGATCCGGATCCGCAGATCGCCTTGGATCAGGTGCTGACCTTCGTGCTGCGCCGGTCGACTAATATGCAGGAGATCGGGCGCACCACTGTGGTGACGGAAAAGAACGCGCTCGCCACAGCCATGACCGACCCCGACCTCGATTTCATCTTTGCCCTCAAGGTGGATCCCCTCGTGGACTCCATCCATGTCGCGTTCCGGACCAAGCAGCCAGCGGTGGCCTATGTGGAGATTCGTCGCCAGGACAGCGGGGAATTGGTCGATCTCCGGATGGGCAGCAGCTTCGGGCAGCAGCACGACAACGTCTTCTCCGGCTTCGGCAACGGGCTCGCGCAGGACACCGCATTCGACATGCGGATCGTCGCTCTCAAGGACATCGGTGGCGGTCGGGTTGCTCTGGGCTCGGGTGCGAAGAACCCAGAAATCAAGGGCTCGGTGACAACCGGCGCCCGCACCGTCACCGTCCTGTTCGATCTCATCCACGTTCGCAACGACGGTGATCCAGCTGGGGCCGGTGAGTTCACCTTCTTGTTCGGGGTGGGCGACGTCGATACCCAGCTGCGGCTCGGGACCGCACCGTCCTGGGGTGAAGGCGATATCTCGTCCGGTGGTGACCGCGAGGTCGCCAGGACCGTCACCATCGAGCACGCGCCCCGCCGGATGTGGGCGCAGGTAGTCGCCTGGGAGGACGACACCAGCGTCGGTGATCTTCTCGGCCACCCTCTTGGGCTTGGTTTCGCCTTTCCGAGCGGTCCCGGCTTCGCCCCGGCCGGGAGCGACAGCTATGAGGTGGCCGAGGGCTCGGCAGCCTGGGTGACCATGCATTTCGACATCGAGCAAATCGCCACCGACCGGCAAGCCGGTTTCGAGATGTCGACCAAAGACTTCACGATCTCCTATGACGTATTCGGTTCAATAACGGTCAGACGACGAAACGGCGTCAACAACTTCAAGGGGCTCGCGCTTGGCCGGGTCAAGCATCAGCCGCCGCAGATATCGCACCCCATCCGGGTGCATAGCCGGACCCTGCCGGTCGGGAAGACGCAGCAGGTCGCGCTGTCTTCTGGGGTCTCCCAGCTCAGCATCAGTCCGGACGGGTCGGTCCTGCTGCGTAGAAGTGACCCGCTCGCCCGTGCCGGGTTCGTGGCCGACCTCGGGGGCTGCTTCCACGATTCGGTCACGGTCGTGGCGCCGCCGCGCGAACTCGAGCCGCGTGACGGCGGCCGCCCCCCGGCGTCCGGCGACACGGTGCACGTTCTCGGGATCACCCACGAGGGACAGGTGGTGGTGCGCACCCTGACGGGGGAGTCGACGGGGTTGCAGTGGTGTCCCCTCGGCGGG
>DATITC010000152.1:0-33873 GCA_035468175.1 Frankiaceae bacterium | reverse complement strand
CGCGAGAAACGTAGTTTCGAGCGCCTGGTCGGGGGAGGGGTCGCAAGTCCCGAGACGGTGGTCCACGAGCCTCCACCGTTGACTGGAGCGGCTGAGACCCGGACCGGCTGACACTCGGACGGTGTGCGGGAGTTGTGCACTCCCATCCGGGACCTTCGGCGGCTTCGCGGGCGCGTCCGCACGCGGTCTGCGGATGGTGGCCGATGCGATGGTGGCGGCGACGATCGCCGACCTGCGTGACCTGGAGTACGGCGACCTGGAGTACAAGGTGAAGCGGGCGATGTCCTTCCGGGGCGCCCGGTATCTCCACGTGCTGGTGACCTGCCCCCTCGGTTGGGGCGCCCGTTCGGCCGACTCGAATCTGCTCGCGCGGCTGGCGAAGGAGAGCGGCCTGTCCCCGTCTTCGAGACGATCGCGCGCATCCAGGCGAGGATGATGCGGAACGGCATCCCCGCATACCGCCTGCTTGTCCGAGTGTCCGTCCGGAGCCATCCGGATGGAACCGGAGGACATCTGATCGGCGCGGGTCGGTGGATCAGGCTCCGGGTCGGCGGATCAGGCTCCGGGTCGCGGCAAGGCGCCTGATGTTGAGGTCGGGTGCTGCGCTGGGGCGTCCGGTGAGGAAGCCCTGGAGTTGAACGCCGGGGGGTAGGGCGGCACGCTGCGCTTGGGACTCGACTCCCTCGATGACGCATTGCAGGTCGAGGTCGGCCGCAAGGCCGATCACCGCGTACACGATCTTGCGGGCCGTGGGGTCGCTGGCGAGGCCCGCCGTGAAGGAGCGGTCGACCTTCAGCGCGGACACGGGCAAGGTGGCGAGGTAGTGCAAGCCTCCGTACCCGATGCCGAAGTCGTCGATGGCGATGCCGACTCCTTCTGACCGAAGCTGCCGCAGGGCCGAGATCGTCGAATCGGCGGCGTTGAGCAAGGCCGTTTCGGTGAGTTCAAGGACGAGATCTGCCCCGGTCAGCCCTTCGTCTGCCAGGGCGCGGTGAACGTCGTCGGCCAAGCTGGAGTGCTGAGCCTGCAGGGCTGAGATGTTCACGGCCATCGTGACGTGGCGCATGGAGGAAACCTGGCGCCGCCAAGCTGCGAGCTGCGCGCACGCCGCGGCCAGCATGAAGACGCCGAGCGGACGGATGAGGGCGGTGTGCTCGGCGACGTCGATGACGACGTCCGTCGGGAGGGTGAGGCCGTCATTGTCGGAGAGCCTGGCGAGGGCCTCGAACCCGACGAGAGCGCCGGATCCGGACTCGAAGACCGGCTGGAAGGCAGGCGTCAGCACTGGAGCGGCGTCACCGCGCGGGCTCGGCACACGCGTGCCCGTCGGAACCGGGCCGCTCAGAGCACGGCGGAGCACCTGTTCGACCCGGTCACGTTCGCTCAGCTGCGCGCGCACGCCATGGTCGAAGACCTCGAACCGATCCTTTCCTCGATGCTTGGCCGCGTACATGGCGGCGTCGGCGCTTTGCAGGACTTCGTCAGGTGTGTCCGACGTGGTGCATCCGGCGTAGGTGATGCCGACGCTGGCGGTGACGCGATGGTCGACCCCGTCGACGGTGATCGGCTGCTGCAGGGCCGCGCCGATGCGTTCGGCCAGCCGTACTGCCCTCGCCCGGTCGCCGGGACTCCCGTTCGCGTCATCGCCGTCGGTGGGTTCCTCGGGGCTGTCAGCCCTCTTCCAGGGTTCGACGACCATGACGAACTCGTCGCCGCCGACCCGGGCGATGGTGTCGTGCTCGCGCAGGGCCGACTTCAGCCGGCTGGCGGTTTCGACGAGTACGGCGTCTCCTGCGGCGTGGCCGGCGGTGTCGTTAATCCGTTTGAACCCGTCGAGGTCGCAGAACAGGACGGCGACCTCGAGACCGGTTTGACTGGACCGCGCCAGGGCCTCGCCGAGACGGTCCATGAGCAGGGCGCGGTTGGGAAGGCCGGTCAGCGGGTCGTGCAGCGCCGAGAAGTTCAGTCGGTCCTCGCCCTCGACTGCCTCGGTGATGTCCCGGACGACGCCGAGGACCTCGACGACCTGACCGGTCTTGTCGTCCCGACGGAAGGGGGTGACGCGACGGCTCAGCCACCGCCAGCTCTTGTCGGCGTGCAGCGCCCGGTAGCGGATCTGCAGCACGTCACCGTCGGCCAGGTCGCGCGAGGCCACGTTCGCTTCCTGGAGGCGCAGCTGGTCCTCCGGATGGATGAGGGCAGCGGTCACCTCCGAGCCGAGGGCCCGCAACTGCCCGCTCGTGATGCCCAGGATGACCCTGCCCGGCGAACCGTAGAGGACGGCTCCGGTGCGCACATCGGTGACGAAGGTGTAGTCGGGCATTGCGGTGAGCATCGCCTGGAAGAACGAGTTCGCTTCGATGGCTTCGCGTTGAGCGGTGGTGAGGTCGGTGACATCCAGATGCGTGCCCTGGATCGAGCTGGCCGCGCCGCGCTCGTCGAGGGTGACGTCGAGGATCACCCGCAGGAAGCGGAGCGACCCATCGGGCCGGTGAATGCGGTAGTACGCCTCGGACTGCCCGCCCCGGACGATCGCTGCATCCCACTCGGCCATCACTCTGGGAAGGTCGTCCGGATGGATCATCGACTGTCGAAGCGCGGCGAGGTCGGCGCCCGGCGCCAGGCCCCAGATGCGGTAGATCTCCTCCGAGAAGGTGAAGGTCCGGGTCCGTAGGTCGAAGGTGAAGCTCCCGAGTTGTCCGAGCCGCTGCGCGTTGGTGAGCCGGCTCCGTTCCTGTGTGAGCTCACGAGCGGCAGCCCGTTCCGCGGTGACATCGGTGATCGCGGCCACGGCGCCGACGACCGTGCCGTCGTCGTCGGTCAGTTGGCCACCGCGGACGACCACGTCTCGCTGCGCGCCGTCGAGGGGACCGACGGTGCATTCCTCGTCCTGCACGACCTCGCCACGGAGCGCTCGTGCCAACGGGTACCGCTCGGGGGGCAGGCGGTTGCCCTCGCCGTCCCGGAGTTCGAGTGGAGCCGTGGGTCGCCGTGGTCCAGCTCCCGCGGAGTCGTCCGGCGCCCCTTCGATCAGCCGCCCGGCGCGGTTACGCACCAGGCCGCTCCCGTCCGAGTCGCAGGACTCGATCCCGACGTCCACCGTTTCGAGTACGGCATCGGTGAATCGCTGCCGTTGGACGAGCTCGGCGTGCGCGGAGGCCACCTGTTCCATGGCGGCTTCCAAGGCTGTGCGCTGCGCCTGCGCTGCGGTCATGTTGACGACGAAGCCGGCGAGGCGAGCGACGTCGCCGAGGCCGTCGTGCATCACCGCCGTCGACACGTGGACCGGTACCAACGTCCCGTCGCGCGCGACGTAGTGACGCTCCGCGCTGTAGCCCTGCCCGGTGCGAAGGCCGTCGACGCTGGCCTGGATCTGCGTGCGAGCGGCTGGGTCCGCCAGATCTGCGGCCCTCGTTCCGACGAGTTCCTCGGGCCGGTAACCGAGCATCGCGGCGAAGGCATCGTTCACCGTGGTGATGACGCCATCGAGGGTGCCTTCGACGACGCCGATCGGCGCCTGCTGCCACAAGACCTCGGCGCGCTCGCGGGCCCGAGCGAGTTCGCCGTGCGCCGCCGCGAGGGAACTGACATCCGCGATCACACAGACGAGTTCCGCGACGCCGCCGTCGTCGACGGGGATCGCGGCCCAGTCCAGCTGAACCGGCAGCGGTGAGCCATCCGCCTGCTGGAGCAGCCGTTGGCCGGAATACGTCGAGCGTCGGCCGGCCGCGAGATCCGCGGCTGCCGTCGGGTCAGGCGGAGCACTGTCGGCGTGGAAGAACTCCCACACGAAGTGGCCGACCACCGCGTCCGACGGCAACCCGAGCATCTTGCCGAGCGCTGGGTTGCAGTGGACGATCCGCTGCTCCACGTCGGTCTCGACCATGCCGGCCGGACTCGCCGCATACACCGCTCGGAAGCGGTGCTGCGCTCGCTGCAGGTCTCGGCGGTGGTGACCTGCGGTCCGCCGCCACACGAGCCAGCTCAGCAGGAACGCGAACGCCGTCGCGGACGCGCATCCCCACAACTCGCCTCCGGCAGTTGCCATGGCTACCTATCGACAGCCTCGACAAGCTCAGCACGCCCCGAAGGGGTCGCCTTTCGACGCGCCGTCGTGGGGTTCCTCGCCCGGCGGCTCCGGAGCGGAGACGTCGAGCCCGTGCGCATGTCGGATGTCGTAGGCGAGGCGGGCGTAGCTGGCGAAGCCCACCGGGATCGGCACCCAGAAGCTGATCAGCCGGTAGGCGATCACACCCAGGACCGCTATGCCTTGTGGTGTGTCAAAGGCGACCAGCACCGGCACCAGCACCCCTTCCACGACGCCGAGACCGCCGGGTGTAATCGGAAGGGCAGCGGCGACATTCGCGAGCCCGTAGGCCACCAGCAGGCCGACCGGACCGAGCGTGTGCTGGAATGCGCGGACGAAAGCCCAGAGCGACGCAGCGTCGAGCAACCAGTTCGCGGCGGCCCACCCCGTCGAACGTCGCAAGAAGTCCCGGTCGGCGGTGAGACGTCGCAACGTCGACGTCAGGGTGGTCAGCAGGCGCCGAACGCTCTCCGGGTCGAGTCGGGGGATGTGTTCGGCGAAGCGCGCCGCTCGATGGATTGCAACCGCCTCGTTCCGGACCAGCAGCACCGACAGGAGACCGGTGCCGGCGAGCAGGAGCAGTCCGGCAGCCGCGATCGGCAGGTAGAGCGGGTTGTTCCCGTGCAGCAGGAGGGCGAGGAGCAGGCTGCCGGCCAGCAGGAGGTTGAGGACCACGGCGGAACCGACGGTCTGCAACGCCTTGCCGGTGACCGCTCGAGCCGGTGGCACGCCGATCCTGGTCAGCAGCCGGTAGCCGAGCCCGACGCCGACGGCGGTGCCGGCCGGGACGACGTGACTCACGGCCAGGGTGGCGAGGTCGACACGCAGCAGCTGTCGATAGGGCACGGCACGCTCGTCGAGAGTGACCTGGGTCAGGCGCGCGTAGGCGAGCAGCGACGCCGCCTCGGCCAGCACGCCGACCACCAGCCAGCCGGGCGAGATCCGACTCAGCAGGTGGAGCGATTCCCGTGCGCCGGCGATCTGCGGCAGAACGCCGAATTCGATCACCGCTCCGACGACGAGCAGACGCAGCGCCGGACGGACCCATCGGGGAACCATCCGCCACCACCGGGCCCGCTCGGGGTGGGCCTGATCGTGCGGGGGAACCGGGGGCGTGCGCACGCCGGACCGCCGCCGGCGTCCGGACGTCAGAGCCTGACGGAGACGTCCTTCATCGCCTCGGCGATGCCGGTGCTCCACGCAGCGATCTCGTTCCAGTTGCGGAAGTCCCCTTCCTTGGCTCCGACCGCTCGGACCATGGCGCGCTCGCCGAAGCCGAGGAGGCTGCGGTCAAGTCTGCCCCCGAAAAGGCGGTGCTCCCGCGCTTTGGTCACCTCGAGGACGTCGGCCACGTCCACGGACTCATCCGGCTCCGGAGGGTTGCCGATCGGCCCGGAGGAGAACAGCCAGACCGGCCGGGCACGCAGTTCGGCGGACCAGCTCCAGGCGAACTCCCGGCCGTCGGCCAACCACCGGCCGGCGTAGACCGCGCTGCCGAGCACGATGCCGTCGTACGCATCCAGCTGGAACACCTCTCGGGGAGCGCGGAACTCCGAGGGCACACCGAGGGACTCCAGGTGCCGTGCGATGGCGGCACCGATCTCCGCGGTGGCACCGTGCTTGCTGGCTGCGGTGACGAGGACGGCCACGAGAACCCCCGGCTGCGACGAGGACGCCCCGCGAGCGATGCGGCAGGACGACGTCGCCGACGAAGAACGGATCGGGTGCCCAACTGAGCACCTCACCCGCCACGATGACCAGCATCGGGGGCGACGGCGAGAAGCGTAGGTACCCGCGCCAGGGGTCCTTCGTCCCCTGTCACGCCGTTGCGCGGGGCGACTTCTTCGTCTTCTTCATCGTCTGTGCGTATTCGTCCACGTACTCCTGACCACCCGTCTCGATCAGGGCGTCCCGGAGGATGCGGGTCAGCTCCTCCGGCGAGCCGGTGCGGCTGTCCAGTCGGACGGGTGGCGAGATGCGTCCGTGCACGCGCACCCGGCCTCTCGGCGGCTTCTCGTAGGCCATCGTCACGGCGTGCACGGCGACGTCGGGGTTCGCCTGCAGGAGGGGGATCAGCACGCGCTTGTGCAGCTTGTGCAGGCGTCCATCCGGGGAGCGGGTCCCCTCCGGGTAGATGCCGATCATGCCGCCCTTCGCCAGGGCCTGTTGCGACATCCGCATCGCCCAGTCCGTCGAGGCGGCATCGCCGCGGCGAAGGGGTATCTGGCCCATCCACCGGAAGAAGAACGACCCGCGGGACGCGAAATACTCGGCCTTCGTGAACGCGGTGACCCGCCACCAGCCGCTGACGACGACGCAGACCGGATCCCAGGCCGAGGTGTGGTTGGCGACGAGGATCGCCGGAGTGCCGCGCCGGAGATGCTCCGCGCCGTGGAGCTCCACCGTCATCCCCAGCCGCAGCAGGCGCATCACGGCGATGGTGAACCAGTAGAGCCGCGAGACGCCGGGCCTGCCGATCCGGATCTCGGGGGAGAGGCGCTTTCCCTCGGCGAGCAGGGCCGTGTAGGCGTCGTCGTTGTTCGGGTCGCCGTCGCGGCGTTCGGTCGGCACCTCGGGACTCCTCTCGGCCGGACTGCTCGGCGGGGGTGGAGCCGATGCTCGTTCCCAGTTCGACCGTCGGCGGGCGCCGACGGTTCCGCTTCCGATCATGCCCGAGCATCCGGATGGACCTCCGGAACGGCCCAGCCGAGCCACATCACTGCGTCGTCAGCGGGAGAGAATGGCGATCAGGACAACCGTGAGCGCCGCGCTGACCAGCAGGGACCCGAGGCAGCCGAGGCGCGAGGAGAAGAAGACGAACACGGGGGCCTCTCGCCGACGTCGGACGGTGGCGCGGCCGGTGGCTCGGCGCGAGGTGCACAGCATAGGCCGAAAGCGCCAGCCATGTTGCCGCGGTGTTTCGACCTGGCAAAGGCTTGTGACCGCCAGGGTTCTCGGCCGTTGGTTCGGTGAACACTGAAGACCATGTGCGGCATCGTCGGGCAGGTCTGTGTCCGTGAGAACTCTGTCGGCAAGAACTGCACTCCCGATCCCGAACTCGGAAGGCGGATGCAGGCGCGCCTCATCCACCGTGGTCCCGACGACGCGGGCGAGAAGCTTCTTCCGCATGCCTGGCTCGGACACCGTCGGCTGTCGATCGTCGACGTCTCCGGCGGCAAGCAGCCGCTGCACACCGCGGATGAGCAGGTGTTCCTCGTCGGCAACGGCGAGATCTACAACTTCGAGACCGTGCAGGCCGGCCTGGAAGGGCCGTGGCTCACGAAATCGGACAACGAGGTGGCGCTGCATCTCGTCCAGCAGAAGGGGCCCGACGCTCTCAAGGAGATGGAGGGCATGTTCGCGGTCTTGATCGCCGGTATCGACGGATCGTTCCTCGCCGCGCGCGACCCGGTCGGGATCAAGCCCCTGTTCTGGGCCTGCCGCGACGACATGGTGCTCTTCGCCTCCGAGATGCACGCTTTCGATCTGGACTGGCAGGCCGACGTCGAACTGTTCCCGCCCGGCCATTATTGGACCCCGGCGACGGGTCTGGTCCGCTTCGCCAGTGCCGTTCGCACCACCGGTAACGCCGCCAAGGCGCTGGACGCGTGGACCGTGGACGAGATCGGGGCGACCCCGCCGCCGGAGGGGGTGCTCGCCGAGATCCGGGATCGCTTCATCCTCTCCGTCGAGGAGCAGATGCTCGGTGACGTGCCGGTCGGCGTCTTCCTCTCCGGCGGCCTCGACTCGAGCCTCGTCGCCGCGGTCGCCGCGCGCTGGTGTCAGCGACGCGGTCAGACGCTGCAGACATTCGCAGTCGGAACCGAGGGGTCGTCGGACATCCTCGCGGCGCGGGCCGTCGCCGAGTTCCTCGGCACCGAGCACCGGGAGCACGTCTACACCGCCGAGGAGGCGTGGGACGTCCTACCGGGGGTCGTCAGCTCGATCGAATCGTTCGATCCGTCGCTGGTCCGCAGCGCGGTCGCCAACTACCTGCTCGCCGAGTTCACGTCCCGGCACGTGAAGGTGGTGCTGACCGGTGAGGGCGCTGACGAGCTGTTCGCCGGCTACGCCTACTACGAGGAGTACCGCGACGAGGGCGCCCTGCACGACGAGCTGGTCCGCAGCGTCGAGGGGCTGCACAGCCTCAACCTCCAGCGGTGCGACCGGGTGACGATGGCCCACGGCCTGGAGGCGCGGGTGCCGTTCCTCGATACCCACATGATCGAGCTCGGGCTCGCGCTACCTGAGACCGCGAAGCTCGCCGGGAACGACAAGCCGGAGAAGTACCTGCTGCGGATGGCCTTCGATGGCTGGGTGCCCGAGGACGTCCTGTGGCGCGGGAAGATCCAGTTCGGGGACGGCTCGGGGGCGAGCGAGGTCATCAAGCAGCGGGCCGAGGAGTCGGTCACCGACGAGGAGTTCGCCGAGATCTGCGCCGAGGTGGAACCGCCACTGCGCACCAAGGAGGAGGCGGCCTACTACCGGATGTTCCGGACCTGCCTGCCGGCGGTGCGCCCCGAGAAGACCATCAGCCGCTTCGCCACCGCCTGACCTTCCGCTCCGCCCCGGAACGCCGCGTGCCCTGGGCGACCCGACGTTCTGCCGCTCGGTGTCGGCGTCAGCGCACGAGCAGGTCGAGGAGCCGGTCCGGCTCGGCGACCGGGTCCTGGGTGAGCCCGGCGTGGGCCGGCCCGGTCTGGACGATGGTGCTGCGCGGGCTGGTCAACCACCGGAACCGTTGACCGAGGCTCGAGTCACCGGCCGGTCCGGCTTGCGCTCCACCGGCACAGACCCGGTGCACCCCGTCCAGGGCCCGGCCCACGGCGTCGAGGTCGAGGTCGGGCGCGAGCGCGGTCAACCGGGCGTGGTCGAGGTGCACCTTGGCCACCAGGAGGTCCGCCGGTTGGCAGTAGACGAGGACACCGACGTTGAGGCACTCGCCGCGTTCGACGCGAGGCACAATCCGCAGGATCGCGTACTCGAACACGAGCCGGCCATCCGCGCGCGTTTTCACGCCGCCGCCCGCGGCAGCCAGGCGGAGCGTTGGCCGAGCCGCGCGAGCAGCTGGTCGCGGTAGGCGGCGCGGGCGTCGTCAGCCGTGGCGAAGCTCGGGTCGTCCAGCAGCCACCCGTCCGGCACAAGCCCGGCGACCTCGTCGAGCACCTCGCGGGTCACCGACGGGGCGAGCCGGGCGTCGGCGGCGGCGAGCCCGGCCGCGAGATCGCCGACGAACGAGGCCAACACGTGGCCCGTCACGTCGTAGGCGCGGCCGGCCTTGCTCGTCGCCGTCCGCCAGGAGTGCGCGAAGTAGAGGGTGGCGCCGTGGTCGATGAGCCACAGCTGGCCGTGCCAGATCAGCAGGTTCGGGTTCCGCCAGGAGCGGTCGACGTTCTCGACGAGCGCGTCGAACCAGACGACGGCGGCGGCGAGTTCGGGATCGGGGGTCCAGACGAGCGGGTCGAAGCCGAGCGCGGACGGCAGGAAGTCGACGCCGAGGTTGTCGCCGGCGCTGGCCCGGAGGAGGTCCTGCACCTCCTGGTCGGGCTCGACCCGGCCGAGCTCCGGGTCGACGCCGATCCGGACGAGCTCGGGTACGGGTAGCTGCAGCCGACGAGCCAGTTCGCCGGCGATCACCTCTGCGATAAGGGCTTTGGGGCCCTGCCCGGCACCGCGGAACTTGACGACGTAGGTGCCGAAGTCGTCCGCCTCCATCAGCCCGGGCAGCGAGCCGCCCTCGCGCAGGGGCGTGACGTACCGCGTCGCCACCACCGTCCGCACGCGCTGCATCCAATCACTGGGTGTGTCGGCTGGTGTGCTCGACGCCGCGCCGCTTGAGGTGGCGGTGGGAGTCGCGGCGGGACTGGCGCTCGGTCTCGGTCGGGGGCGGGGTGGGCGCAGATTGCGCATCGAGGTCGGTCCTGGCCCTCCGGCACAGCACCTTCGTCCAACGCTCACCTGTTGGTCACCTGGCGGAGAAGAACGCGTAACACCCGAGGTCGAGGCTGACGCATGTCGGAGTTACGTCGACCGCGCGGCCCAGCCCGGTCGTCGACGACAGGAGGTGACCCGGAGTGCCGGAGTTGAACTGGATCGCCACGATCGCGCAGCGCGTCGTGCTGTGGCTTCAGCCGGCGGGCGGGCAGACCGTCGCCCGGCGCAACGCCCGGGTGTCACTCGCGGCGGACACGCGCCGTACGACCGAGCGCCTCGAGGTCGAACGCGTGGTCGAAGCGACGCTCGCCGCTCGGCGTGGACACGCGGCTGCGGTCTGAGCCGTCCCGCTCACCGCAGGGCGGAACGAGCACGCTGGGCCCGAAGGCGCTGGGTCCGAAGAACCCGGACCCTTAGAACGCCGCGGGTTCGCGCTGGCCCGTGACCAGGTAGACGATCCGACGTGCGACCGAGACCGCGTGGTCGGCCAGCCGCTCGAAGTACCGGCTACACAGGGTGATATCGACGGCCTCCTCGATGGTGCCCTTCCACTCGTCCTCGAGCAGCGCCCGGAACAGCTGCTTGTGCAGGCCGTCCATGACGTCGTCGTCGCGCTCGATCTCGCCGGCGAGGTCGAGGTCGTTGCTGGCGATGATGCTGCCGGCCTTCGCGGTGATCCGCTGGGCCATCTGACCCATCTCGAGGATCGTGCTCTGCAGCTCAGCGGGGATCGCCGAGGCGGGGTAGCGACGCCGAGCCAGCTCGGCGACGTGCACGGCGAGGTCGCCGCTGCGCTCCAGGTCGGACATCATCCGCAGGCTCGCCACGACGCGACGGAGGTCGACGGCTACAGGCTGTTGGCGGGCCAGCAGCTCGAAGGCCTGTTCCTCGACCGAGCAGTAGAGCGCGTCGACGGTCCGGTCGCCGCTGATCACCTGCTCGGCGAGCGCGAGGTCGGCGTCCAGCAGTGCCTGGGTGGCTCGACCGACGGCGCTGCCCACCAGGTGCGTCATGTCGATCAGTGACTGCGTCAGGGCGTCCAGGTCATCGTGATACGCGTCGCGCACGTCGTCCTCCATAGCTGCGTCCGGCCGAGTGGCGCTCCGAGCCGGGCTCCTGATCAGGTTCGCCACGCTAAACGGGTCCGCACCGCCCGTCCGGAACGGCGAGTGACCAGTTCGTGAACGTCAGGTGGACACCCAGGTCCGCCGCGTTCGCGAGAAGTCATTACTGCCTACGATTCTCGCATGTCCGGACTCGGCGTGCTGCTGGTCGGCCTCGGTGCGCTGATCGTCGGCCTGCTGGCCGGTGCGCTCGCGGCCTACGTCGCCGTCCGTCAAAACGGGTCGGCAGGCACGGACGAACCCGAGGTCGGCCACGCGCGCTCGGTCGCCGAGCTGTCCCGGGTGGTCCTCGACGGGGCACCTCTCGCCGTGCTCGCCCTCGATCCGGACGAGGACGTGCTGCTCGCGAACCGCCGGGCGCACGACCTCGGACTCCTCGACCGGCGGGGACCGCTCGACCCGCTGCGGAGCATCGCCCGTGTCGGGCGGCAGTCCGGCGGCACCACCTCGGAGCTCCAGCTGCCGACCGGGGGGCTGCCGCGCCGGGTCCTGCAGGTGCGGGTCACCGCCGTGCCACTGCCCGAGCGGGTCGTGGCGCACATCGTCGAAGACCTCACCGAATCCCACCGCGTCGACGTCGTGCGGCGCGATTTCGTCGCCAACGTCAGCCATGAGATCAAGACGCCGGTCGGCGCGCTGCGGCTGCTCGCCGAAGCCGCCCTTGAGGCGATCGGCGATCCGGACGGCGCCGATTCGGCTCGGCACTTCGTCGAGCGCATCTCGCACGAGTCCGCCCGACTGGGCCGGCTCGTGTCCGAGCTCCTCGACCTGTCCCGGTTGCAGGGGGCCGAGGCGCTCCCGACACCGGTGCCGGTGAACCTTGACGACGTGGTGAGCGAGGCCGTCGACCGGGTGGCGCCGCACGCCGACGCGAAGGAGATCAGCGTCGTCCGCGGGGCCCCGAGCGGTGCCGTCGTTCCCGGAGTGGAGCCGCAGCTGGTCACCGCCGTCGCGAACCTCCTGGACAACGCGATCAACTACAGCCCGGACGGGACGCGGGTCGGCGTCGGTATCCGCCCGCGAGACGGCTCGTGGGAGGTCACCGTGACCGACCAGGGGCTCGGGATTCCTGAGGCGGACCTCGACCGCATCTTCGAACGCTTCTACCGCGTCGACCCGGCGCGGAGTCGGGCCACCGGAGGCACCGGGTTGGGTCTCGCGATCGTGAAGCACATCATCCGCAACCATGGCGGCGAGGTCCGGGTCTGGAGCGCCCCCGGCGCCGGTTCGTCGTTCACGCTCTGCTTGCCCGGCCGGGAGGCGTTTCCTGCGCCCGAGCGCCACGCCGCCACCCGATCAACGGAGTTCTCACATGCCCCGCACCAGCCCGGTTCCCCCGCCTTTCCATCGGAGGACGACGTGAGCCCTGCCGTTCCCCTGGTGTCGCTTCCCCCGGTGTCAGCCCCCCCGGTGTCAGCCCCCCCGGTGTCACCGCGTCGGCGGGGCGGCCGATGACCCGCGTGCTCGTGGTCGAGGACGAGGAGTCGATCTCCGACGCGCTGTCCTTCCTCCTCCGCAAGGAGGGCTTCGAGGTGGGTGTTGCCACCTCCGGCCCAGCCGCGCTCACCGAGTTCGATCGCAGCGGCGCCGACGTCGTGCTGCTCGACCTGATGCTCCCGGGGCTGTCCGGTCTCGAGGTCTGTCGTCAGCTCCGACAACGGGCCGACGTGGCCGTCGTGATGTTGACGGCCAAGGACAGCGAGGTGGACAAGGTCGTCGGCCTCGAGATCGGTGCCGACGACTACGTCACCAAACCGTTCTCCACCCGCGAGCTGGTCGCCCGGATCCGGGCCGTGCTCCGCCGTCGGGGCCAGAGCACCGAGTCGAGCGACGCCCTCGAATCAGGACCGGTCCGGCTCGACGCCGACCGGCACGTCGTGACGATCCGTGGTGAGCAGGTGCCGATGCCGCTCAAGGAGTTCGAGTTGCTGGAGGTCCTGCTCCGTAACGCCGGCCGGGTACTCACCCGCGAGCAGCTGATGAGCCGGGTGTGGGGTTCGGACTACTTCGGGGACACGAAGACACTGGACGTACACGTCAAGCGGCTGCGCGCCAAGCTTGAACCCGACCCGTCCATCCCGCGTCACCTGGTCACCATCCGGGGTGTCGGATACCGCTTCGACGGCACCGCCTGACTGCCCGGAAGGCCGGCCGCGAGTCACCCGTCGCCAGCCCTTCACCCGCCGTTCACCTGAATGGGGGCGGATGGTCGGCCCTCGTCCCTAGCGTTGAGGGGGACAGAGAGTCACTTTTCGGCGAGCAGACGCCGGGACCACGAAGGGGCAAGTGTGTCGACGAAGCGACTGTTGGGAACTCCCGCAGCCATCCTGGTGCTCGGCGGGGGCCTGCTCGGCCTCACCGCCTGCGGCAGCGACAACAACTCAGGCACCAGCGGCGCAAATGCGCCCTCGGCCGGGAGCATCCCCTGCGGCACCGGCGCCCTCACCGGGGCCGGCTCGACCTTCCAGAAGAACATCCAGCTGCAGTGGATCAAGGACTACACCGGTGCGTGTTCCGGTGCGCAGGTCAACTACAACGGCACCGGTTCCGGCGCGGGCATCCAGTCCTTCACCGACAACCAAGTCGACTTCGCCGGCAGCGACTCGGTCATGAAGCCGGACGAGCAGTCGAAGGCGAACACCCGGTGCGGCAGCGGCAACGCCGCGATCGAGTACCCGGTCACCGCCGGCGCCATCATCTTCACCTACAACCTCCCCGGCGTGGCGAGCCTCAAGCTCTCCCCGGCGACGCTGTCTGGCATCTTCCAGGGCACCATCAAGACCTGGAATGACCCCAAGATCGTGGCGGACAACCCTGGAGTGAGCCTTCCTTCGATCCCGGTGCAGCCGGTACACCGATCCGACAGTTCGGGCAGCACGGACATCACGTCGAACTTTCTGGACAAGACCGCAGGCGGCGACTGGAAGCTCGGCACGGGCAAGGAGCTGCAGTGGCCGGGCGGGCAGGCCGCCAAGGGTTCTGACGGCGTCACCGCCGCCGTGAAGAGCGCCGCGGGCGGCATCACCTACGTCGAGCAGTCCTTCGCGAAGGCGAACAGCCTGCCCGAAGCCCAGGTCAAGAACGGCGCAGGCGAATTCGTCTCCGCCACCGGGCAGAGCGTGGGTGCCGCGCTGGCGTCAGCTCAGACCAGTGAGAGCGCTGGCAGCGTGATCGTCAAGGCCGACTATGCGACCAAGGCTGCCGGTGCCTATCCGGTATCGGCCGTCTCGTACGTGATCACCTGCAACAAGGGCAACAAGGCCGGCCCGGCACTGAAGGCTTACCTCACCTACGCCACCGGCAAGGGGCAGAGTTCGGCGGAGGCGCTGGGCTTCGCGCCACTCCCGGACGCGATCGCGAGCAAGGTGCAGCCTGTCGTGGCCGCTATCGGCTAGTCGGCTTGCTGTTCGGCCCCTCGCACCAGGTTGGTCGAGGGGCCGAACAGTTTCGGGGACCATGCATGACGTCCAAGGAGAGGGCCGCAAGTGACAGACAACGGCCGCCGGGAGCCAGACAAAGCTGCCCCGAGCGCCGACGAGCAGGTCTCGGCGGGCTCGTCGCCGCCGCCGGGCTCCGGGTACACCGGGTCTGGAAACCTTGCCCGGACCGGAGTGCGCAAGCGGCGCGGGGACCAAATCTTCTCGGGGCTCACCGGTCTGGCCAGCTTGCTCATCCTCGTGATCATCGCCGCGATCGCAATCTTCCTGATCTCCCGCGCCCTACCCGCGCTTCGAGACGACAGCAGTAATTTCCTCACCGAGAAGCAGTTCCTGACCGACCAGAAGCCGCCGGTCTTCGGTATCGGCGCACTGGCGTTCGGGACCGTCCTCACGAGTCTGCTGGCAGTGGTCATGGCGGTACCCGTGGCGGTGGGGGTGGCCCTGTTCGTGACGGAGTACGCCCCACCCAAGATCGGTCGACCCCTCGGGTACCTGGTGGACCTACTGGCCGCGGTCCCCTCCGTCGTCTACGGACTGTGGGGGGTCGGCTTCCTACTGAGTCGCTCGGAGGGGCTGCAGACCTGGTTGCAGGATCATCTTTCGTGGATTCCGCTATTCAAGAACGATGTCGGAGCGGTCGGTCGATCGATTTTCCTGGCGAGCATCGTGCTCGCGGTCATGATCCTGCCGATCGTCGCCGCCATCAGCCGTGAGGTTTTCACCCAGGTGCCGCAGGCCAACCGCGAAGCGGCGCTCGCCTTGGGAGCGACCAAACTCGAGATGATCCGGACGGCGGTTCTGCCCTATTCGATGTCTGGGGTCGTGAGCGCGATCATGCTCGGGCTCGGTCGGGCACTCGGTGAGACGATCGCGATCGCGCTGGTGCTCTCCGCCTCCTTCGAGGTCTCGATCCAGGTGCTGCGTTCCACGGGTGGCAACACGATCGCAGCCAACATCGCGACCAAGTTCGGGGAAGCGGACCCGACCGGGCGTGGCGCGCTCATTGCCACCGGCCTGGTCTTGTTCGTCATCACCCTTGCGGTGAACATGGTTGCGCGGGGAATCATTTATCGGAACGGTCGGCTCGACACCAAGGGGGCAGCGTGAGTTCCCTGCTCGCCGACCGCCGGGCCCAGACCAGCGGCGGCAGTCTCCTCGCGAGCGATCGCCTGAGTCGGCGCGACCTGGTGTTCGTGGGCCTGGGTTCGGTGGCCTTCACGCTGGCGTTGTTCGCGCTCACGGGCTTCGCTGGCCGCGCTGACTTTCTCGTGGTCCTGGTCCTCGTCTACGCCGTCGTGCAGACGACAACGTCGTTTGCCCGTGAGGGTCGCCGACAGGCCTACGACCGGTTGCTCACGCTCGGGATCCGGTTGGCGGTGCTCGCGGCCCTTCTGCCGCTGGTATTCGTTCTGAGTTACACCGTGTACCGCGGGGCGCAGGCGATCAGCCTGGACTTCCTCACCCACTCAATGCGGGGCGTCGGTCCGCTGGACGCCGGCGGCGGGGTCTACCACGCGATCATCGGCACGCTTGAAACCGTGCTGCTGACGTCGCTGATCGCCGTGCCGTTCGGATTGCTGGTCGCGATCTACCTCGCCGAATACGGTCGGGGCAGATTCGCCCTGACGGTCCGGTTTGTCGTGGACGTGATGACCGGCGTCCCCTCGATCGTCGCCGGTCTGTTCATCTACGCCTTCTGGGTGATCCCGCGGGGTCCGTCAGGATTTGCTGCCGCCCTGGCGCTGACGATCCTGATGCTCCCCATCGTGATCCGCTCGTCGGAAGAGATGCTCAAGCTGGTCCCTGACTCCCTGCGGGAAGCGTCCTATGCCCTCGGTGTGCCGAGGTGGAAGACGATCCTGCGGGTGGTGCTGCCGACTGCCTCGGCGGGTATCACCACCGGCGTCATGCTCGCCGTCTGTCGCGTGACGGGGGAGACCGCTCCGCTCCTGCTCACCGCGCAGACGCTGGACTCCATCAACACCGACCCCTTCCACGGTCGGCAGAGCGCGCTGGCCTCCTATGTCTATGACCAAGCCGCGTCGGCTGGTGACAACTTCGTGAACAGAGCCTGGGGCGCCGCGCTCGTGCTTATCGTGGTGGTCCTCGTGCTGTACGTCGCTGCCCGCTTGCTCTCCCGTCGCAACAGTCTTGTCCGGAGCTGATCATGGCAAAGCGCATCGAGCTCGAGAACCTCTCCTGCTTCTACGGCGACTTCGAGGCGGTGTCCGACGTTTCCCTGGTCATCGAGCCCAAGTCGGTGACCGCCTTCATCGGCCCGTCCGGTTGTGGTAAGTCGACTGTGCTGCGGTCCATCAATCGGCTCCATGAGGTGATCCCCGGGGCGCGGGTCTCAGGGAAGATCCTGCTGGACGAAGACGACATCTACGGCACGGGCGTCGACCCGGTGACGGTGCGGCGCACGATCGGCATGGTCTTTCAGCGGGCGAACCCGTTCCCGACCATGTCCATCTATGACAACGTCGCGGCCGGTCTGCGTCTCAACGGGACCCGTAAGAAGTCGCTGCTCGACGACGCGGTCGAGCGGTCGCTGCGCGGAGCCGGCATGTGGCAGGAGGTCGACGGGCGTCTGAACAAGCCGGGCGCCGGCCTGTCCGGTGGTCAGCAGCAGCGCCTCTGCATCGCCCGGGCGATCGCCGTCGAACCCGAGGTGCTGCTCATGGATGAGCCGTGCTCGGCTCTCGACCCGATCTCGACGCTGGCCATCGAGGACCTGATCGGCGAGCTCAAGGACCAGTACACGATCGTTATCGTCACCCACAACATGCAGCAGGCGTCGCGGGTCAGCGACCGTACCGGCTTCTTCAACCTGGACGGGGTCGGCAAGCCCGGCCGGCTGGTGGAGATGGACAAGACGGCCAAGATCTTTACCAACCCGAGTGAGAAGCGCACGGAGGACTACATCACCGGCCGCTTCGGTTGACCTGCCCGCCCGACGAGGCGGCGGAGCTGTCCGCGCTGCACACCCGCAACTTCATGTAGCCGGAAGGGTCGATCGGCGGCCGATTCGGCTAGCGTTCTCCGGGTGAGCGAGCTGCCGTCGGCCCGAGAGATCGCGAACGACCGGCTGCTCACGATCCCGAACGCGCTGTCCACGCTGCGGTTGCTCGGCGTCCCGCTGTTCCTCTACCTGGTGCTGGGCCCGCACGCCGACGGCTGGGCGCTGATCATCCTCATGGTCAGCGGGGTCACGGACTACCTCGACGGCAAGCTCGCCCGGATGCTGAACCAGACCAGCAAGCTGGGGACGCTGCTCGACCCGCTGGCCGACCGGCTCTACATCGCCAGCACCCTGATCGCGCTGACGATCCGGGGCATCGTGCCGCTCTGGCTGCTGATCGTGCTCGTGCTCCGCGACGTGGCCCTGCTGACCACGGTTCCCGGGCTGCGGCGGATGGGCTTCGGCAACGCCCTGCCGGTGCACTTCCTCGGCAAGGCGGCCACCTTCAACCTGCTCTACGCGTTCCCGTTCCTGCTCGCGACCACCGGCCACAACTGGTTCGCCACCGCCTGCCGGCCGATCGCCTGGGCCTTCGCGCTCTGGGGCACGGCCCTCTACTGGTACGCGGCCATCCTCTACTTCCAGCAGTACCGGCAGCTCAGTGCGGATGAACGAGCCGGTCGCCTGCCGCCCCCGCTGCCGGCGGACCCCGCCGGGGGATAGTCCGATGGCCCAAGGTCGGCTGATCGGGGCTAGCGATCAGCGCGGGGCCACGACGTCAGGGGTACGCCTGCTTCGGCATGGTGAGGATCTCGGCTCCGGTGCTGGTGATGGCGATCGTGTGCTCACTGTGGGCTGTCCGGCAGCCGGTCGCACTTCGGAGCGTCCACCCGTCGGCATCCGTGACGAGTTCGGCGGTGTCCGCCATGACCCACGGCTCCAGCGCCAGGAGCAACCCGGGGCGCAGTAGGTAACCGCGGCCCGGCTTCCCCATGTTTGAGACGTGCGGGTCCTGGTGCATCGTTGACCCGACGCCGTGGCCGCCGAAGTCGGTGTTCACCCGGTATCCCGCTTC
Source organism: Frankiaceae bacterium (assembly GCA_035468175.1). Lineage (GTDB taxonomy): Bacteria > Actinomycetota > Actinomycetes > Frankiales > Frankiaceae > JAVEDQ01. Next base: position 15,251 of record DATITC010000152.1, on the reverse strand, counting down.
GGTGAGGGTCGAGCCGATGGCGTGCGAGATGTCGCCGATGCGCGCGCCAGGGCCCGCAGCGGCGATGCCGGCGTACAGCGCTCGTTCGGTCGCACTGATCAGCGCGACGCTCTCCGGCGGTTTCGAGTCGCCCACGATGAAGCTGATCGCGGAGTCCGCCACGACTCCGCCCTGGGAGACGGCGAGGTCGAGCGTCAGCAGGTCGCCGTCCGCGAGGGTGTAGTCGTATGGCCGTCCGTGGAGCACGGCGTCATTCACTGACGTGCAGATGTAGTGGCCGAACGGCCCGCGTCCGAAGGCTGGCTCGTAGTCGACGTAACAGGACAGCGCCCCGGCCTCGACGATCATGGTTTTGGCCCAACGGTCGATCTCCTGGAGATTCGTACCCACTGCGCAGCGGTTCCGCAGCGTCTGCAGGATGTCAGCGACCAGGGCGCCCGCCTCCTTAGCCCGGGGCATGTCAGTAGGGCTCAGGATCTCGATCACGCGGGTGCATTCCTCTCACCGATAAGTATCCCGGCCATATTATCCCGGTATTAGAATTGGAGTCATGGTCAGGCTGCCGCTCACCGCCGCGGAGGTCGAGCGCGGGCAGCGCCTCGGTGCCCTGTTGCGTCGCGCCAGAGGGGAGCGCTCGATGCTCGTCACCGCGCTCGATGCGCGCGTGTCACCGGAGACCCTTCGGAAGATCGAGTCGGGCCGCGTAGCGACTCCTGCGTTTTCGACCATCGCAGCGATTGCCGACGTCCTCGGGCTCTCCCTCGACGCGGTGTGGGCCGAGATCACCGGGTCTGAAGACGGTGTCGAACCGAGCGGCTCTCGCCGGGCGCGTGAGCGGTTGGCTTCGTAGGTCTGGAGTCCACTCGCTGCGTCGGCTGCATCAGCTGCGTCGACGAAGACGGTGGGCGCGCCGCTCGAGCCAGCCGCCCCCGGCGACTAAGGCCGGGCCGGGATGCGGGTGAGTACCGCGAAGCCGTCGACGAACGAGCCGACCTCAGTGCTCGGCGGGCGCGTCGACGTACAGGAACTCGTCGCCAACGCCCGGACGTCCGGCTTGTTCTCCGCCGGGAGCTCCTGCAGGCCGCGGACCTGTCCGGTGGCGCAGCTGGGCACGTTGAGGTTGGCGATCGTCGCAGGGTTGGGGGGTGAGGTGAGCTCCTTCTGCACTTCTCGGATCGCGTAGTCCGCGCCGATGGCGAAGTCGTACTGGCCGTCCGCGGCGGGCGTCCCGGTGCTGACCGCGATTGCGGGAATGCCGCGCTGCGCGGCGGCTCGGGCCGCCCCGACAGTGCCGGAGATCGCGGCGATCGGCCCAATGTTCTGGCCCTTGTTGATCCCGCTGACGACGAGTCGGGGATGCAGCTTCAGATCGTCGAGGGCGACCCGCACGGTGTCGGCCGGGTAGCCGTCGACCGCCGTCGCCTGGTATCCGCTCGCGGTCGCCGCGGGGGCGGAACGAAGCGCCCCCGGGGTCGTGCGTCCGCCGGCACCGCTCCGGTTGTCGGCGGGGGCGACGACGGTGACCGCGACGTTCGGCAGCGTGCGCAGACGGTTCACGAGGATGTCGATGCCGGGTGCGGTCACCCCGTCGTCGTTGGTCACCAGGATGCTGATGCCGGTCGCTGCCGACGCCGACCCTGCCGGCCCTGCCGGTGGTCCGCCGGAGGAACCGGAACCACTGCAGGCAGCGAGGCCCAGCGACGCGACGACGAGAGCGAGGGCCTTGTTCCGACGAGGCAGAGACACGAGGACATCCTGCCAACCGCGGTGCGCGTCACGGTGGCTGGGGCGCTACGAGGCCCGCGCGTCCTGCTCCTCGGCCGATAAGTGGTACTCGATGTCGGTCATCGCGTGCGCGGCGAACACGTAGAACATCCGTAGCTCGGTGTTTGCCCGTGTTCCAGATGCCGTGCTCCGCATCCCCGGGGATCAGCACCGCCGAACCCGGCCCCACGGGGTGATCGACGCCCTGTATCCGCACCACGCCGGATCCCTCGACGATGGAGTAGGTCTCGGTCGCGGTGTGGCGGTGGAGCCCCCACCAGCCGCCGACGGGCAGGATCCCGGCTCCGGTGGTGAGCTCCCGGGTCCCGGTGCTGTCACCGCTGAACAAGGAACAGGTGGGTGGGCGCGGCGGCGGTGAAGCCCTCGGACCATCTCTGCTGAGGTCGCGCGGTAGTGGATCCGTTCCCCGCGCACACAACGCAACTCAGGGGGGCGATGTCAGGTCCCCTGGCGCGTGAGTAGTGACCGCCCGGCGTCGTCGCCTGACCTGGCAGCGGCTAGTCCACGCATATTCGGAGCCCGCAGCGCCATATACCGGAGGTGACGACTCTCGCGATCATTGGTGCCGGCCCGGGACTCGGCGGGGCGGTGGCCCGTCGCTTCGGTGCGGAGGGCTTCTCGGTCGCACTTCTCTCCCGCAACCAGGGGCGGCTGGACGCGCTCTCCGACGGCCTGGCCGCGGACGGGGTGCACGCGTCCGGGTTCGCGGCCGACGTCCGCAACCCGGAGTCCATCGCCGCTGCGCTCGAGCGGGCAACCGAGACGCTCGGTCCGATCGAGGTGCTCCAGTACAGCCCGCTGCCGCAGAAGGACTTCATGCGACCGGTGCTCGAGACGACGCCGGCCGACCTCGTCGGACCGGTCGAGTTCTCGATCTACGGGCCGGTCGCCGCGGTTCACCAGGTGGTACCCGGGATGCGCTTCCTCGGGCCGAACCGCGGCACGATCCTGTTCGTCAACGGAGGCTCGGCCATCACCCCCAGTCGGCGGGTCACCGGTACGTCCGTCGCCTTCGCGGGCCAGGCGGCCTATGCGCAGCTGCTGAACGAGGTCCTCGGCGAGGAGGGCATCCAGGTCTCGCAGCTGATCATTCCCGGCAAGATCGAGGCCGGCGACCCGGAGCGAGACCCCGCGGTGCTCGCCGACCACCTGTGGAACCTGCACGTGAAGCGGGACCAGTTCCGGCTCGTCGTCGGCAACGACTGACCCGCCGCGTCAGAGCCGGTTCGTCGTCGCCTGATCGCGTTCGCCGCCGAAGTATCGGTCGAGGACCGAGCGGAACACCGGTTCGTCATCGCCGGCCACCGTGTCGAACAACGTCATCGACGACCGCAGCTTCTGCGCGTCGATGCCGCCGAACACGGCGACCGGGTCGGTGCCGTCCAGGTCGAGCAGAGCGGCACTGGTCTGTACGAGCCGAGCTCCGAGCACCGGGTGGGCGAGGAAGGCCTGCGCTTCCTCCCGACCGGAGACGGCGAAGGTCTGCGCTATCGCGCTGTGCCCGAGCCCGGCGATCTGCGGGAAGACGAACCACATCCAGTGGGATCGCTTGCGGCCTTCGCGCAGCTCTCGCAGTGCCTGGTCGTAGACGCCGGAACGGTTCTGCGCGTCGATGAACCGCTGCAGGTGGAAGTCGTCGGTCATGCGCTGGGCCTGCCCGGCGTTTCGGTCGACAATCCGTGCGGGCCGAAGGGGCTCGGCCGCCGACAGAGCCGGAACGGCCACACGACGCAGACGGACCGGCCACACCGCCCAGCCGGAACGGTACAAGCAAAACGGCCCTGGCCAGCGTTTCCGCAGGTCAGAGCCGGTGGGCGATGTAGGACTTGAACCTACGACCTCTTCCGTGTCAGGGAAGCGCACCTTTCTTGGTAGGGCCGCTACCTTGATCATGCGTGCAGCTGCCAGACCCGGTGCTCCAGAACTGGGATGGGCTGGTCCAAGTCGACGCTGTGCACGACGAGGCGAATGTCGCTGCCGAGGATCTCGTACGGGTCCGGCCGCGGGTCGTCGCCGCCGGCGTAGATGAGGTGGCCGGTGTCGAGTCCGAGTCGAGCGCAGTATGCGTCGAGCTGGTAGGCGTCCGCGTTCGGGAGCTGGCCCTGGTCGTCGAGCAGCTTGTTCTTGGTGTCAGCGACGGCGACGACGATGCGACCGTCGACGAACAGCAGGTCGTGGCGGATCGTCAGCCGGCCGAGAGCGTCCAGCAGCCGGGTCTGCTGCTCCCGGACGGCGATGGGGCCGGCAGCTTCGCCGAGCAGCTGGCCGACGAGCCGTTCGAACAGCCACGGCATCGACAGGACGAAGCCGTGTACTTCAACGTTGCCGGCGGGTGCTCCACGGTCGCGTGGTCGAGCATGAGGTCGGCGAGGTGCAGCAGCCGGTGCAAGCGAGCGTTGAGCCGGGTTGCCGTCCACCGGCGCCAGGGCCGCGCCGGCGGCGGGGACGGTGGCCTCGGTGAGCAGCCGTTGTAGGCCGGCTGGACGTGACGAGCCGGGTCGCGTTCAGCGCAGCGGCCTCCGGGCTGGTGAGCTGTACGCCATCAAGTACCTGCCCCTCGCGCAGGCGGGCGAGGTCAGTCCGGGCCGGCACCGTCAGTGTTTCCGGTGGGTGGGAGGAGTCCGAGCTCGGTCGCCCAGTCCTCGAAGCGGTAGGCAGCGAGGGCGGCGTCGTCGCCGCAGTGGTGCTCGCGCAGCATCGGCAGCAGCTCTCGTCGCCACAGCCGGCGCAGGACCGCCGGATCGGGGAGCTTGGTGCGCATGAAGTACGACGGCCCGAAGGTCAGAGTCGCTTCCAGGCCGCGGTCGCGCATGGTCGCGTTGATCCGGTCGCGCAGGTCGGCGAGGGCGACCGGAACCCGTCGTTTGCTGCGGCGAGCAGGTGCGGCAGGGCGGCGTTGGTCATGTACAGCAGACCCTTCTGGTTCACCGCGATCATCCGTTCCCACTCCTCGACGTCCTGGTCCAGCACCGTGCCGAGCAGCATCACACCCTCGCTGACCGTGGATCCAGCCGTCCACCGATACGTGCACGGCTGCGTCGACGAACTCAACGGCCGACTCAACCGCTGGGAGGCGATCAAGGACTTTTGGATTCTCGACCACGACCCGTCCTTGACGACGGTGAGCTGACACAGGCATGAAATCAAGCGCAAGGTCGTCGAGACGAGGTACCGGCCGCTGCTCGACTCGATGTACCAACACAGGAGCATGTCTGAGTTGAACGAGGTGATGACATCGGCTGCAGATCCCGGACCTCGACACGGGGGTGCTCTTCCCCGGGTGTGACGCGTACACGGGCATCGCGCGAGGTCCCGTGTCTTCGGATCCAAGGTCCCTGGGGAGGGCGGAGTGTTGCGTCCGCCGTCCGGTGGGCGGAACCTGCACCATGACCGTTTGGCGGTTGCGCTACGCGGGCCTCGACCCCGGGTCCGAGGGACTGCGCGAAGTCCTGTGCGCGCTCGGGAATGGAAGGTGGGCGACCCGCGGCGCCGCTCCGGAATGCCGAGCCGACGGCGTGCACTATCCCGCCACCTACGCCGCGGGGGTCTTCAATCGGTTACGAGATACCACGGCGGGGCGCGAGATCGAGAACGAAAGCATCGTCAACCTGCCGGACTGGCAATCCCTCGCTTTTCGGCCCGACGACGGCGACTGGGTGGACCTGGCCCAGATGTCGGTCAGTCACTACGTCCAGGAACTCGACCTGCGCCGAGGGATCCTGACCCGCCGCTTCCACTTCAAGGACTCCGCCGGTCGGCGCACGGCTGTGGCCCAGCGCCGGGCTATCTCCATGGCGGATCCGTACCTCGCCTGCCTCGACAGCACCTTCGTGGCCCTGAACTGGTCCGGCCGGCTCGTCGTGCGCTCCGGTATCGACGGACGCGTGGCGAACGCCGGCGTCCTTCGCTACCAGGGCTTGTCCGGCCAGCACTTGCTTCTTGGCGCGGCCGACGCGATCGGCGACGACGCCGTGGCGCTCGACGTCGAAACCACGCAGTCGAGGGTGCGGATCTCGATCGCCGCGCGTCATCGAGTCCTCGTCGATGACGTCGCCGCGAAGGTCGAGCGCCACCACATCGAGGAGCAGGGCTACGTGGGCCAGGAGCTGCTGCTCGAGATGCAGCAAGGAGAACGGCACACGGTCGAGAAGGTGGCGACCATGTTCACCTCGCGAGACCAGGGCATCAGCGAGCCGTCGGTCGAAGCGCGGGAGAAGGTGCGCTGCCTGCCCGAGCTGGGCGCGGCACTGTCGCGGCACGTCCTCGCCTGGGACCACCTCTGGACCCGATGCGATCTGGAGATCCACGGTCATGAGCGCACCGCGCTCATCCTGCACCTGCACCTGTTCCACCTGCTGCAGACGCTCTCCGAGCACTCGGTGGACATCGACGTCGGTATCCCCGCGCGCGGCCTGCACGGGGAGGCGTACCGCGGGCACGTCTTCTGGGACGCGATGTTCGTCCATCCGTACCTCAACCTCAGGATGCCGGAGCTGTCCCGCACGCTGCTGATGTACCGGTGGCGGCGGCTGCCGCAGGCCCGCCGCGCCGCCCACGAGATCGGTTGCCGCGGCGCGTGCTTTCCCTGGCAGAGCGGATCAAACGGACGCGAGGAGAGTCAGACGCTGCACCTGAACCCGCGCTCCGGCCGGTGGCTGCGGGACAACTCCCATCTGCAGCGACACATCAGTGCCGCCGTGGCCTACAGCGCCTGGCAGTACTACGAGGCAACCGGCGACATGGATTTCCTCGGCGAGTATGCCGCGGAACTCATCCTGGAGGTCGCCAAGTTCTTCTCGAGCCTCGCGACCTACGACCGGGTCGACGACCGGTACGACGTGCGCGGCGTGATGGGGCCGGACGAATACCACGACGCCTACCCCTGGAAGACCGAGCCCGGAATCGACAACAACGCCTACACCAACCTCATGGTCGTGTGGGTGTTGACCCACGCCCTCGACTGTCTGCGGGAGCTCCCCACACACCGCCGGCAGCAGCTTCTCGACCTGCTCGACGTGTCCCGGGAGGAGCTCGAGCGGTGGGAGCACATCAGCCGGAAGATGCGGTTGTGCTGGCACGGCGACGGCATCCTCAGCCAGTTCGAGGGCTATGAGCGGCTTGAGGAGCTTCCCTGGGGGGACTACACCGCGCGCTACGGGGACGTCAGCCGCCTCGACCGCATCCTCGAGGCCGAGGGCGACACCACGAACCGCTACCGGCTGTCGAAGCAGGCGGACGCGCTCATGCTTTTCTACGTGCTCTCGGAGGACCAGATCCGCGAGCTGGTCGAACGGCTCGGGTACAGCTTCGACCCGAACTTCATCAGCCGCAATATCGAGTACTACCTCGACAGGACTGCGCACGGGTCGACGCTGTCCAAGCTCGTGCACTCCTGGGCGCTGGCCCGTAGTGATCGCCCGAAAGCCTGGGACTACTTCCTCGAAGCGCTCCGCAGCGACATCGACGACTCGCAGGGCGGCACGACCGCCGAAGGTATTCACCTCGGCGCGATGGCGGGCACCATCGACCTGCTGCAGCGTGGATTCACCGGCCTGGACACCCGCGACGGCCAGCTCTGGCTGGATCCGTATCTGCCGGACGCGTTGAGCGAGCTCTCCTTCCGTGTGCGGTATCGCGAGCACCACGGCATCCAAATCCGCATCACCCACGACCGGCTGATCGTCAGCGGGCGACGTCAGCTGCGGGCTCCGCTCCGCCTCCGGGTCCGCGGGACGGAGTACGACGTCGATCCCAGCGGCACGAGGGAGGTTTCTCTCCGCCCCGCAAGCTCGGAGTCCCCGACACCCACCCTTCGCCCTACCGCGGCACTACCTCAGCGGATGGCGGAAGTCTCAGAAGAATCCGGCGGAGCGGCGGTCCCGGATCACGAGACCGGCTCGGGCTGCTGACCGTCGTCCGGCAGCCGAAGACCACCGCGCAGTACATCCAGGTCGCCGGCCGGGTTGGGCGTGACGGCCGCAACGTCGGGCCCAGGCTGGTGGTCGCGCTGCTCAACCCGGCCGCCAGCCGGGACATCAGCCTCTTCGAGCGGTTCAGCTCCGTGCATCGCCGCTCTATGCGGCGGTCGAGCCCGCCTCGGTCACACCGTTCACCGACGCCGCGCTGGCCCGCGGGCTGCGCGGGCCCCTCGGTCGTCCGCCAGCTGCGCGCCGACGTGGACCGGGTGCTCGACGACGACCTGCCGGCCGCGGCGCGCCGACCGGGCCCGTCGGCTCGCCGGGCCGACCGCCGCCACCCGGATCGACGCGCTCACCGGCCAGGCCGCCGATGAGCTATGAAGGCTTGTGCTGGCTTGTGCACCTTGAAGCGCTTCTCGCGCTGCTTGCCGGACGCTGGGTCGCGCCACCGAATGCGGGTGCCCTTGCCGTTTGGGAGGCGCTCGATACTTGCCACGAAGACAATGTCACGCCTCCTCCGACAATTATTGCCGGGTGGGCAGCCGTTGTTGGGGGCAGGCGTGGGGTGGGCTCAGGACAAAAAAACGGCCCTGGCCAGCGTTTCCGCAGGTCAGGGCCGGTGGGCGATGTAGGATTTGAACCTACGACCTCTTCCGTGTCAGGGAAGCGCTCTCCCCCTGAGCTAATCGCCCCGATGCGACGGAGTCGCTAGGGATCGTGCCGCGGAGCTACTGGGGGAGCAGCGCCGCAGAGGCGGAGGCGGGAATCGAACCCGCGTACAGGGCTTTGCAGGCCCTTGCCTAAGCCACTCGGCCACTCCGCCTGGCTGAGACGGACCGGGGTCGGGACCGCGCCTCGTTCTCCGAGCGGACGACGGGATTCGAACCCGCGACCCTCACCTTGGCAAGGTGATGCTCTACCAGCTGAGCCACGTCCGCGCAGGCCCCCAGGGGGGCCGTACGTTTGACAGCCTACCCATGCTCCGCAGGCGGCGTCGAACAGATCCGGGCTCGGCGCGTTGTGGCCAACGACACGAGCCCAGGGTGTGACCTGCACCGGGCGGACGATGGAGAAGTCGCTGTACGGCGTGCCCGCCTTGTGGAAGTGCAGGGTCAGCGTCGCGCCCGGGATGCCGGTACCGATGATCGTGTACGTCGTCCCGCGCTTGATCTCCTGGTTCTGCGCTCCCACGATCGTGGGGACGGTCTGGATCAGGATCGGCCGCGTCTGCTGAGCGTTTGCGGTGGCGTAGATGCGTAGTCGTCGCTCGCGACATCACTCGTGCTTCACGCGGTGCTGCTCCACCGGCCATCATTTGTCTAAATGAACTGCAGGATTCCGGCCAAACCACCGCAACGCGTCGAGCAGCGGATTCCGACGCAGTCACCTGTCCGGCCCGACGCCGGACGGCGCAACGGCCCGCACATGCACGACGCCCCCGAGTCAAAGACTCGAGGGCGTCGGCGACAGCGAGGCAAGCAGCCAGGGTGGGTCAGGAGTGCGGGTCGCTCCACATCAGGAGCGCCAGTTCGGCGTCGATGTCGACGAAGTCGCTCTCGGACCCGGTGGGGACCGAGGAGTAAGTGCGGGTGAGGAACTCGACGAGCCCGGCGAGCGGGACCTCGAACAGCGCCTGACCCGAGGGGCTGGACAGCGAGAGGCAGACGACCTGGGAACCGGTGTCGGCCGACGGCCACACCTGCACGTCACCGTCGCCGACCGGGTGGGTCACGCCGTCGGTGAGGAGCTGACGGGCGAAGGTCCACTCGACGACCTCGTCGCCACCGGTGCGGAAGCCGACGTGAACGGCGTACGGGTCGCTCGGGTCGTAACGTAGAGCAGCGCTCACTGGAAGGGCAGTACCCCCGGGCACCACCAGGCGCAGGTTGAGCTCGGTGGAGACAACGTCTTGACGGGCATTCATCGGCGGACCTTCCAAAGGCTCTTGCTACTCACTGTTAACTGCTGTAACTCCTCATGCCCTCTCCGTGTGATGGGGAACCGCGCCCAGGTTGCGAATCACACTTCTGGCCCCTCAAGGTCGTCACCCGGTTTGCCGACCGACGCGCTCAGGCGGACCTCAGCCGTCGAGTTTCCGGAAGCGCAGTCAGGTCCGCGACGACATCGGCGTCGGCGTCGGCAACCTGCACCAGGGCGGGGACCCGGCGTGGACGGATCAAAAGGCCCCGACCGGGCGGCCGCGAAACGGGGCGGATACCGCGGAGAACCGGGCCATCGCTCGGATCCGCGGACAGCAGCAGCGCGGTGGCCCCGGCATCGATGAGCCCCTGCCACCCGGGGTCGTACCCGAGCCTTGGCGAAGCCGCCCGCGCGACGACGAGACACAGGCCGATCTCGACGGCGAACGGGAGAAGCTCGACGAGGGGACCCAGCGGTCCGGAGAGGCCGGTGCCCGCAAGCAGGTCGTAGTCGTCGACGACCAGGACCTGCGGACGCTCGGCCGGCGGTCGTTTCGACCGGATCAGCAGTTCGTCGCGGGAGAGGTCGTCAGCGGGACGACGGTTCTCGAGCCGGGCCGCGAGTTCGCCGACCAGCCGGGCCGCGCTGTTGGGCGTGTAGGCGTAGTTCACCGGACCGGCGACCGCGGGGAGCAGGCTGCGGCGCGGGTCGATGACGGCGATGTCCGGTCGGCCGGAAGGTGGTAGCCGCACCAGTTGGGTGAGCAGCGTCCGCAGCGTCGTCGACCTACCGGCACCCGACTCGCCGACCACCACGAGATGGCGGTCAGACCGGATGAGGTCGAGGCGTACCGCGACGGCACCCGCGGCGGCCCCGAGCAGGACGGCGCCGGGTACCGGCGACAGCTCGTCCAGAGCGACCTGGTGCGGGACGGGTCGCAGCTTCGGCACCGGGGTGTCGCCCCGGGTCTGGATGTCACGGACGAACGTGTGCTGGGCCTCGATCAGCCCTTCGGTCGACGCGACGCCGTCCGGGCGGGGCAGAGCGATCTGGGCCTCCGCACCCTGCTGGGTGAGCAGGCGTCCTGGCAGTGGCGGCAGAGCGGCAGCCGACCGGCGGCCGTGCTCGGACTCGTACGGGTCCGCCAACCGCAGCTCCCACCGGGTACCCAGGTACTCCCGGATGCCGGTGCGGAAGTCGGCCCACCCGTTGCCGGTCAGTACCAGCGACGTCCCGTGCCGCAGCCCGGTCGCGGCCAGGTGACCCAGCAGGTCGACGAGTTCGTCCGCGACCTGCCGGAGCCGAGGCCAGCCGTCCAGGAGCAGGAGCACCCGCTCGGAGCACCGGTCCTCGCTCCGCGTTCTGGTGCGCTCCCCCAGGGCGGTGAGGATGTGCCGGACCTGTTCCTCGTCGTCCACGGCGCACACCCCGGCGACGTGCGGCAGCTCGGCCAAGGCCGCGAACGCGTCAACGTCGTCGGTGATCACGTACACCGCGACCGACCCGGCTGACGCGCCGGCGGCGACGGCCATCAAAAGCGTCGCGAGCAGGGTCGTGCGGCCGGACCGACCCGCCCCCACGACGGCGACGTGGGTGGCGGTGAGATCGACGCTGAACGGCTCCTGCGCTTGCCGCTCCGGGAGGTCGACGAGTCCGAGAACGGGACGCAACCCGGACGCCGGCCACCCGGGTAGGTCGGCGGCGAGGGTCGCGGGGAGGTCCGCCGGCCAGAGGTCTGCGTCGCGTGGTCGGACGTGCCGCCACCGCTCGGTGGCGGCGGCGACGAGCCGGTCCAGGTCGTCGGCGAAGGCCCCGTCGAAGCGGGTGACCTGACCGTCGATCGCGAGGAGTCCGCTGCCGGGGGTCGACGGCAGCCGGAAGGCGGCGTCGGTGCCGAGGACCGTCTGCGAATCGGCGGGGGAGAAGGTGCGCAGGCAGATGCGGTAGCGCAGGTGGCTTTCCAGGCCGCGGAGCCTGCCCTCGTCGAATCGCTGGGACGCGAGGAGCAGGTGGATGCCCAAGCTGCGACCGAGGCGACCCAGTGAGACGAACAAGTCCAGCAGATCGGGAGCGGCGGCGAGAAGCTCGCTGAACTCATCGACGACGAGCAGCAGGGTCGGAAGCACCGGTCCGGGACTCTCCGCCGCGCCGGCGGTGCTGCGCCCGCTATTGCTGAGGTCGTCGACGCTGTCGACGCCGGCATCCCCGAGCAGTTGCTGGCGTCGGGCCACCTCGGCCCGCAGCGCTCGGCCGGCCCGGTCCAGCAGCCGGGGGTCCGTCTCCAGGTTGGTCAGGGTCCCGCGGACGTGGGGGAGCCCGGCGAACGGGGCGACGGCGGCGCCGCCCTTGAAGTCCCAGCAGAGCAGGGCCAGCTCGTCCGGACTCCGCCGGTGGACCAATCCGGTGATCACCGCGCGGAGCAGCTCGCTCTTGCCCGACCCGGTCGCGCCCACCAGGAGTCCGTGTGGACCGGCTCCTCCGCGTGCCGCCTCGGCGAGGTCCAGCTCGAGCGGCTTGCCGAACTCGTCGCGGCCGAGCGGAACGGACAGTGCTGGCTTGACCGGCTTGGCTGCCGCGTCGTCGAGCAGCTCGGCGAGCCGCACCGGGCCGGCAGTGGGTCGCATCGCGGTGCTCTGCATCCGGACCGCCGACAGCTCCCGAGCGACCGTGGTCGCGGCGGCGAGGGACGTGCCGTCCGGGCGGGCGACATGGCGGGTCGGACCGCCGTCGGCGAAGCGAAGCTGCAGGCCGCCGTCCGCGTCCAGCGTGGCGAGCACCGCTGTGGTCGACGGCAGCGGGAGCACGGCGTGGTCGACGAGAAGCAGTCGAAGTCGACCATCGGCGGAGCTCATGAGGCGATCGAGGACTCGTCGCTCATCCGCTCCGGACAGGCGGTCGACGTCGAGGACCAAAACGAGGGCACCGCTCTCCGGCCCTCTGCTGACGAGCTGCGACACTTCGGCGAGATCGCCGTCGGGCGGCACGACCCGGACCGTGTGCGGAAGCTCGGCCAACCATGCCGACTCCGACTCGTCGAGCGCGTCGACGAGCCGCAACTCGCCCGGTGCATGCGTCAGCGCCAGCCCCAGCACGATCGCCCGCAGCAGCGGGCGGCTGTAGGCCGGCGGCCCCTGCACCGCCAGCGAGCACCTCTGCCACAGGCTCGTCGTGATCGGGACATCGTCGACGTGCGAGTGCAGGGCGACGAGGAGGTCGGCCTCCTCGCGCAGATCAGGCTCCTCGTCGGTCGCCGGAGCGGCCGGCTCCAGCCGCAGCGGCGTCGCCAGCGGGACCCGGCCGCGTCCGAGCCGCAGCGACATGAAGTCCCCGTCGCCGGGGCGCCGCTCCCACAGGCGATCACTGTCGATGACCGCCGGCCAGTTCCCCGGATCCGGATGGGTCAACTCGATCGACTCCCGCTGCGCAACAGCGAGCGCGGCCAACATCGCGTGCCGGTCATCAAGATGATCCTCGTAGCGGCGTCGGAGGCCGTCCTGACGCCGCCGGCGGGCGCGATTCGCTCCGGCGCGCGCGGCGACGGCGGCGCCGACCCCGAGCACCGACAGGCCGATCCCGAGCACCACGTACAGCACCGAGCCGCTGACCAGAGCGAAGCCGACGATGCCCAGACTGGACAGGGCAGGCAGGACCGTCGTCATCCAACGCGACCCCTCCGGCTCGAGGCAGCCGGGCGGAGGCGCGACGACCACCGGCTCCTCGGAGAGGGGCGGCGGGAACGCGCGCACCGGGCGGGAGCGCACGCCCCCCGGGTGTCGACCGTCATCCGCCATGCGCAGCACGTTAGAAGGACGGTCCGCCACACCGCGGCGCTTATCCACAGGCAGTTCGCCGGGTCGGGTTTCGCGCCGAGGAGCGCCCGCGTCTCCCACGAGACGAAGGACAACTCGCGGTTGTTGAGGACGAGCACGATGAAGCGAGGATCGGGCCAGTGCTTCCAGTAGCGGGCGATGGCGATGAGCTCGTTGACCCCGTTCATCTGCATCGCGCCGTCACCGATGAGAGCGACGACGGGCCGGTCCGGGTGAGCCCTCTTGGCCGCGATGGCGTATGGCATCCCGCCACCCATCGACAGCAGCAACCCGGTGAGATGACCGGACTGGGACGGCCGCATGTCGACGTCGACCTGCTTGCGCCAGGCCGGGTCGGGCGCCGAGCCGTCCGGCCGCAGCAGCGGGAGGAGCGCGGTCAGCGTCGCGGTCGTGTCGCCGGTCAGATTCACCTCGGTCGGGTAACGCAGGCCGCAGCGTGCCCCGTCGATGTCGATCTGGACGGCCCGGACCAGCCGATCGGCGATGTGCTGTCCGACGTTCATGCGCGGCCCTCCGGCAGCGACGGCGGCGGAGCGCCTCCGCTGCTGCGCCACGCCCGACCCGTGGCGCCTAACCCTGCCCCTCGGGACGCGACGGGCACCGCGCGCTCTTGCTAATCTGACTCTGCTGCTCGGGCGATTAGCTCAGCGGGAGAGCACTGCCTTCACACGGCAGGGGTCACTGGTTCGAAACCAGTATCGCCCACTCGATCAGCGCTGGTCACAGCGTTATTCGGCTACTGCACCACCGGCGGTTCGTGGCCACAGGCCACAAACAGGCCACTAAAGGCCGCCTACAGGCCACCGAGAACGGCCGCCTACAGGCCATCCGGAACGGCGCATGCCTGTGGCATGCCGCGATGGGCGACTACGCCCGGCCCGATCGCGCCCAGCGGCGCACTGCCACCTTCGGCAGCCCGGCAACGGTGATCGGCGCACAGCGGCTGTCGTCCAGGTGCCGTGGAGCCTGAGGAGCAGGCCCATGCCGCACCACACAAACGTCCGTCTGACCCCGTCGGGTCGGCAGCAGGCGCGTTTCAGGCCAACAGGCGGCCGCCTGGTCTCCCGCACGTTCGACACGGCCTCGGAGGCCCATGCCTGGCTGGCCGAGCAGCAGGAGGCCGTCCGCGTAGGACGCTGGGCCAGCCCCTCCGCCGGAGCGACGCTGTTCAGCGAGCGGGCACGGACCTGGCTCGACCAGCGGGTGAACGTGCGCGCCTCCACCCTCGTCCGGGACGAGACGGACCTCCGGCGACACGTGCTGTCGGCCTTCGGTCCGCGCGCGCTCGTCTCCAACGAGCAGCCGGAGATCTGCGCCTGGGTGAAGCAGCTGGTGGACCAGGGCCTGGCTCCGGCCACCGTTCACAAGTGCTACCAACTGCTGACCGCCGTGATGACATCGGCCGTCGATGCCAGGCTGATCACGCATCACCCGTGCCACAACGTCCCGCTGCCGCGCATCGTCCAGAAGGAGATGCGCTTCCTCGCGCCGAAACAGGTGAGAACCCAGGCCGAGTCCGTCCCGGACCGGTACCGGGCGTTGGTGTGGCTCGGGTGCTACGCAGGGCTGCGGATCGGCGAACTGGCCGGTCTGAACCGCCGCCACCTCGATCTCGCCGATCTAGCCCGCGCTCGGGTGACGGTGGAACAGATCGCCATCGAGGTAAGAGGCGAACTACACATCGGCCCGCCGAAGACAGAACGGTCGCGGCGGTCGATACCGCTACCTCCGCCCGTCGCCGCCGTTCTGGTTCGGCACCTATGTGAATACGTCGCGCTGGAGGAATCTGCACCGGTCT
>DATITC010000151.1:0-30095 GCA_035468175.1 Frankiaceae bacterium | reverse complement strand
GAGGACTCCGCAGCAGGTTCGGGGCGGTGGGGAGTGGGACGCGGCGTCTCGGGCGGGGCGCTGTCCGCAGGAGTGCTCGACTGCGGCGTCTCCACGGGGACGCCTACGTCGGCAGCTCCTGCAGGTCCATCGTCCACGGGCCGCTCCTCGAGTCGGGCGTCTCAAGCGTATCGCCGCAAAGCCTCCCCGCGGATCTCATCGGAACCAAGGGTCCACGACGCCGGAGCCGCCAGCTCAGCTGATCAGACGGGCAGCAGTGCGCTGACCGGCAGTGGCGAGACCCGGTCCCGACCGTGCAGGAAGGTCAACTCGAGCAGCACGGACAGGGCCACGGGGTCGGCGCCCGCTGCACGCAACAGCCCCGCGGCGGCCACCGCCGTACCTCCGGTGGCGAGGACGTCGTCGATCACGAGCACGCGGTCCCCCGCCTCGACGACACCTTTCTGGATCTCCACCGTGGCCGACCCGTATTCCAGCGCGTAGGTCTCATACAGGGTCGGCCCGGGCAACTTGCCGGCCTTCCGGATCGGTAGGACGCCGACGCCGACGGCGAGAGCCACCGGCGCCGCAAAGAAGAAGCCGCGCGCCTCGATACCCGCGATCTTGTTGACCGACAGAGATCGGGCGTGCTCGGCCAGGGCGTTCACGACGGTCCCGAACGCGACGGGATCGGCCAGCAGCGGGTTGATGTCCTTGAACATCACCCCCGGCTTCGGGAAGTCCGCGACGTCCCGGATGTGGGAGCGCAACACATCACCGGCGGTCGAGCCGAACGTCACCGTTTGCGTTTCCCGCTCGGTCGACTCGATCGTCCGCCACGCGACGCCTTGCGCGGAGCGGCCTGCCGACGCGGCGGCGTCCGCCCGGCCCGCGAAGCGGCCGAGACCGCTTCCGTCCCATCATTCGACCCCTCGTCGGCCCCGTCGGCGTCGGGCCCGGTGTCGGTTTCCTTGATCAGCGTGGCGGTCCCTCCCCCACCAGCCGCGGTGGAACCGACCGCCTTCCGGGTCGACGCGGCCTGCTCCGCGCGGGCGACCCGGGCGTTCAGCTGCTGCATCGCCGGCTCACGCTGCTTGAGGTCCACCAACAGCGGAGCCGCGATGAAGATCGAGGAGTAGGCACCGGATGCCAGACCGATGAGCTGGGCCAGCGCCAGGTCCTTCAGCGTGCCGGCCCCGAGCAGCCCGGCGCCGATGATCAGCAGGGCGGCGACCGGGAGGAGCGCGATGATCGAGGTGTTGATCGAGCGCATCAGCGTCTGGTTGACCGCGTCGTTCGTGGCCTGGGCATAGGTCCGCTTGCCGGCCTTGGCGAGCCCGGCCGTGTTCTCGCGGACCTTGTCGAAGACCACGACGGTGTCGTAGAGCGAGAAACCGAGGATCGTCAGCAGAGCGATGACCGTCGACGGCGTCACCTCGAACCCGACGATCGAATAGATGCCGGCCGTGATCACGAGGTCGTGGATCAACGACACGATGGCGGCGGCCGCCATCTTCGGTTCGAACCGGATCGAGATGAAGATGACCACCGCGAGCAGGAAAGCGGCGAGGCCTTGGAGGGCCTTCTTCGTGATCGAGGAACCCCAGGACGCCCCGACGGTGGAGACGCTGACCTGAGCCTGGGTGACGTTGAAGCGCTGCTGGATCGCGACGGTGACCCGTTTGATCTCGGTCTCGTCGAGCGGCGGCGTCTGGATGCGGACGCGGCCCGCGTTCGAGAGCACCTGAGCCGTCTCGACGGTGGTGCCGGCGCCGCGCACGGTGTCCTGGGCGACGCTGATGCTCTGACCGTTGCGCGGGAACTCGAAGGACGCGCCGCCCTTGAAGTCGATGCCGAGATGGAAGCCGCGGAACAGGAGGCTGGCGAGACAGATCAGGATCACGATCGCACTGGCCATGTAGTAGCGCTTGCGCGGCGTGATGAAGTCGTAGTTGACCTCGTGGCGGTAGAGCCGGGTGGCTAACGACATCTCAGGCCTCCCCTCGTCCGACGGAGGCATTGCCCAGAGTCGGTCGCTTGGTCAGTCGTGTGCGAGCGGTCCCGGAATCGGCGCCACCCGCGGTACCGCTGCCACCGCGGTTGACCACGTGCAGGCCGCTGAAGCGCCCGGTGGAGAAGAACGGGTGCCGCACCAGGATCGCCACCAGCGGGTGAGTGAACAGGAACACGACAACGAGGTCGAGCAGGGTTGACAGGCCCAGGGTGAACGCGAAGCCGCGGACGGACCCGATGGACAGCAGGTACAGCGCCACCGCTGCGAGCAGCGACACCGTGTCGGCCGAGATGATCGTGCGGCGGGCTCGGACCCACGCCCGGTCCACTCCGGTGCGCACGGTGCGGCCTTCGCGGATCTCATCCTTGATGCGCTCGTAGAAGACGACGAACGAGTCCGCGGTGACACCCACCGCCACGATCAGACCGGCGACCCCGGCCAGCGTCAGCGTGAAGCCGATCGCCGAGCCGAGCAGGGACACGCACGCGTAGATCAGCGCCCCGCTGACCGCGAGGGACGTGACGGTGATGAACCCCAGCGCGCGGTAGTACAGGAACGAGTACAGGAGCACCAGCAGGAGGCCGATGCCGCCGGCGATCAGGCCAGCGCGTAGCGAGTCCGAGCCCAGCGTCGCGGACACCGACTCGGCCTGCGACTTGTCGAAGGCGAGCGGTAGCGCGCCGTACTTGAGGATGTTCGCGAGATCCTCGGCGTCCTTCTGCGTGAAGCTGCCGCTGATCTGCGCCGAACCCGAGATCCGCTCGTTGATCGTCGGCGCGGACTGGACCACGCCGTCGAGCTCGATCGCGACCTGCTTGCCGGTCGTCTGCTCGGTCAGCCGGGTGAACTTGGCCTGGCCGCCGGAGGTGAACTGCACGTCCACCGTCCACTGGCCGGTGCCGCCCTGCGTCTGCGGGATCGTGGCGGTTGCGCCCGATACGTCGGTCCCGACGACTGTGGCGGGCTTGAGCAGGTACTTGGTCGCACCCTGCGCGTCACAGGCCACGGTCCAGCTCTGCGGCGGGTCGTTGGCCGAAGTGCTGTTGCGGATGTCCGTCTTGCTGCAGGTCAACGCGAGGAAGCGCTGCACGACATCGGCCGGCGGGGTGTCCGCGGTCGCGGGGGTGGCAGGCGTGGACGCGGCCGGCGCTGGCGTGGTCGCGGCAGGGGCGCTCGCGCCCGGGGAGACCGCCGCGGGGGTCGCCGCCGCGGCAGCGCCAAGGTTGCCCGGCGCCGGAACCGCGGCAGGAGCTCCGGCCGCCTTTGGAGTCGTGGACGCCTTCGGCGCAGCCGGCGCCGTCGACGCGGTCGACGGCTTCGGGGTCGCCGATCCGCTCGGAACCGCCGGCGCCGCCGACCCGGTCGGCGCCGGCGTCGCAGCCGCTGCGGCCGCCTGCTGGGACACCTCGCGGAAGTTGAGCTGCGCGGTCTGACCGACGAGGTCGACGACCTGCTCACGTCCCTTGCCGGGAACGGCGATCTCGATGGTGTTGCCCGCCCGTCGCACGTCGGCCTCGGCGACACCCAGGCCGTTGACCCGCTGCCGGATGATGTCGATGGCCTTCTCGATCGCTCCGTTGCTGGGCCGTCCCCCGCCCTGGAGGAGTCGGGGGGTCAGCGTCACGCTGGTGCCGCCCTGCAGGTCGAGACCGAGCTTCGGCGCCGTCGCTCCGGTCACGAACATCAAGGCGTACAGCACGACGGCAAGTCCCAGGAGCGACCCGAGCCGGAGCCACATCGGCCTGGTGCTCGGACCACGGTTGCTGCGCTTGGCCACCGCTTACCTTTCGATTCCGCCGACCGCGCAGGGGCAGTTCGCCCGCTGCGGGTTCGGGCTCATCCGGTTGTCGCCGCCGCCCATCGGACGGAGCACCACCGACTCGGAAGTATGCCTACATCCGACGCGGAATACCGCGACGGACGCTCCGCCGCCCGTCGGACGTTCGCCTCAGGCAGCAGGTCTCATCAGGCAGGTGCTCCTGGCGGCGGTCCATCATTCGGTCCTCGGTCGATGTCTCGCTCGATGTCGTGGTCGGGGTCCCCGTCACCGAATCCCCCTTCAGCCAACCCCATCGGCTGGTCCGTCGGCGGGTCGAGGACTCGGGCGACGGCAGCCCGCGAGAACCGGCAGACGACTCCGGGGGCGATCTCGAGATGGACCTGATCGTCGTCCACGGCCTGAATCTCGGCGAACAGCCCGGCGGTGGTCATCACGTTCATGCCGGGGCGAAGCTGCCGTTGGATGTCCTGCACGGCCCGCGACTTCCGGCGCTGGCTGAGGAACAGCAGCACGAGGAGGCCGACGAGCAGTAGCGGGAACACCAGTCCCGCGAGGCTCCCGCTGTTGCTCGAGGACGCGGCGGTGAATGTCACTCGGTCATCCTAGGCAGAGCTGCCCGCCCAAACCGGCAGGACGACTCAGTCGAACAACGATGGGGCGTCGCCCCCCCGGCCAATCAGCGGTCCCGGCGAGAGGCTCGGACCCGCCGGGCGGCTGACCCCGAGATGGTCGAAGGCGGCGACGGTGGCCATCCGGCCCCGCGACGTCCGGACCAGCAAGCCGGCGCGCACCAGAAACGGCTCGACGACCTCCTCGACGGTGTTGGCTTCCTCTCCCACCGCGACGGCGAGCGTGGTCAGCCCGACCGGGCCGCCCCCGAAGTTGCGGACCAGGGCACTCAGTACCGCGCGGTCGAGCCGGTCCAGCCCGATCGCGTCGACATCGAAGACCCGTAGCGCGTCCGAGGCGACCTCGCGGGTGACCACCCCGCCGGCTCGAACCTCGGCGTAGTCCCGGACCCGCCGCAGCAGCCGGTTCGCGATACGGGGGGTGCCGCGCGACCTCCCGGCCACCTCCGCCGCGCCGTCCGAAGTCAACGGGACGTCGAGCAGCGCTGCCGTCCGGGTGAGCACCCGCTCCAGCTCGGCCTGGTCGTAGAAGTCGAGGTGGCCGACGAAGCCGAACCGGTCGTGCAGGGGACCGGTCAACAGACCGGCCCGGGTCGTCGCGCCGATCAGCGTGAACGGGGCGACGTCCAGCGGGATCGCCGTAGCCCCCGGTCCCTTGCCGAGCACGACATCGACGCGGAAGTCCTCCATCGCCGAATAGAGCAGCTCCTCGGCCGGCCGGGCGATCCGGTGGATCTCGTCGAGGAACAGCACCTCACCGGGGCTCAACGAGGTCAGGATCGCGACGAGATCCCCGGCGCGCTCGATGGCAGGCCCACTGGTGATGCGCAGCGGGACGTCGAGCTCGCCAGCGACGATCATGGCCAGCGTCGTCTTGCCGAGGCCAGGCGGACCCGACAGCAGCATGTGGTCCGGCGGCCGGCGGCGCTGCAGGGCGCCTTCGAGGACGATCGACAGCTGCTCGCGCACCTTCGGCTGGCCGACGAACTCGGCGAGCGTTCCGGGACGGAGTCCGGCCTCGTAGCCCCCCTCGTCCGGCTCCACCGCTGGGCGGATGACCGCGTCGGCCTCGCTCACTGCGACTCCCCGTTCGCGCGGCTCACTGCGGCCTCAACATCGCCAACGCCTGGCGCAACAGCACCGGGACCGAGGGCGGGTCGCTGACCAGGGGTTCCACAGCCGTCACCGCCTCATCCGCTTCCCGCAGCCCGTAGCCCAGGCCGGTCAACGCCGCCCTCAGCTGGTCCTGCCACTGCTCCGCACGCGGGACGGGCACCGTTCCGTCCCCGCTCCCCACGGGCGGACAGAGCCGGTCCTTGAGGTCGAGAACGATGCGCTGGGCACCCTTCTTGCCGATCCCCGGCACCTTGATGAGGGCGTTCAGGTCCTCGGTGGCGACGGCCCGCCGGACGTCGTCCGGACGCAGCACCGCCAACGCGGCCTGGGCGAGTCGGGGACCGACCCCCGCAGCAGTCTGCAGCGCCTCGAAGACCTCCTTCTCGTCGGCGTCCGCGAAGCCGTACAGCGTCAGCTCCGTCTCGCGGACGATCAAGGCGGTCGCGAGCGTCGCCTGCTCCCCCACCCGGAGCGCCGCGAGGGTCGCCGGAGCGCAGGAGACTGCAAGCCCGACGCCGCCCACCTCGATGACGGCCTGATCGGGAGCCACGGCGGCCACCCGGCCGGAGACGCTGGCGATCACCGGCCGCCTGCCTTCGCGGCGGCGAGTCGGGCGAGCGCCGCCCCGCGCCACAGGTGGCAGATCGCCAGTGCCAGGGCGTCCGCCGCATCCGCCGGCGTCGGCCGGTTGTCCAGCCGCAGCAGTCGGGTCACCATCGTCGTCACCTGCGCCTTGTCCGCGCGACCGCTGCCGGTCACCGCTGCCTTGACCTCGCTCGGAGTGTGCAGCGCCACCGGCAGCCCGCGGCGAGCGGCGGCCGCAATCGCCACCGCGCCGGCCTGGGCCGTCCCCATCACGGTCCGCACGTTCGCCTGGCTGAACACCCGCTCCACCGCGACGGCGTCCGGCTGGAGTCGGTCGAGCCACTCCTCGACACCGCGCTCGATGCCGCACAGGCGGGCGCCGATATCTGCCTCGGCCGGGGTACGGATGACCCCGACCTCGATCAGTGTCGCCTGCCCGGGTCGGGCACTGTCGACGACTGCGAGCCCGCACCTCGTCAGCCCGGGATCGACCCCCAGCACCCGCATGGACACCTCCTGGACGAACGTCTGTTCGACCGTAGTCGGCAGGTCCGACGTCGGGCTGCATCCGGGAACGGCGTGTTGAAGGTGGGTCCTGCCGGCCGTGGATTCGCGGTCGTTCCCGCACACCGTCGATCATCGGCTGCGGGTGATCGCCGTGGGCGGCGACGACGCCGGTTGAGGCTCCTGCCGGCCGTGGATTCGCGGTCGTTCGCACACACCGTCGATCTTCGGCTGCGGGTGATCTGCCGTGGGCGGCGACGACGCCGGTTGAGGGCCCTGCCGGTTGGCGGGGCGCGGGCCGGCGGCTGGGGCAGGCGCCTCAGGCTTCAGCGGACTCCATGACCGAATCCGGGATGTCGGCGTTGAACCAGATGTTCTGCACGTCGTCGAGGTCCTCGAGGGCGTCGACGAGGCGAAGCACCTTCCGGGCCGACTCCTCCTCCAGCGGCACCTGCACCGTCGGCATCCAGGCGATCTCGGCCGATTGCAGCGAGAGGCCGGCGTCGGTGATGGCGGCGCGCACGGCGTGCAGGTCCGTCGCCTCCGCCTGGACCTCGAAGGCCTCGTCGAGGTCGTTGACCTCCTCCGCCCCGGCGTCGAGCACCGCGAGCAGCACGTCGTCCTCGGTGATGCCGTCGGTCTTGTCGACGAGCAGGAGACCCTTCCGGTTGAACAGGTAGGCGACGGAGCCGGGGTCGGCCGCCCGTCCACCGTTGCGGGTGATGGCGACCCGGACGTCGGAGGCGGCGCGGTTGCGGTTGTCGGTGAGGCATTCGACGAGGATGGCGACACCGTCCGGCCCGTAGGCCTCATAGGTGATCTCCTCGTAGTTGACGCCGTCACCGAGCTCGCCGGAGCCGCGCTTCACCGCCCGGTCGATGTTCTCGTTCGGCACCGACTGCGACTTCGCCTTCGCGATGGCGTCGGCCAAGGTGGGGTTGCCGGACGGGTCGCCGCCACCGGTCTTGGCCGCCACCTCGACGGACTTCACGAGCTTGGCGAACAGCTTGCCGCGACGGGCATCGATGACCGCCTTCTTGTGCTTGGTCGTCGCCCATTTGCTGTGGCCACTCATGATTCTCCTCGCTCGTCGACGTCGACCCTCTCGCTCCGGCGGTGGACTGCGTCCGCCACCGCCGCTCGCTCTCTCCGACGACTCACGGCTCGCCGTGCTCCCTCACCATCGAGACGAACAAATCGTGCACCCGCCTGTCGGACGTCAGCTCCGGATGGAACGCGGTCGCGAGTACCGGACCGCTGCGCACCGCCACCGGACGCTGCTCCCCAGCATGTTCCACGCTGGCGAGCACCTCGACCGACGATCCTGCCTTCTCCACGGCCGGAGCGCGGATGAACACCGCGTGCAATGGGCCCGGAGCGGCGGACGGAGCGTCCCGGCCGAAGTCCAGATCCGCCTCGAACGAGTCGACCTGCCGACCGAACGCATTCCTTTCGACGGCGATGTCGAGCCCGCCGATCAGCGGCTGCCCGGGCTGGCCGTTCGTGACCTCGCGGGCCAGCAGGATCATCCCGGCGCACGAGCCGTACGCGGGGAGCCCGTCGGCGATCGCGTCCCGCACCGGTTCGAGCAGGTCGAAAACCCTGAGCAGCCGACCGATGGTGGTCGATTCCCCGCCGGGGATCACCAGCCCGTCCACGCTCGCCAGCTCGTCGCGACGACGCACCGGCACCGGCTCGGCTCCGCTGGCTGAGAGTGCCGCCACGTGCTCGCGGACGTCACCCTGCAGCGCCAGCACACCGATCCGGGGCCGAGCGGTCACCAGCCGCGAGCGGCGTACCGCTGGTCGTCCGGCAGCGTCGGGATCTCGATGCCGACCATGGCCTCGCCCAGCCCTCGGGACACCTTGGCGACGATGGCCGGGTCCTCGTACATGGTGGTGGCCTCGACGATCGCCCGCGCCCGCTTCGCCGGGTCACCGGACTTGAAGATGCCTGAACCGACGAAGACCCCGTCGGCACCCAGCTGCATCATCAGGGCCGCGTCGGCCGGCGTCGCGATACCGCCGGCGGTGAAGAGCACGACGGGGAGCTTGCCGGCCTCGGCCACCGCACGGACGAGCTCATACGGCGCCCGGAGCTCCTTGGCCTCGGCGAACAGCTCCTCGGACGACATCCCGGTCAGCTTGCGGACCCCGGCCCGGATGGCGCGCATGTGCCGCACGGCCTCGACCACGTTGCCGGTCCCGGCCTCACCCTTGCTGCGAATGAAGGCCGCGCCCTCGGAGAGCCGGCGCAGGGCCTCACCCAGGTTCGTGGCGCCACAGACGAAGGGGACCGTGAAGTTCCACTTGTCGATGTGGTGGGCCTCGTCGGCCGGAGTCAGCACCTCGGACTCGTCGACGTAGTCGACCCCGAGCGACTGCAGCACCTGGGCCTCGACGAAGTGCCCGATCCGCGCCTTCGCCATGACCGGGATGGACACGGCCTCGATGATCCCGTCGATCATGTCCGGGTCGCTCATCCGGGCCACCCCGCCGTCGCGACGGATGTCGGCAGGCACGCGCTCGAGGGCCATGACGGCGACCGCACCCGCGTCCTCGGCGATCCGTGCCTGCTCGGCGTTGATCACATCCATGATCACGCCGCCCTTGAGCATCTCGGCCATGCCACGCTTGACGCGGGCGGAGCCGGTAGCAGGGCTGGTGCTCGAGGACTCGGACACGA
The DNA here is from genome assembly GCA_035468175.1 of Frankiaceae bacterium. Lineage (GTDB taxonomy): Bacteria > Actinomycetota > Actinomycetes > Frankiales > Frankiaceae > JAVEDQ01. The sequence goes on along the minus strand of DATITC010000151.1, from coordinate 20,803 downwards.
AAGACTCCCGGGAGGGCGAAACGGCGACTGCGGTGACAGCGGCTACTGAGCAGCGAAACGAGGGCTCCGCAGCCCGCTCATCTTATGTAATGCTGGTCGGCCGGGCAGTGTTCCGCCCCCAGGCTCGCTCAGCCGGTCGAGGTAGCCCGGCGACTCTCGTCGCCCGATAACGCCCTCCGGCTCTCCGGCACCGACGAGTCGAACTCGAAGTACGACGGAGCATGCGCCCGTCCGTACAGGTGCAGGAGGCGGGGCAGCCGCCGATGACGAAGGGTCAGCAGGTCCCGCACCGCGTCGTTGTAGAAGTGCCGCGCAAGGGCCACCTTCACGAGCACGACCTCGAGGTCGATGGCGGCCTCGCGCGCACACTCGGGCAGGTGGGCGAGCACCGGGTCGTCGACCGCTCGGGGCGGCAGGTGTGCGGCCACCGACGTCCGTCCGGAGGTCGCGCCGGACGCCGGGATACCCGCTGCCGCGACGGACAGGGCGGGTGCGTCGCGAGAAGTCTCGTCGATTCCTTCGGGCAGCGCGGCGCGGAGGGCGCGCGAGAGCCGGTTCTCCGCCACCTCGCGATCGTCACCCTCGGCGGCCCCGGCAGCCCGGGCGGCGGCGTGCAGCACTACGTCGTCCACCTGGTGCGCCAGCTCGTGCGCCGCGAAGGCGCGGGCGCTCAGTTGCCCGTCGAGCGCCGCCCAGAGCCCCTCGACCCGAACGGCGAGCCGATCCAGCCGGCTGGCGATCCAGGTCAGATAGGTCGCAACCGCCACCACCAGGGCGACAACGAGTACGACCAGAAGCATGTCACCGATTGTAGTGGATCAAGAAGCTCGATGCCACCGGAATCCCAGTGAGCTCACGCTCCGCGTCCGACCGGACCCCAGGTGCTCGTCGCGATCCCCGTCACCGCTTCGTAGACCTGCACCACGGCTTGAGCGACGACCGGCCAGTCGTAGGCGCGGACGACGTCGCGCCCACGTTCAGCGAGGTGGTGCCGGTCGGCGGGGGTGGTGAGCAGGCCGGCGAGCACGTCGGCGAGCGCGGACGCATCGCCCACCGGGAAAAGACGGCCGGCTCGCCCGTCGTCGAGCACGCGCCGGAACGCGTCGATGTCGCTCGCGACGACGGCGGTGTCGGCGGCCATCGCCTCCAACAGGATGATGCCGAAGCTCTCCTGCCCGGTGTTCGGGGCGCAGTAGAGGTCGACCGAGCGGAACACGCGCGGCTTGACGTCTTCGCTGACCAGCCCGAGCAGCTCTACCTGGTCGTGCAGCGACTTCGGGATCCGACGACGCGTCTCGTGGACGTTGCCCGGTCCGGCCACCAGCAGGCGGACGTCGGGGACGCGCCGGGCCAGCTCCGGCAGCGCGTCCAGCAGGACGGCGAGGCCCTTGCGTGGTTCGTCGATCCGGCCGAGGAACCCGATCGCGCGGCGCTCCGGGGTCGGCGCCCAGCCGGCCAACGCAGCGGCCCCCTGGAAGGCGGCGACGTCCACCCCGTTGGGGATGAGCACGCCATCGACCCCGAGGTGCTCCACGATCGTCCGCCGGGCCGCCTCGGAGACCGCAATCCGGGCCTGGATCTTCTCGAGCGCGATCTGCATCGGAATCTCGAAAGCGGAGAGGATCTTGGACCGCGGGTTACTGGTGTGGAAGGTCGCGACCACCGGCTGGGTGGCAAGCAGTGCCGCCATCAGACTCACTGAAGGTGCGGCCGGCTCGTGCACGTGCAGGACGTCGAAGTCGTTCTCCCGCAGCCACCGGCGGACCCGGGAGAGGGAAACCGGACCCGCCAGGAGCCGGGCCACCGAGCCGTTGTAGGGAACGGCGAGTGCTTTGCCGGCGTGTACCGCGTAGGGCGGGAGCGTCGACTCGTCATCGGCCGGTGTGATCACCGAGACCTCGTGACCCAGGTGGATCAGGGCTTCCGCCAGGTCCCGGATGTGCGCCTGCACGCCGCCCGGCACGTCCCAGGTGTACGGACAGGCGAGTCCCACCCGCATCAGGTGCTCCGGGCCATCAGCTCGGAGGACGACTCGACCGGCACCGGCACGTCATACCGCCGCCGGGCCACCCGTGGCTGCACTTCCGTCGACTTCGTGGTCGGGGTCTGCGGCCGCTGCCGGTCGGCGGCCCGGCTCCAGATCGTCCGACCAGAGCCGCTGGAGCATGTGCCAGTCCTGCGGGTGCTCGGCGATCGCCTCGGCGTAGGCGTCGGCCAGCTCCTGCGTCATGGTGGCGACGTCGGTGTGGTCGACCGGTGGGTAGACCTGGCACCCCCAGCCGCCGTTCTCGAACCACAGGACCGCCGGCAGCAGCGTGGCCCCGGTGTCCAGGGCGAGGCGAGCCGGACCGGCCGGCATGGTGGCGCGCGCCCCGAAGAACTGCACCGCGACCCCGTGCCGCGACAAGTCACGGTCGCTGAGCAGGCACATTGCGCCGCCCGCCCGCAGCCGGTCGGCGAGTATCCGGAACGGCGGCGACGCGCCTCCGGTCAGCGGCAGCACCTCCATGCCGAGCGACTCACGGAAGGCCACGAAACGGTCGAAGACCTCGGCGGGCTCGAGCCGTTCGGCCACGGTGGTGAACGGGATCCCGCGCAGCACCAGCCACGCCCCCGCGTGGTCCCAGTTGCCCATGTGCGGCAGCGCGACCACCAGGCCCTGACCGCGCTGCATCGCCGTCCAGAGCCGGTCCTCGCCCGCCAGGTCCATCCGGGAGATGATCTCGTCCTGCGGGATCACCGATAGCCGGAAGATCTCCATCCAGTACCGCGCGTAGGACCGGACGGCCTCGCGGGTCACCTGGTCGAGGCGCTGGGAGGAAACCTCGGGACCGAGGACCCGGGCGAGGTTGGACCGCAGGCGCAGGATCCCCTTGCCCCGTCGGCGCCAGGCCAGATCGGCGCCGACGCGGAACGCGGCGCGGGCGAACCGTTCCGGGACGGCGCGGAGCAGCCCCCATCCGAGGCGGTAGCCCAGGACGATCAGTTGGTCCCGGGCACCGATGACCCGCGACCGCGGCTTCGGCACCGGCGATGCGGGAGACGGAGGCACCGGCACCGCGCTGGACGTCGGGGGTGTCGGGGATGTCGGGGTGCGCGGAGGTGTCGGGGGGGCTGGCGGAGTAGGCGACGCGGAGGGCACTCGCCGATTGTCAGCGAACGCTGGCGGCAGCGCGACGGGACACCCGGCGCTGCGAGTTGCGAGGTTCGCGGTCCCGTCGGGCCGGGCGGCCCTCGGCCTGCCGGTACACGTGCACCAGCCGCTGGAACACGGTGAACGTCGTCGCGAAGCAGAGGAACCACAGCGCGGCCGGGAGGATGTACGGCACGCCGATGCCGGAGAAACCGGCCGCGGCGAGGACGATCACGAGACGCTCGCCCCGCTCCGCGAAGCCGACGTTGCAGTCGAAGCCTAGGCTCTCCGCCCGGGCCTTGACGTAGGAGATCAGACCGCCCACCGCGAGGCAGTACACGGCGGCTCCGACCAGCGGCAACGAGTCACCACGACCGGCGTACCAGAGGGCGATCGCTCCGAAGATCGCGGAGTCGGCCACCCGGTCCATGGAGCTGTCGAGGAACGCGCCCCAGGTGCTCGACACCCCGCGGTGCCGCGCGATCAACCCGTCGAGCATGTCGGAGAAGACGAACAGGGTGATCGCGATGGTCCCCCAGAAGAAGACGCCGCGCGGAAAGAACGCGAGCGCGGCAGCGGAGACGCCGAGCGTCCCGACCACCGTGATCACGTCCGGCGAGAGGTTGGTGCGCGCCAACCGCCGACCGAGCGGATCGAGTATCCGCGCGATCTGTGGCCGTGCTCTGGATGCCAGCATCTGTTGGTTCCGCCGTCCCTCTCCCCGCTCCGTACGAAGCAACAACAGCGTAGCCGATGCATCGAACCGATACATCGGGCGACGCGCTGCCGCCCGTGGGGGCTTGTGCCGCCCCGACCGGAGGCGGAGGCTGCGCGCATCGATGACAGGCGGGCCGAGGAGGTCGGGGATGAGTTCTTCCGGCAGGGGTGCAGCAACGTCCGGCAATGACGCCGGGGCCGGGGGCCCGAGAGGTGCCCACCGGCCCGGCCCCGGTACGAACAGCCTCAGTCCCGGTCAACCTCCCGGCTCGGCGCCGACGGTTCGCAACGTCGTGGTGGTCGGGCACGGCGGCGCCGGCAAGACGACCCTCGTCGAATGCCTCCTCGCCGGCACCGGCACCATCCCCCGCCTCGGATCGGTCGCGGCCGGCACCACCGTCAGCGACTACGACGAGGCCGAGCACCGGCAGCAGCGCAGCGTCAACCTCGCGGTAGCCCCGCTGATCACCGGGGGCCCGCTCGGACCGGTCAAGGTGAACCTCATCGACACGCCCGGCTACGCCGATTTCGTCGGTGACCTCCGGGCCGGCCTGCGCGCCGGCGACGCCGCCATGTTCGTGGTCAGCGCGGTCGACGGGGTGGACGACGCGACCCGCCTGCTGTGGGAGGAGTGCGCCGCCGTTGCCATGCCCCGGGCGATCGTCATCACCAAGCTCGACTCGCCCCGGGCCGACTTCGAGGAAGCCCTCGCGGTCTGCCAGGACGCGTTCGGCTCCGGGGTGCTGCCGCTCTACCTGCCACTCCCCCGGGCCTCCGAGACGTCTCCGGTACCGGGGCTGGTTGGACTGCTCAGCGGCCTGGTCTTCGACTACACCGAGGGACGGCGCACCGAGCGCGCCGCGGTGGGAGACGAGGCGGCGCTGCTCGACGATTCGCGCAGCGCGCTCATCGAAGGGATCATCGCCGAGAGCGAGGACGAGTCCCTCATGGACCGTTACCTCGCGGGCGAGCAGATCGACGTTGCCACGCTCATCGACGACCTCGAGACCGCGGTCGCCCGCGGTTCCTTCTACCCGGTGCTCGCGGCCTGCGCGACCGACGGGCTCGGCAGCGCCGAGATCCTCGAGGTCCTGACCAGCGGCTTCCCGTCCCCCCAGGAGCACGTGCTGCCGCCGCTGCGCCGTCCCGACGGCGGCCGAGCCCCGGAACTCGCCGTCGCGGACCCCGACGCTCCGCTGCTGGCCGAGGTCGTCAAGACCACGACGGACCCCTACGTCGGGCGGATGTCCCTGGTCCGCGTCTTCTCCGGGACCCTGCGCCCGGATCAACCCGTGCACGTCAGCGGGCACGGCCTGGGCGAGCGGGGCCATCAGGACCACGACGTCGACGAGAAGATCGGAGCCCTGGCGCAGCCGCTCGGGAAAAACCTGACGCCGGTTTCCGAGTGCGTCGCCGGCGACATCTGCGCCGTCACCAAACTCGCGCACGCCGAGACCGGGGACACCCTGTCGGCCAAGGACTCGCCGTTGCTGCTCGAGGCGTGGGAGATGCCCGACCCGCTGCTGCCGCTCGCGATCCGCGCGTCGAGCAAGGCCGACGAGGACAAGTTGTCGACCGGGTTGAACCGGCTGGTCGCCGAAGACCCGACGCTGCGGCTGGAACTCAGCGTCGACACGGGCCAGCTCATCCTGTGGTGCATGGGTGAGGCGCACGCGGACGTGCTGCTCGACCGCCTCAAGACGAAGTTCGGGGTGTCGGTCGGCACCGTCGAACTGCGGGTGCCCCTGCGCGAGACGTTCCTCGGCCCGGCGAAGGGCATGGGCCGCAACGTGAAGCAGACCGGCGGCCACGGCCAGTTCGCGATCTGTCATATCGAGGTGGAACCGCTGCCCTCCGGCACGGGGTTCGAGTTCGTCGACCGGATCGTCGGCGGCGTGATCCCGCGCCAGCTCATCCCGAGCGTGGAGAAGGGCGTCCGGGCACAGATGGAGCGCGGCGTCTCGGCCGGTTTCCCGGTCGTGGACCTTCGGGTCACGCTGGTCGACGGCAAGGCGCACTCGGTGGACTCCTCGGACATGGCCTTCCAGGTCGCCGGGTCGCTGGCGTTGAAGGAGGCCGCGAAGTCCGCCCCGGTGGCGCTCCTCGAGCCCGTACTGGATCTGTCGGTGCTCGTTCCGGACGACTACGTCGGTGCGGTGCTGTCCGACCTCGCGGCCCGGCGGGGTCGGGTGGTGGGCACCGAACCGATCGGGACCGGCGGCCGCACCCTTGTGCGCGCCGAGGTGCCGGAGATCGAGGTCACCCGGTACGCCATCGACCTCCGCTCGATCACCCACGCCAGCGGCACGTTCGCCCGGCATTACCTCCGGCACGAGCCGATGCCGACGTCGTTGGCCGCCAAGCTGGCGGAGGTGGACGTCTGACCCGCTGAATGCGCGACCGATCTGCGCCGGAGACACGTCGTCCCGCATGCAGGTGCCGCGCGGCCATACCCTGCTCGCGTGCCTATCGCAGCCCCGCCGGCGCCGGGTGAGCTGCCCGATTCGCTGACGTCCGACCCTTCGGACAGCCCGCCGGTGCGGGTCGGGCGCACCGGGCGGATTGTCCGGCTCGCCGTCGTCGTGCTGGTCTTCGCCCTGCTCGGCTGGGGTTCGTGGAAGGCGGACGACGACGCCTTCCCGGTCGGCCCGTTCGTCATGTTCGCCTTCACCACGCCGCCGGACGGCGAGGTCCGCTCCGCCGCGGTCGAAGCGGTGGACGCGGACGGGCACCGGGTGCCGGTCGTGCTGGACCCCGCCGACGTGGGGCTGCGCCGCGCGGAGATGGAAGGTCAGCTCCCGCGGGTCGAAGCGCACCCGGAGCTGCTCGGGGCGCTCGCGACCGCCCACGCCCGGCTCCGGCCGGCCGCGCCCCGCTGGCGGCAGGTCGACCTGGTCGAGCACCGCGTCCGGCTGCGGGACGGCCGGGCCGTCAGTGAAAGCACGGCGGTGCTGGCGACGTGGCGGGGCCAACCGTGAGGAGCCCAGCCGCCAGCAGCAACCCAGACATCAGCAACCCAGACATCAGTAACCCAGCCGCCGCCCGCCCGGCGGGAGCCGGCCCCCGGGAACGCTTCTGGTTCCCCGAACTGCCGTTGGGGCGCATCGCGGCACTCCGCGTGCTCGCCAACGCATTCATCCTGCTGGACCTCGTCTGGTGGACTCCGTTCGTGCGGCCGCACCGGGACATCCCGGCGTTCTACCAACCTCTCGCCATCGGTCGGTTGCTGCACCTCCCGACTCCGACCCCGCACGTCGTCGACATCGTCGAACTGCTGCTCGTGCTCACGGCGGCCGCGTCGCTGGTGCTCGCCGCCGGGTTTGCGCGGCGGACTCCCCCGCTGCTCACGCGGGTGCTCGGCGTCGCCGCCGCGCTGCTCTACGGCGAGTGGATGGTCATCGCGATGTCGTACGGGAAGGTCGACCACGACCGGTTCGCCCTGCTCGTGCTGCTCGCCGTGGTCGCCACCGTGGGGCCCGCCTCGCTCGGGGAGAAGCGGCGCAGCGAGGTGGCGGGCTGGGCGGTGCGCTGCGTGCAGGTCGCGGTGGTCGCCACCTACCTGCTCGCCGCGGTGGCGAAATTCCGCTTCGGTGGCTTCGGGTGGGTCAATGGCTCGACCCTGGTGTGGGCGATCATCCGGCGCGGCACCGTGCTCGGCGACCCACTCCTCCACGTCCGCGCGCTGCTGCACGTGACGCAGTGGGGCATCGTCGCGATGGAGCTCGGCACCCCGATGCTGCTGGTGCTCGATCATCTGAGCCGCACCGGGCCGGCGAAGCACCGGCGGCTGGCCGGCCGGCTGTGCGTCGCCTACCTGTGGGGGCTCGTGGCCTTTCATCTGATGACCTTTGCGACCATCTCGATCCTGTTCCTCCCGCACGTGGTGTGCCTGTTGGCCTTCGCCCCGCTCGAGCGGGCGCCCGAGCAATGGCGGGTGCTGCGGCGCCGCTTCGCGTCGACGCCGGCCTTGTCCTGGATCAGGTCGTCCGCGTAGCATCGTGCTGCTGCTGTAGCAGTCTGCTACAAGCGTCCTGGAGGTGGGCCGGATGACGATGGCACCCGATCGGCCCACCCGCGTGGCCGCTGACCTGTTCGAATCCGCCGCGGTCGAGGGTGCGCGGCAGAGCCGCTCTGCCAAGCAGCAGCTCGACCACTGGGCACGGGTCGGGCGGGCGGTGTCGGCGACGGAGACCTCCGCGCGACGCCGGGTCGAAGCCGCACTGGCCGGTCGGCTGCCGGAGCACGAGCTGACCCGGGAGGAGCGGACGGTGTTCGACGCCGAGCTCGACGTGTCGATCTCCGAAGCTGCGCGCGGCATGCACTTCGGTGACGTCCTCACCGCTCGCGGCGTGACGACGGTCGCGCTCGACGACGAGGGCGTGCTGACGCGCTACTACCCGGACGGCACCACATCTTCGCTGACCTGACCGCTACCGCGCTCACCCGGTCAGGGTCGCCCGCCCGGACCCGGACCTAGCCGCGGATGCGCCTGGATCTCGTCGTCGGACCCAACGGTGCCGGGAAGTCGACGTTCGTCGAGCTGGTGCTCGGGCCGCGCCGTCCCACGGTCCCCTTCGTCAATGCGGACGTCATCGCGGCGCAGCGGTGGCCAGCAGATCCGCAGGCTCATGCGTACGAGGCGGCGCAGATCGCCGCACGGACGCGGACGTTGCTCCTCGACCGCCGGGAGCCATTCATGGCCGAGACGGTTTTCTCCCACCCCTCGAAGCTCGAGCTCGTCGATGCGGCTACGACAGCCGGCTTCACCGTCGCGCTGCACGTGCTGCTCGTGCCGGAGGAGCTCAGCGTGCTCCGCGTGGCGTACCGGGTCGCCGCGGGCGGACACGCCGTCCCCGAGGACAAGATCCGCGGCCGCTACCAGCGACTCTGGCCGCTGGTGACCGAGGCGATCGACCGCTGCGACTCGGCCCGGGTATGGGACAACTCCCGGCGCGAAGGGCCGGACGAAGTCGCGCAGTTCGCGTCCGGGATCCCGGTCGGGCCGTGCCGATGGCCGTCCTGGACCCCGGCCGCGCTCGCGTCCCGCTGGACGGACTGAGCCGAACCCACGGGTCATCGCCCACGGCCGTCGTCAGTCGAGCTCGCGCCACGCCTCGGCGAGCAGTTCCCGCGTCTGACCGAGCAACGCCGGCAGCACCCTCGTGTGCCCGACCACGGGCATGAAGTTCGTGTCGCCGCCCCATCGCGGGACCACGTGCTGGTGCAGATGTGCGGCGATGCCCGCGCCGGCGATCGTCCCGAGATTGATCCCGATGTTGAACCCGTGCGCGCCGCTCGCGTGTCGGAGCACCCGCACGGCACGCTGGGTGAGGGCGGCGATCTCCGCTGTCTCCGCAGTGGTCAGATCGGCGTAGTCGGCGACGTGCCGGTAGGGCACCAGCATCAGGTGCCCGGAGTTGTACGGGTACAGGTTGAGCACCGCGTAGGCGAGCTCCCCCCGGGCGACGATCAACGCGTCGCCGTCTGGTCGCTGCGGGAGGTCGCAGAACGGACACTCGTCCGCCCCGTCCCCGGACGGCTTGTCCTGGCCCTTGATGTAGGCCATCCGGTGCGGCGTGTAGAGCCGCTGGAAGGCGTCCCGGAGGCCGGCGCCGGGCTGCTCCTCGACCTCGGACGGAGCCAGTCCGGCCGGGCCGTCCGGTCCGCCCACTACAGCAGTTCCTCGACCGGGTCGTGCTCGTGGGTGGGCGGGATGATGCCGCCGAGGATCTGCGACACCGCCTCATCGACGGTCAGCCCCTGCTGCTCCTCGCCATCACGGGTCCGCAGGCTGACGGCACCGGATTCCACGTCCCGATCGCCAGCGATCAGCATGTACGGCACCCGCTGGTTGCGCGCCTTGGCGATCTTCTTCTGCATCCGCTCGTCGGCGGTGTCCACCTCGACCCGCGCGCCGGCGGCCCGCAGCCGGGCGGCGATGTCCTCGAGGTAGGAGATGTGCCGGTCGGTGATCGGGATTCCGGTGACCTGTACGGGGGCGAGCCACGCCGGCATCGCGCCTGCGTAGTGCTCCAGCAGGATTCCGAAGAAGCGCTCGATGCTCCCGAACAGCGCCCGGTGGATCATGTATGGCCGCTGCCGGGTGCCGTCGGAGGCCTGGAACTCGAGGTCGAACCGGGTCGGGAACTGCAGGTCGACCTGAAGGGTGCTCATCTGCCAGCGCCGGCCGATCGCGTCCCGGACGTGCACGTCGATCTTCGGCGCGTAGAAGGCGCCCTCACCCTCGGCGACGACGTAGGGCAACCCGACCACCTCGAGCGCGTTGCGCAGCGCGTCGGTGGCGGTCTCCCATGCGGCCGGTTCCCCGACGTACTTGTCCGGACGGGTGGCCAGCTCGGCCTCGAACTCGGTCAGCCCGAAGTCCCGCAGCAACGAGAGGATGAACTGCAGCAGCGTCGTCAGCTCTCCGGTGAGCTGGCCCGGCGTGCAGAAGATGTGGCTGTCGTCCTGGGTGAAGCCGCGGGCGCGGGTGAGGCCGTGCAGGACCCCGGACTTCTCGAACCGGTAGACGGTGCCGAACTCGAACAACCGCAGGGGCAGCTCCCGATACGACCGGCCTCGGGACCGGTACACGAGGATGTGCATCGGGCAGTTCATCGGCTTCGGGTAGTACGTCGCCCCTTCCATCTCCATGGGCGGGTACATGCCGTCGGCGTACCACTGCAGGTGGCCGCTGGTCTGGAACAGCTGTTCCTTCGACAGGTGCGGCGTGGTCACGAACGAGTAGCCGGCCTGCTCGTGCCGGCGGCGGCTGTACTCCTCCATCACCCGACGGATGAGCCCGCCCTTGGGGTGCCAGATCGCGAGCCCGCCGCCGATCTCCGGCGGGAACGAGAACAGGTCGAGCTCGGTCCCGAGGCGCCGGTGGTCCCGCTTCTCGGCCTCCTCGAGCATCGTGAGGTGGGCGTCGAGGGCTTCCTTCGACTCCCACGCGGTGCCGTAGATGCGTTGCAGCTGCTTGTTCTTCTCGCTACCGCGCCAGTAGGCGGCGGCGGTGCGCATCAGCTTGAAGGCGGGGATGTGCCGGGTGTCGGGGACGTGCGGCCCGCGGCAGAGGTCGGACCAGACCGCCTCGCTGTGGTCGCCCTTGACGCGGATGTTGTCGTAGATCGTCAGCTCGGGACCGCCGGCCTCGACGGCTTCCTCCTCGCTGACGGCTCCGGCGCCCTTGAGACCGATGAGCTCGAGCTTGTACGGCTCGTCGGCGAGTTCGCCCCGGGCCTGCTCGTCGGTGACGATCCGGCGGGAGAAGCGCTGCCGCTGCTTGAGGATCTCCCGCATCCGCTTCTCGATGCGCTCGACGTCGTCCGGCGTGAACGGCGTCTCGACATCGAAGTCGTAGTAGAAGCCGTTGGTGATCGGCGGGCCGATGCCGAGCTTGGCTCCCGGGAACAGGTCCTGCACCGCCTGCGCCAGCACGTGCGCGGTCGAGTGCCGGACGATCGCCCGCCCGTCGTCGCTGTCGATCGGCACCGATTCGATCCGGTCGCCGTCCTCGGGGCGCCAGGACAGGTCACGGACCGTCTCCTCGTTCACCCGCACCGCGACCGCGTGCACCGGCGCCGGCGGTACCGCACGACCTTCGGAGAGCGCCCGCAAGGCCTGACCGGCGGTCGTCCCACTCGCCACGACGAGCGGCTCCCGATCGACAGTGAGGCGGAGGTCGGACACCAGGTGCTCCCTGCGGGACGAACAGCTTCGGGGGTGATGCTCTGCGAGCCGGAGCCTACCGAGCGCACTCCCACGCGATCGGTGCGTGCGGCGCGGAACCGGACCGGACGTCACACGACGCTTACCTCGCCGCAACAGCCTGGTAGTCGAGGCAGTCGAGCATGGGAAGCAAGCGGCGGCGACCCGCTCGACCGGCAGGGCGGACGCGCAGGAGGCGAGCAGTTGGCTATTCCGGGGCGCGGGCTGTCAGCGGTGGACCTGTCCGACTTCTCGGACCCGACCGAACTCCGGACCTCGTCCGTCGGGTTCGAGCAGCGCCTCCTGTCCGACGCCGCCTCGGCTCAGCCCGCGCTCTCCCCGGACGGCTCCCGGGTCGCCTTCCTCGCCGACGAAGGCGCCGGCGCCGAGGTGTTCATCAGTGCCACGACGCTGTGGGGGCCGCGCCGCATCACCCGGGCCGATCACCCGGCCGTGTCCGTCAGCTGGTCCGCCGACGGCTCGCTGCTGGGGTTCGCGACGACACCGGCCGGCGGTGCCCGGACCCAGTTGCACGTCGTCGACTCCGACGGCCGGAGCCAGCGTCCGATGTTCGTAGCCCACGGTGAGAGCGCTCTGCCGGGGACCTGGACCCGCAGCGGCCGGAGCTACGCCTTCTCGACCGCCCTCGGCGGCGTCGGCGAGAGCCGCAGTTCCTACGTCCTCGACCTGGCCGAGAGCACGTTGGTACCGCTGGCCCGCACCTCGGCCGAGGACGGACACATCGACGTCGACGACCTGACCGCGGACCGGAACCTCGCCCTGCTCCGACTCGGGCAGGGATCTGCGCGCCGCACGGTGCTGCTGGACCGCGCAACCGGTCGCCGCTCGGCGCTGCCGGTCGCTGACGCCGATGCCCGCTTCACCGCCGACGGCTCCGGCGTCGTCTTCCGCGACCGCCGGCCGGACGGCACCGGGTTCCTGGCCGGCTGCAGCACCGCGGGTGCCGTCGCGGGCTCGGTTGCTGCACTGCCCGGCACCGGCGTGGACGACCTCGACGGACTCGCCTTCAGCGGTGACCGCTCCGTGGCGCTGCTGAGCGCCGCGCAGGAGGACGGGAGTCACCGCCTCATCCTCTGGCGCCCGGCCACCGGCGGCTCCTGGCCGGTACCGCTTCCGGGCGACCGGCTGGTGGTGCTTGCGGCCTCCCTGGACGCCGCCGGTGCGCGCGCCGTCGTCGAGCTGTCCGGCCCCGAGCTACCTCCCTCCCTCTGGGTCCTCGACGTGGCCACCCTCGACCTGACGCGCCTCGACCTCACTGTCCGGGACACCGGCGACCAGGCGTCGGGAGGGAACGGGACGGCCGTGCGGGCGCGCTTCCCAGCTCCCGCCGGCGCCGAACTGTCCGGTCACCTCTTCCGGCCCGACACGCCCGCCGGCGCTGGAGCCGGACCCACCGTGCTGTTGCTGCCGGTCGCTCCGGACGAGGTAGATCGCCAGCACTACCGGCCGCTCATTCCCGAGCTGCTGACGATGGGGATCCGGGTGTTCCGGCTGATTGCCCGCCGACCTGCCGGCGGTACTTCCCCAGACGTCACCGACGCCACCGACGATGCCCTCGCCGCCGCGCGCTACCTCATCGACACTGGGATCGCGCACCCCGACCAACTCGGGATCTGGGGTGCCGGCTTCGGCGGCTTCCTCACCCTGAGCGCGACCGCGCGGGCCCCCGAGCTGTTCGCTGCCGCCGTCGACGTGGGGGGCGTCGCCGGCCTTGAGACATACGCCGCCTCGGTGCCGACTCTCGTCGTGCACGGCGGCGCCGATAGCACCGTGCCGCTCTCGGAATCGGAACAGGTCGTCGAGTCGCTGCGCCGGACCGGCGCGGAGGTCGAGGCGCTGTTCCTGCCGGGCCAGGGGAATGCGCTGACCACTCGTTCAGCGCAACGGGACGTCATCCCAGCAGTCGTCGATTGGTTCCTGCGGCTTCTCACCCGAAGCCGTTCGGACGAGCGCACGCTGTCGACCAGTACGCATGTAGGCGACCTCGAGGGAGGCGGAGAATGACGCTCGTCTCAGACCCCGATCAGGTGCCGGCCTGGCCGGATACCGCCGGCGAACTGCTCTTCGCGCTCCAGCGGCCGACGGGCAACGCCGACGCGCCGCGGCTGGACGAGACGAGGCTGCTCCGGCAGTACGGCGAGACCCTCGGTGGCAGCACCGGCGACGAAGCGGTCGGTGTGGTGGACGGCGATATGGTGATGAACCCGCTCTACACCGACGTCGTGGACCGGCTCGAGGACCTCGGGCCGGCCGAGCTGCGAGCGCGGGCAATCCGGCGGGACCGGTTGGTGCTCGCCGACGGCGTCACGTTCGGCGGTCAGGGCAGCCAGCGGCGCGCGCCCTTCCCGATCGACCTGATGCCGAGACTGTTGGCCGCGACCGAAAGGGGCGGCCTGGTCCGCGGGATCGGCCAGCGGGCCGCCGCCCTGAACGCCTTCCTCCACGACGTCTACGGCGATCAGCGGATCCTCGACGCCGGGATCCTCCCCCGCTCCGTGATCGAGGGCTCGCCCGCCTGGGGCCACCGCGGTGCCGCCGTCACCGCTGGAGCCGCGGTTCACGGGACCCGGCCGGCCCCGCGCGCCACGCTGCTGGGTACCGACCTTCTCCGCGACACCGACGGCCGATGGCTCGCGATGGACGACAACCTGCAGATGCCGTGCGGGCTCGGCTACGCGCTCGAGGCCCGTCGGACGCTCGCGACGGTGCTGCCGGAACTCACCGAAGGGTCCCGACGTCAGACGGTTTCGGTCGCTCCCGGACTGCTCCGGACGGCGCTCGCCGCAGCGGCACTGGCTCGGGCCAACGCGGAACCGGCGATCGCCGTCCTGTCCTCCGGCCCCTCCGACACTGCCTGGTTCGAGCACCGGATGCTGGCCTCGGCGATGCGCGTGCCGATCGTGCTGGCGCGGGACCTCATCGCCGTCGGTGACCGAATCGCCGTGCTGAGGCCCGACGGGCCGCGTCGGATCGACGTGCTCTACCGGCGGCAGAGCGAGGAGGCGCTGTCCCACGCCGTTTCCGCGACCGGTGATCCACTCCTGCCGCTCTTGCTGAACGCCGTCGCGCAGGGCCGGCTGTGGCTCGGCAACGCCATCGGCAACGCGATCGCCGAGGACAAGGCGGTCTACGCCTACGTCCCGGCCATGATCCGCTACTACCTCGGTGAGGAACCGATCCTCGACGGCGTCCGCACGCTGCTGCCGACGATCGAGTCTGACCGCCGCGAGATCGACGCCCGTCTCGCTGAACTGGCCGTCCGTCCCGTGGACGGCGGCGCGGACCAGGCGCTGCTGGGTCCGCTCGCTTCCGCGGCGCAGCTGGCGGACGCTCGGGCCGCGCTCGGGGCGGCACCGCACCGGTTCGTCGTGCAGGAAATCGCCGGCGTCAGCACCGCGCCCACGCTCGTCTCGCACCGGCTCGAACCGCGGCGGGTCGACTTGCAGGCCTTCACCGTCTGTGGGCCGACGCCGACGGTGCTGCCGTGCCCCCTCACGCGCGTCGCGCTGGGGCCGGACGAGCAACGGGTCCGGGCCACCTTCGCGGGCGGTGCGAAGGACACCTGGATCGTGAGCTGACGCAACTGCGCTGGTCGGATGGGTGGACAAGTCGGTTGCCTGCTACCGGCAAGCGAACGTTGGGACCTCGCCCAGCCAGCTTGCAAGCCTGCTGCGGGCTTGCTGTGGAGTTCGACCGAAGACGCCCCGCCCTGACGAGCTGGAGGACAGTGGCTAGGTGATCGAGACTGTGCTCCAGGGGGTCGTTGTGCTTGGGGCGCTGCTTCTTCTGCTGTTGGTCGCGTTCAGTGCCCAACAGGTGAGGAAAGGGCGGCCAGCGCAGCCACCCCCTACTCGGCGAAATCGTCACCGGGTGACTGGGCGCAGTCTGCGCGGTTGGCAGGCGTCGGTGAACCGAGAGATTCGTCGCGCGGGTAAAGCCAATCGGCCTCGAAGGCGATGAGAGTCGCCCCAGCAGGACAGGATCGACGAATGCGCGTGCCGGTTCCCTCCACAGTGCATATGCGGCCAGCGAATCCGACAGGCCACACCGGACCACGGGAATAGTCCGAGTACTTGTCGATGGGCCGAGAATTACCTCCTGCAATTGCAGGATCAGAGGTTCGACGTGTTGGCTGGGATGGATTCATCTCTGGAATAATGGCCGTCCGCAATGCAGGCCCGCGCCCTCCCGATCGGACCGTCTTGCTCACCGATCTCCAAGCTGTCGGCAGCGCAGTCCTTTGACTCCACGAAGCCTCGTGGAGGCGGCATCCCTGTCGGGAACGGTTCCTCCCGCCTGCGGTCTGCGTGCGCTTGCCGCTGCCGCGCTCGGCGGTGAAGAGGTTGGCGGCGAGACGGTCGGCGGCGGCACGGAAGCCTCGCCCCTCCCTCCCCGGTGTCACGTGAGGGGCCAACAACCCAATCGAGCTCCGTTGCCATTTACGTCTCTTGCGAAGATTGTAGATGTGACGGGAAGGCAATTCGGATATATAACAACCGTTCAACGAAGCTAAAGTGAAACTGCTCGAAGGCCGACACAGTGGGCGATGTCCCACAAGAGGAGGTGTGCCATGACCCTGCGTCGCGGAGCAAGCTGGACCTAAGCACACGCGGGAAACGGTAACGCGGCGGTCCGCCTCCCGGTGAATTCATTTTCAGCCGACGGGTGCACCGGGTCGAGGGTGTGACGGGGTCGGCTGCGTAACCGGCCGATCCCGCTGGCTCTCACCCGGTGCCACCGGCGACACCTCCGCAGGGGTCAGGACCTCCCTCGCCACGCTGGCCTCGTCCAGGACCCTGAACGTTCGGTCGCAGGATCAGCCCGAATTCACCTCGGCGACGTGCACCCGCACTCGGAGGACCGTGCCGCCGGGCCGTGTCTAGGCGAAGGCCGCGTCGATGGCTTGTCCGTCGGAGACGAAGTCCTCGAACGAGGTCGCCTTCCCGCTCTCGATCCGCCACAGGTGCGCAGCTCGCCAAGCCAGGGCCTGACCGTCGCGGGTCGCGGTGGCGTTGACGATCACGACCGCGCCGGTGTCGTCCGCGATGACCTGCTGCACAGCGAGCGCGAACGTGCCGTCGGTCAACTCGAAGAGCTTGGTGAAGAAGGCGACCACCTCGTCGTGGCCTGTGTAGTGGCCGCTGACCGCGTTGTGATTGCCCTCCGCCCAGGTGATGTCCGGGTGGAAGATTCCGAGCACAGTCGGGATGTCCTGGGCGGCGAACGCCGCGTAGCCCGTTCGCATGAGGTCTTCGTTGGGGTGGGTCACTGCACGCCTTTCGTCCCTGCTGCGACATTCATGTCGAAGCGAGCCGGCATCGTGGCAGGCAGGGCAGGCCAGCGGCTATGGCCCATGCTGACCAGCCGCAGGCAGCGGGGCCCGGCGTTGCCTGGCTCCGCGACGCGCCGCCCCGCGAGGTCGCAGCCCGGTTGGTCAGGGCCAATAAGCCGCGAGCGCTGGACCTTCAGCCGTCGCGTCGTCCTGCACCCGCGACGGACTGTTCAGCGTCCGGGAGTGAGGTCCCGGTGGCGGGCTTCGAGTAGGCAGTACAGGCCGTAGCAGAGGAGGCCAACCGCCAAGGCTCCGAGCAGATAGGGGCCGAGTGTCGCGCTGGCGATGTACCGGAAGATCGCGTCCGGCCCTTTCGTCTGTTGCGCGTCGGACTGCACGCCAGCTTTCACCAGGAAGACTCCGGCGATGCCGAACACGGCCGCACGCGCAAGGCAACCCGTCGTCCCGAGCGCGTTGGTCAGCAGAGCCAGTCGTGGCTGCATCTGTTTGGAGAAGAACCGTTCCCGAAAGTTGAGCCGCAACGACCGGCGTACCAGTTCGACACCCACCCCTGCTGCCACCAGACCGATCACGATGAGCAGCAGCCTGCCCGGCACTGTTCGCAGCAAGTCCGTGGCCCGCGCGATTTCGTCACGATGCTCCGACGTGGCGGTGAGGGCATCCGGCCGGGTCGCCAGCACCTGCGAGACGGTGCTGACGCAGAACACGAGATAGAGCAGGCAGCCCCAGGACGAAACGACGCGCTGTTGCCAGCGGCCCAGTTTGCCGTCCGCGTGCAGAGGGCGGAACACTGCCTCCACGAGTTGCGTGACCGCATAGGCAGCCAGCCCGACTGAGAGCACCGCGAGCATGGCCCGGCCCCACGGTTGCACCGCGATCTCATGAACGGCACCGGCAGTGCTCGCGGCCTCGTCGTCGTCTCCGCTGGCGACAGCGGCAAGACGCAGCGCCAACAAGCCGACCAGCACATAGACCATGCCGCGACTGACCAGCCCGAGCCGAGACACCGCCCGAAGCCACGCCCCGGTCGTGCCCTTGCCCAACCTGACCGCAAGCCCGTGCAAAGCAGCCACCGCTGTCGTGTCCACCTGCCCGCACCCCCGAGACGTTGACCGGCATGTACCCCCTCAGCCGCCCGCTGAGCTGCGCAGCCACGACAGTCTCGAACCCAGTCCCTAGCGAATCGGCAGGGCTACAGCCTCAAGAGCCACTGCACAGCGAGCCAGCTTGTGGGCGGGCATGTCAGGCGGCCAGGGCTGAGCTTCCGCACGGGACGGCTCGCTTCTGGACGTGTCAGCCGTTCGAGTAGGTGGGATAAGGCTGCCCTGACGGCACGTACGTCGATTGCCCCTTGCACTGAGGCGCGCTGCTCTCCCCGCCGCAGATCTCCATCGGGTCGTAGCCGCCCGTCATGCCGCTGTAGGGGGGCGAGGCGTAGGGCACATAGCCGACGTTGTCCGGACCGTTGGCGCTATGCATGCACCAGTTGCCCGAGATCGGACCTTGATCGGTCGGGCAGGCTGCCTTCGCGGTGACCGTCGGCTGCGCGACGACTGTCGGCTTCGGCGGCGCGAACTTCGCCTCACACGCGATGCCGTTCCCGTTGCTGTCGAGGCTGCTGCTGGCCGCCGGGGTGACCTTCAGGTACGCAGTGGCCGCGCTCTGAGTCCAGAAGTCGGCGCAGGCCTTCAACACGACCGGGACCGTCGCCGCCAAAGCAGAGGGCTTCGCCTGCGAAGCGGGCGTAGATGAGGTCGCAACATGCGGTATTGGTGTGCGGTCGGCCGCCAGGAACACCCCGCTCGCAGCGGTCACACCGGAAACAGCGAGAACGGAACCTCCGAGTGCCACCGCAACGAACTTCTTTCGCATGCTGCTGAGGATCGGGGCGATCGAGGGCGAGCTGTAGCGCTCCCGATGAGGTCAACCATGCTGCGATGTCGCCGACTCGTTCGGGATCGAGGCAGGCGGCGCAGTCAGCGTCGTCCCACCCTCATCCTGCTCCACGAAAGCCTCGAGCAGCTTGCTGGACGCATGTCCGCCCGAGGACGGATGGGTGTGGCTTGGTCATGGTGAGCCTCCGCAGGTGTAGGTGAGCCTGCGCGCCACCCTTCAACGATGCAGCGCCCGCTGCGTGACCGCGCCAAGGCAAGCCCCGAGATGGCGGGACAACAGCACCGCGTCTGGAACTCCGGTATCGGCTTGAAGGACGCGCTGGTGGTCCAGCGGATGGCGGTCAACGAGAACGCCGCCGCCGCGCTGCTCGCGTTCGGCCATACCTGTGCGGCGCGAGCAGAGGCTGGTTGACCGTAAGCGGCCCGTGGCGGCCTGTAGTCGACCTTTGGTGGCCTGTTGGTGGCCTGACGGCCACGAACCACCGGTGGTGCACTAACCGAATAACGCTGTGACCAGCGCTGATCGAGTGGGCGATACTGGGATCGAACCAGTGACCCCTGCCGTGTGAAGGCAGTGCTCTCCCGCTGAGCTAATCGCCCGCATCCGTGTTCGGCGGGCGAACCCGCGGTCACGAAAGCTCGCCCAGCCTACACGGCGCCGCAGTCCCGTTCGGCCTATCTGGAAGTGCCTTCGATCGCTGAACATGCCGGCGGACCGTTCAGTCGTGGCCGCGCTTGCGCGTCTTCGTCGGCTTGGGCGGCGGCGTAGGTTTCGGCTGCGTCGTCGGTGTCGCGACGGCGGTGGTGGAAGGCGTGGACGGAGTCGAACTGGTGGCCATCGCGACCAGGTCGGAACTCACCGCGGCCACGGCCGCGTCGATTGCATCCGCCCGCGCCGCGCTCACCGTGCCCGCCGTTCTGGCCGCGGCGAGGTCGGTGCGAAGCTTGGTGAGGCTACTTCGAGCAGCCACCCAGTTGTGCGCCGCCGCGCTCGTCGTCACGGCAAGGACGTCTGCCTGCAGTTGACGCCCCGCCGAGTCGGACAGAGCCGGCGCCGACGTATCGCCAGAACATCCGGCCGCTCCGAAGAGGCCGACGGCGAGCACCGCAAGCAGCCCCCGCCTCATGGCTGTACCTGCTTCTGCAGCTCGTGCAGGTGTATGCCGAGTTGACCCGGCACACTCGGGTAGGCCGGTGGCCGCACGGTCGACGGGGTGGCCCGCTTGTGCTGCGTCGCGAGCACGACGACGACAACCAGCGCCGCCGCCACCAGCGCAGCGGCGAGCCACCGCCACCAGTGCGGGCGGCGGGCGGACCCGGCCGGCAACAGCTCCGTCGAGCCGGCCGCAACGGCTATCGGGAGCACCTGGGTCGACGCGCCCGGCGCCGCCGTCGCCAGCGCCTGGGGCAGCCGCGCAGCCAGCCGCGCCAGCTCATCGGCGGCCTGGGCGGCTGACGGACGCTGCGCGGGGTCGGGTTGCGTCATGGCCACGAGCAGCCGGGTGAATTCCGGATCGAGCCACGCAGGAAACGCCGGCGGCCGATGCAGGCGGACGACCGCGGCCTCGACGCCGTGGCCTGGATAGACAAGCTGCCCGGTGGCGCATTCGAGCAGGACCAGGCCGAGCGCGTAGACGTCGGCGGGCGGCCCGACCTCGGCGCCGGTGACCTGCTCCGGGCTGAGGTAGTTCGGCGTGCCTACGGTCATCCCGTGCATGGTCATTCGGGTGCTGTCGACCAGGCGTGCGATCCCGAAGTCGGTCAGCTTGGCAGTGCGGACACCGTGGGCCAGCAGAATGTTGGCGGGCTTCACGTCGCGGTGAATGAGGCCGTGCTCATGAGCGGCCGCCAGGCCGTTGGCAATCTCGCGGCCAATCCGGAGCACGTCTACCGTCGGCAGTTTCCCGTCGCGGTCAAGACGATCTTGCAGGCTTTCGCCTTTGAGCAAAGGCATCGCCAGGAAGGGCACACCGCGATCCTCGCCGACCTGGTGGATGGCGACGATGTGATCGTGTTCCAGCGCGGCAATCGCCT
>DATITC010000150.1:0-35256 GCA_035468175.1 Frankiaceae bacterium | reverse complement strand
CATCTGTTCGCTGGGACCGACGCTCAGGATCGGGGGACGGGAGACGGGCATACCCCTGGTATGGCGCCTGGTCGACGGGCTTCCCGGCTTCGAGCATGCACTCCCCAGCCGGTTGGCCCTGTTCGTCGACGCGATGGTCGCCGTAATCGTGGCCGCTGGCTTGGCGGACCTTGCGCGGTTTGCGGAAGGCGCTCGGACGGCGGTCTACGTGGCGATCGTGGCTGCGTTCGTTCCGCTGGCACCGACCCCTCTGCGAACGACCACTTCTCCCGACGTGCCTTCGCTGTTCACCGACGTCCGCGTGGCGGAACTCGCTCGTGATGGCAACCTGCTGGTACTGCCCTTCCCGACCAACGAGAGCACCGACGCGATGCGCTGGCAAAGTGCCGCTGACATGTCCTTCGCGATGCCAGGAGGCTATTTCCTCGCACCGGACGCATCAGGCCGCTCGCGGTTGGGGGGTCAGGCGACCTTTACCGGCTCCCTGCTCACGGAGGTGAATGTAACGGGGCGGACCCGGCCGTTGACCGCTGGACAGCGGGAGCGCGTGGCGGCTGACTTCGCGCGCTGGGAGGTGCGCGCTGTAGTACTCGGCCCGTGCGCTCATCAGGCGCAGCTCGCCGCCGAAGTCACATCCATGGTGGTCACCGGGCCGCAACTCCGCAACGGTGCCTTGATCTGGACCGACCTTGGTCACGTCGCCTAAGCCTCGGGGGACGTCTTACCAGTCGGCCTTGGTGCGCGTCCCCTTGTCGAAGCCGCTCCGCTGCCACTCGCCGGCCCCCACGAAGACCGGCTTGGACAGCTGCGCCCGGCGGTGGATCCACGGGCTCGCCTGTGCCTTCGGTGCCTCGACCGCAGCAGCCGCCCGAGCGGTCAGCACGGCCACCAACGCCGCGATCTCCTCCGGAGTGGCGTCGCCCTTGACGATCCGCAGCACCGGGCGCTCCGGCTCCGGCGCGGCCTCGACCCTCGGCTCTTCGGAGCTCACAGATTCGCCCATCAGAGGGGAATGTTCCCGTGCTTCTTCGGCGGCAACGACTCCCGCTTGTTCTTCAGCAGCCGCAGCGCCTTGATGATCTCGCGCCGGGTCTGCGACGGCTCGATCACCGAGTCGATGTAGCCACGCTCGGCCGCGATGTAGGGGTTGGCGAAGTGGTCGGCGTAGTCGTCGATGAGCTCCTTGCGCATCGCCTCGACGTCCTTGCCCTCCTTGGCCGCGGCAGCCAGGGTCCGGCGGTGGATGATGTTGGCCGCGCCCTGCGCGCCCATCACGGCGATCTCCGCGGTCGGCCACGCGAAGGAGATGTCGCTGCGCAGGTGCTTGGAGCCCATGACGTCGTAGGCGCCGCCGTAGGCCTTCCGCGTGATGACCGTGATCTTCGGGACGGTCGCCTCGCAGTAGGCGTAGATCAGCTTGGCGCCGCGGCGGATGATGCCCTGCCACTCCTGGTCGGTGCCGGGCAGGAAGCCGGGCACGTCGACGAAGGTCAGCACCGGAACGTTGAACGCGTCGCAGGTCCGCACGAAGCGGGACGCCTTCTCGCTGGCGTCGATGTTCAGGGTGCCGGCGAACTGCATCGGCTGGTTCGCGACGACACCGACCGGACGACCGTCCACGCGTCCGTAACCGGTGATGAGGTTCTGCGCCCACAACGCCTGGACCTCGAGGAACTCACCGTCGTCGAGGATGTGCTCGAGAACCTGGTGCATGTCGTACGGCATGTTCGAGGAGTCCGGGATGAACGTGTCGAGCTCCAGGTCGGGCTCGAGGGTGTCCAGGTTCTCCGGCTCGAACAGCGGCGCCTCTTCGAGGTTGTTGCTCGGCAGGAAGCTCAGCAGCACCTTGGTCAGCTCGAGGCAGTCGCTCTCGTCGGAGGCCATGAAGTGCGCGACGCCGCTCTTGGAGTTGTGCGTCCGCGCGCCGCCGAGGTCCTCCATCTCGACGTCTTCACCGGTGACGGTCTTGATGACGTCCGGCCCGGTGATGAACATGTGCGAGGTCTGGTCGACCATCAGCGTGAAGTCGGTGATCGCCGGCGAGTAGACCGCACCGCCGGCGCACGGCCCCATGATCAGCGAGATCTGGGGGACCACGCCGGACGCCATCACGTTGCGGTAGAAGATCTCGCCGTACAGGCCGAGCGAGACGACGCCCTCCTGGATGCGGGCGCCGCCGGAGTCGTTGATGCCGAGGACCGGGCACCCTGTCTTCAGCGCCAGGTCCATGACCTTCACGATCTTCTCGCCGAACACCTCGCCCAGCGAGCCCCCGAAGACGGTGAAGTCCTGGCTGAACACGCAGATCGGGCGGCCGTCGACGGTGCCGTAGCCGGTCACCACGCCGTCGCCGTACGGACGGTTCTGCTCGAGACTGAAGTCGTGCGCGCGGTGCCGGGCCAGCGCGTCGGTCTCGACGAACGACCCCTCGTCGAGCAGGGCGAGGATGCGCTCGCGGGCCGTCATCTTGCCCTTGGCGTGCTGCGCCTCGATCGCGCGGGACGATCCGGCGTGGATGGCCTCGTCGTTGTATCTACGGAGCTGGGCGAGCTTCCCCGCGGTGGTGTGGATGTCCGGTGCGTCGTTGACGCTCTCACCCGAGTCGATGGCGGCCTCTGCTGACATGCGTCCGAAGATATGCGGTCCGCCCGCGCATACTCGCCGCTGTGGCCCGGACGACTGATCCTCGAGGTGGCGACGGATGAGCTGGAGCGACCTGGACCGACCCCCGCTGTCGGCCGCCCGGCTGGCTCGGGACCTCGTCGACGACGGTTTCGAGCTCCGCGTCGTGCCCCGCACCGCGAGCACCAACGCGGACCTCGTCGCGGCGGCGGCAGGCGGTGCGCCCGAAGGCACGGTGCTGGTCGCCGAGAGCCAGGAGGCCGGACGCGGCCGGCTGGGGCGGACCTGGACCTCGCCGCCCCGCGCCGGACTGACCGTCTCGGTGCTGCTGCGGCCGGCCCTGACGTCCGGAGCGTCCGCGGCGTCCGGCTGGATCCCCCTGCTCACCGGCCTGGCGGTGGCCATGGCACTCCGGGATCGGGCCGGCGTCGAGGTCGCGCTGAAGTGGCCGAACGATGTGGTCCTCGTGGCTCCGGACGGGGCCGAGCGGAAGGTCGCCGGCATCCTCGCGGAAGCGACCCGCGACGGAGCCGTGGTCGTCGGCATCGGGCTCAACGTGACCACCCGTGCGGACGAGTTCGCCGGCGTCGTTCCGGGCTCGATGGCGCCGACCAGCCTGGCGCTCTCCGGAGCCCGCAGCACCGACCGCGAGACGGTGCTCAAGGCGATCCTGCGGTCGCTCGCCCGGGCCTACGCCTCCTGGCGCGCCGACCCGTCCTCCATCGCCCCGCTCTACCGTTCGGTCTGCTCGACGCTCGGCCGGGACGTACGAGTCGAGCTGCCCGGCGGCGCCGCGGTGGAGGGGACGGTCCTCGACGTCGACGACGAGGGACGGCTCGAGGTACGTGACACCGCCGGCGAGGTGCACCGGTTCGCCGCCGGGGACGTCGTGCACCTGCGATAGTCCGGCTGTGGCGAACATCGCGCGCCAGCTCGCGCCGGGCGAGGAACTCGTCCTCGACCTCCATCCGCACTGGCGCCGATTGATCGTGCCGTTCCTCGCTGTCCCGGTGGTTGCGGCCCTGGCCACCTTCGCCGTCCTCGCCGGTCCGGGCCGGGCCCCCTACCGGGACGGCGTGCTCGCGGTCGCTGTCGTGCTTCTGCTGATGCTGAGCGGCGTCCCGTACCTCCGGTGGCGGACCACCCGGTACCTCGTCACCGACCGCCGCGTCATGTCCCGGTCCGGGATCATCACCCGGCTGGGCCGGGATGTGCCGCTGTACCGACTGAACGACGTCCACTTCGAGAACACGCTGGCCGACCGGCTGACCCGGAGCGGGGATCTGGTTCTCGAGAGCGCCGGTGAGCAGGGTCAGCTGCGGTTCGTCGACGTCCCGCGGGTGGAGGAGGTGCAGCGGACCATCTACCGCTTGATGGAGGCGGACGACCGACGACGGCGGGGACTGGCCGACTACTGAGCGAGCCGGGTTCTCGGTCTGACTGACTCGGGCATGACCAATTTGCGAGGATGGACTGCATGGGGCGGGGCCGGTGAAGGCACGACGACGCAGCACGGGCATGGGCTCGCGGCTGCTCGAGGAGACCTTCCTCGGTGAGGCAGCCGAGCTGACCCGGCAAGAGGTGGTCGAGAAAGCCGGCGTGCCGCTCGAGCGGACCCGAATTCTGTGGCGCGCCCTCGGCTTCCCCGATTCCGAGCCGGACGACGTGGCGTTCACCGAGGCCGACGTCGAGGCCCTCCGGCTTGCCGGCCGGCTCGCTAGGGACCAATTCGTCGGCGACGGCGTGGCCGACATGCTCGCCCGGGCGATGGGTCAGAGCATGAACCGGCTGGCCGAGGTCCTCATGGAGATGGTCACCGACCTCGTCGCCGAGGACGAGTCCCTGATGCAGCTGGCGACAGCCGATCCCGAGAAGGCCGTCCAGGAAGCGGTCCGTCGGGCCGACTACCTGCTGCCCGACCTGGAGTGGCTGCTGACCTACACCTGGCGCCGCCATCTGCTGGCGGCATCGCAGCGAGCGTCCGGTGGCGCCGTGCGGGACCTGCCGGACGAACCGATCGCCGTCGGCTTCTGCGACATCGTCGGTTACACCAGCCTCACCCGGGACATGTCGAGTCAGGATCTGTCGAAGCTGATCGACAGCTTCGAGGCCTCCACCTCGGACATCATCGTCGTCGATGGCGGCCGGGTGATCAAGACGCTCGGCGACGAGGTCATGTTCGCCATCGACGATGCCGCCGTCGCCGCGCGCATCGGTCTGAACCTCGCCGAGACCTTCGCCTCCGAGGCGGCCCGGGTGCCGGGCGTCCGCGTCGGGCTCGCCTGGGGGCCGGCGCTGCTGCACGGTGGCGACATGTTCGGCCCGGTCGTGAACCTGGCCAGCCGGTGCACCGGCATCGCGCGCCCGAACACCGTTGCCTGCGACCGTGAGTTCGCCGCTCAGATGGACGAGGTCCCCGACGTGGAGGCCGTGCGGCTCCGGACCTTCCGAGTACGGGGCTACGCGCACCTCACCCCGTTCTCGCTGCGCCGGGCCGCCGAAAAGTAGCGCCGTACCGGCCCGTCGAAGGCCGCGGAGGTGCATGCTGACTGCGATGGTCGACATGGCGCCGGGGCAACTCGTCGCGGGCTGGCGAATCGAACGCGAACTCGCCCGCGGCGGCATGGGCGTGCTCTACCTCGCGCAGCATCCACGGTTGCCACGGCTCGACGTCCTCAAGGTCCTGCCGCCCTGGCTGGCGGCCGACGAGCGCTTCCGGGAACGCTTCCTGCGCGAGGCCCGGCGGGTCGGCGCTCTGGCCCACCCGCACGTCGTTGTCGTCTACGACAGCGGCGAGCACGACGGGATGCTGTACCTCGCCATGCAGTACGTCGCCGGCGGCGATCTGCGCGTGCAGGTTGCGGATGCGCCCCTGCCGGTGGAACGGGTGTTGCACCTCGGCGGTCAGATTGCGTCCGCGCTCGACGCGGCGCACCGGGCGGGCATCGTGCACCGCGACGTGAAACCCGAGAACGTGTTGCTCGCCG
Source organism: Frankiaceae bacterium (assembly GCA_035468175.1). GTDB lineage: Bacteria > Actinomycetota > Actinomycetes > Frankiales > Frankiaceae > JAVEDQ01. Next base: position 29,647 of record DATITC010000150.1, on the reverse strand, counting down.
ATCCCGGCCCGTTCGAGGCCGAGCATGCCGTGCTGACCGACTTCGGCATCAGCCGGGAGGAGACCCAGGCCAGCACGCTCACCGCCACCGGCGAACTGCTGCTCACCCCGGCCTACGCGGCACCCGAGCAGGTGTCCGGGACCGGCGCCGACGGCCGGGCGGACCAGTACGCCCTGGGTTGCATGCTCTTCGAGATGCTGAGCGGGCGACCGCCATACGGGACCGGCTCGCCGGTGGCCATGCTCGCCGCGCATCTGTACCAACCGGTGCGGGCACTGCCCACCCGGCTCGGGCTGCCGGCCGCACTGGACGATGCTCTGCAGCGCGCCATGGCGAAGGAGCCGGCCGACCGCTTCCCGAGTTGCCGCGAGTTCCTTCACGAGGCGCAGCAGGCGATGAAGGTGTCGACGTCCCCGTCCGTCCCGGTCGGAGCACCCGCGACCGCACCGATCCCCACTGCCCGGACGCCGTCCGCACCATGGACGCCGGTGCCCGTCCGGCCCGGGCCGGCAACCCCTCCGCAGCCCCCCTCGCCACCCGCCTCGTTACCCCCCTCGCCACCCGCCTCGTTACCCCCCTCGCTGCCCACGGCGCCCGTACCCGGCGGGGAGCCGGGCCGTGGCGCCCGGCCCGGGTTGCGGCGTGCCCTGCTGGTCGGCGTCCTCGGACTGGTCGCCGCCGGAGCGGCCATTGTCGCGGTCACGGCGCTGCGGGACGTACCCGGCGGCGCGTCCGCGAAGGCGCCGGCGGTCGGGAGTTACGCGGCGCTCCTCGACCGGGTACCCGACGTCGTTCGGTCGGGATGTTCTGATCGGACGGCGGAGCTGAATGCGGACGAGGCGCGCTACGTCTCGGCCCGGGCCCGCTGCACGGGCGCCCTGCAGGAGGCGTCCGCCGCAGCCGGCGCGAGGATGCAACCGGTGTCGGTCGTCTACGACGCGATCCGGGGCGACGCGGCCGTGGCGACCACGTATCGCCGCGACGTCCTCGGCATCGGCAGCGTCAACCACGCACCCGGCGACTGCCGGACCCGGCAGCGGGACTCCCGCTACCTCGACCGTCCAGCCCACCGCGGGATCTACATGACGCCCGGCCCTCCGCCGCTCGACGTCGAGACCTGGTGCGACTTCGCCGGCCCGATGTACTTGCTGGAGCCGGATGCTCGGTCAGCCGTGGTCGTGCAGCTGACGCGACAGGGGGACGACGGGGACATCAGCCTGCAGCGGCAGCGTTACGACGATCTCGCGGCGGTCCGGCCGAGCTGAGCCGGCCGAGCCGACTGAGGTCGGCCGGCTGCAGAAGTGGTCAGGCTGCAGAGGTCGTCAGGCTGCAGAGCCGCGAGCGGTGGAGCCGCGGGCGGCATCCTCCGACTGGGGCTGCGGGAGGCGCTCGGTGACGACCTGCACGGTCCCGTCCAGGACCTTCGGGTCGTCGGGGTGCAGGAACACCCACTTCTTGTACGCCCAGAACCGGAAAACGGTGCCGAGGCCGGTGCCGATCACGTTGCCCCAGATGTTGCTCGCCAGGACGCTGGTCTGGTCCAGGACGTAGTAACCGAAGCCGAGGCAGGCCAGCGCAATAGCCAAGCCGATGGTGTTCAGCACGATGAACAGCGTGTACTCGCGCCGGACGCCGCTACGGGCGCGGTGCCGGAACGACCAGTGCCGGTTGCCTAGGTAGGCGCACGTGGCGGCGACGATCGTCGAGAGGACCTTCGACGTGATCGGGCCGAGAGAAAACACCCACGCGTGGAAAACGTTGTACAGCCCGAAGTCGATCGCATAGCAGAGGATGCCGACGGTGCCGAACTTGGCCAGCTCGTGCACCAGCACCTGCCACCGCAGATAGACCTGCCGAATCACCTGCACGGGCCCACCTCCAACGCGTTCACCACACCTTGAGATTACCCACCGTGGTCCCAGCCGACGCCGAGCAACACCGCGATACACAGCACAAAACTCCCCGCACACCGTTCCCACAGGTTCGATACCGGGAACGTGATCAACTCGTGGGGCCGCAGGTCAGCCGTTCCGGCTCGGGATCAGGCGGCCCATCCGAGCCGGGGTGCCTCGATTTTCGGGCAGGTGTCCATGACGATCTCGCGACCGGCCGCGTCCACTCGTTGGGCGGCTGCTTCGTCGAGGACGCCGAGTTGGAACCAGACGTCCGCCCCGATCGCGATCGCCTCGTCGGCATGGTGCCCGGCGAACTCGCTGCGCCGGAAGACGTCGACCACGTCGACGGGGAAGGGGATGTCGGCCACCGAGAGGTAGCCCGGTTCGCCGAGCACGGCGCTGCCCCGCGGGTTCACCGGCACGATGCGCTTACCGTGCTGCTGGAGCCACCGGGCGACGCCGTAAGCCGCCCGGCTGGGGTCGCCGGTGAGCCCGACCACGGCCCAGGTGTCGTGGTTGAGAAGCCGGCGGGCGGTGTCAGGGTCGTTCTGCCACATGGCCAACTCCTACCCGCTGCCGGCGTCCCGGCACGCCGGAGAGCAGGCATCCCGCCGCCAGCAGGAGCGCGGCGGTCAGGGGGGTGACCGGGATGACCGCCAGGCGCGCGGTCCGGCCGGACAGGACGCCGATCGCGCCGGTGGCGGAGATGGCGAGCAGGCCGAGCGCGCTGGACGCTGCCCCGGCCGCCGCCACGGAGGGTGACCGCTGGGGCAGGGCGGTCGGCCGTTCGAACCGTCGGAAGGCCACCACGAGAACGACCGTGCCGAGCACGGTGCCGACCACGATGCCGGGCCGCGTCAGCCACCAGTCACGGCTGCCGGTGATCGGACGCGGCGCCACGGCCAAAACACCGAACAGCGCGGTGAGGTGCCAGAGGAAGGCGGTCATCGCGAAGCCATTGGCCGCGACGACCGCGGTCCAGGCCGGGGAGGCCGCCAGGCGGCGGCGCAGCGCAGGCCGCAGCAGCACCACGAGGCCGGTGAGCCAGAACGCGTGCGCCAGCAGCGCCAGGGTCGGCGGCGACATGTTGGATATCGGCGCTCCCGGGAGGCCGACCATCGAGGTCGGATACGGCCCGAGCAGTACCAACGCCCCCGCGGCACCGAGGCCTCCCACGGCGAGCGTCCTCCCGTGCCGGTCCAGGGTCCCGTCGTGCAGCGCGAACCCGAGCGAGTGCACCGCCAGCCACACCGAGGCGACGGACAGGTACGCGACCGGCGGCACGGATCCGCCGGCCGACCCCGAGAACCGGAGCGCGTCGAGCGCTGCCGTCATCCCTGCGAGCACGACGACCACCCGGAGGCCGAATCGCCGGTGGAGCGCAGCATCGCCGGGGACAGGGTCACGACGCCGACGTAGACGCCGAGGAACCAGAGTGGCTGGACCGCGACCCGCGCGGCGGAGCGGGGCAGCCCGGTCGCGTGCCCCGTCACCTCGAGCGGAAGGCCGGCGACGAGCCAGAGGCCGACCAGGACGGCGGCGGGTGGCAGAAGGCGCCCGAGCCGACCGGCGAGGAAGCTGGCGTAGGGCGGGTCGTTGCGAAGCGCGGCGGCGTGGGCGAAGCCACCGACCAGGAAGAACACCGGGACGACCTGGAAGGCCCAGGTCATCATCTGCGCGGCGGGCAGGACGGCCAGCACGTTTCCGACCCGGCCGCTCGGCTCAACGGTCGCCATCAGTGTGTGACCGACCATCACCACCCCGAGCGACGCGACGCGCAGCGCATCGATCGACCGGTCGCGGGACGCCGGGGTGCTGGCGGCGAGATCTGACGCGCCGGCTGCAGTGGCTCGAGATGGGACTGGAGGCATGTCCGCAACGCTCGTCGGCGGCGCGGATCGGCCCCAGAGTGCAGCGGCCTACCGTCGATGGGTACGACTACTCATCGACGGACTGGAAGAGCGCGCCGCCGGCGGCTGCTACGGCCGGCCGAGGGCGCGGTAGACCCAGCCCGCCGCGCGCCAGCGTTCGGCGTCGAGGGCGTTGCGACCATCGACGATGCGCTTGAGGGCGACACCGTCGAGCGCCGACGGGTCCATGTCACGGAACTCGCGCCACTCGGTGAGGTGCAGGACGACGTGGGCGTCCCGGACGGCGTCGCGGGCCGAATCGCAGAAGTGCAGGTCGGGGTGGATCCGGGCGGCGTTCTCGTTGGCCGCGGGGTCGTAGACGTGCACCTCGGCGCCCTGAATCTGGATGGCGGCGGCGACGTCGAGGGCCGGCGAGTCGCGCACGTCGTCGGAGTTGGGCTTGAACGCGGCGCCGAGGACGCCGACCTTCACGCCGCCGTGGAAGCTGCCGCCGGTGAGCTCGCGGGCGAGGTCGACCATGCGGCTGCGGCGACGCATGTTGATGGCATCGACCTCCTTGAGGAACGACAGCGCCTGGTCGACGCCGAGCTCACCGGCCCGGGCCATGAACGCGCGGATGTCCTTGGGTAGGCAGCCGCCACCGAACCCGAGCCCGGCATGCAGGAACCGCCCGCCGATCCGGGTGTCGTAGGACAGGGCCTTCGACAGCATCTTGACGTCGGCGCCGGTGACCTCGCAGACCTCGGCCATCGCGTTGATGAAGCTGATCTTGGTAGCGAGGAAGGCGTTCGCGGACACCTTCACCAGCTCCGCGGTGGCGTAGTCGGTGACGACCATCGGCACGTCGACATCGAGCAGCGGCTTATAGACCTCCCGCAGCACCTGTTCACCGCGTCCGCCGGGCTCGACACCGATCACCAGCCGGTCCGGGCGCAGCGTGTCCTGCACCGCCCAGCCCTCGCGGAGGAACTCGGGGTTCCAGGCCAGCTCGACACCGTCGGGACCCTTCTCGGCCAGCAGCTCGGCGAGCCGACTCGCGGTGCCGGCCGGGACCGTCGACTTGCCGACGAACAGCGAGTTCGGCTTCAGATGCGGCAGCAGGGCGTTCGTGGCCTCGTCGATGTAGCGCATATCGGCGGCGTACTCGCCCTTCTTCTGCGGCGTCCCCACGCAGAGGAAGTGCACGTCACCGAACTCGCCGGCCTCCTGCACCGAGGTGGTGAACCGCAGCCGGCCCGCCTCCACGTTCTTGCGCAGCAACTCCTCGAGGCCGGGCTCGAAGAACGGGACCTCTCCCGCCGACAGCTTCTCGATCTTGGCTGGATCCACGTCCAGCCCGAGCACCTCGAACCCCAGCTCAGCCATGCACGCCGCGTGCGTGGCCCCCAGGTAGCCGGTGCCGATGACGGTGAGACGAAGCCCTGACACGTGAGACACCGTATCGGGGGCAGAAACGTAGGATGTCCTAAGAAATTACTTTTGGAAGGTGGCGCTGCGTGAATTCCGGTTACGACGTCTACGGACTCACCGAAGAGCACGAACTCCTCCGGAAGTCGATCCGGGAGCTGGCCGAGGACGTGATCGCCCCCCGGGCCGCGGAGATCGATCAGCAGGCCGAGTTCCCGACCGATGTCTACGAGGCCCTGAAGTCCGCCGACATGGTCGCCATCCACGTGCCCGAGGAGTACGGCGGGGCCGGCGCTGACAAGATCGCGTCCTGCATCGTCGTCGAGGAAGTTGCCCGCGTCTGCGCCTCGTCCTCGCTCATCCCGATGGGCAACAAACTCGGGACGATGGGCTTGATCCTCTCGGGGTCGGAGGAGCTGAAGCACCGCTACCTGCCGGACGTCGCGAGCGGCGCGTCGTTCTGGTCCTATGCCCTCTCCGAGCGGGAAGCGGGCAGCGACGCCGCCGCCATGAAGACGCGGGCCGTGGCTGACGGCGACAGCTACGTCCTCAACGGCAGCAAGATGTGGATCACCAACGCCGGCTCCAGCACGCACTACACCGTGCTGGCTGTGACCGACGCGACGGCCGGTGCCCGGGGCATCTCGGCGTTCGTGGTGCATGCCGACGACCCCGGCTTCTCCTGGGGTGAGAAGGAGCGCAAGCTCGGCATCAAGGGCTCGCCGACCCGCGAGATCTACTTCGACGACTGCCGGATCCCGGCCGACCGCATGATCGGCGAGCCGGGGACCGGGTTCAAGACCGCGCTGCGGACGTTGGACCACACCCGGCTCGCGATCGGCGCCCAAGCGGTCGGCATCGCCCAGGGCGCGCTCGACGCTGCGGTTGCCTACGTGAAGGAGCGGCGGCAGTTCGGCAAGTCCGTCTCCGACTTCCAGGGCGTGCAGTTCATGCTCGCGGACATGGCGATGAAGGTGGAGGCATCCCGACACCTCGTCTACGCCGCGGCCGGCACCGCGGAGCGGGGCGAACCGACGATGACCTTCCGCTCGTCGGCGGCGAAGTGCTTCGCCTCCGACACGGCGATGTCGGTCACCACCGACGCGGTCCAGCTGTTCGGCGGCTACGGCTACACGCAGGACTTCCCGGTGGAGCGGATGATGCGCGACGCCAAGATCACCCAGATCTACGAGGGCACCAACCAGATCCAGCGCATGGTGATGGCGCGACAGCTGCTGAAGTAGGACCCGACCTGCCCACCCGCTCGGGCGAAGCTGCGCTCAGGCGGTGACGCCGGCCGCGCCGTAGGCCTCCCACAGCCGCGCGTACGCCCCGGCGGCGTCGAGGAGCTCCTCGTGGGTTCCGTCCTCCACGATGCGGCCGTGCTCGAGAACGATCACCCGCTCGCTGCGGGCGGCGGTCTGCAACCGGTGGGCTATGACCACGGTGGTGCGGCGCTGGGCGATTCGGGTGCTGGCGCGGGTGACCGCGGCCTCGGTGGCGAGATCGAGCGACGCGGTGGCCTCGTCGAGCAGAAGCAGGTCGGGGTCGACCAACTCGGCGCGGGCCAACGCGATCAGCTGCCGTTGCCCGGCTGACAGCCCGCGCCCGCGCTCGCCGACGGGATGCCGATAACCGCCGGGAAGCTTCGCGATGACGTCGTGTGCACCGACCCGGCGCGCGGCCGCCTCGACCTCAGCGTCGCTGGCGTCCGGCCGGCCGTAGGCGATGGCGTCCCGCACCGGCCCCTCGAACAGGTACGCCTCCTGCGGCACGTAGCCGAGGTGGGAGCGGTAGCCGGTCAGGTCGAGCTCGCGCAGGTCGCGCCCATCGATGCAGACGGCGCCGCTCGTCGGGTCGTAGAAGCGCGCGAGCAGCTTCAGCACCGACGACTTGCCGGCACCCGTCTCACCGACCAGCGCCACGTTCTGCCCCGGCTTCAGAGTGAGGACGAGGTCCCGCAGCGCCGGTGCGGCGTCGTCGGAATACCGGAAGGTGACGTCGGAGAGGGTGACGTCGCCGGTGATCCCCGGGACCGCCGTGGGGTGGTCCGGCGGTGGCGTCGTCGTCGGCGTGCGGAGCAGCTCACGGATCCGACGGAGGCCGACCGCTGCCTGCTGGTAGCCGTCGAACACCTGGGACAGCGACTGCACCGGTCCGAAGAACAGGTCCACGTAGAGCAGGAAGGCGATCAGCGCGCCGGTGGTCAGCGTGCCCGCCCGGACGCGTTCCGCACCCACACCGAGCAGCAGCGCGATCGCAACCTCGCTGAGCAGTTCGACACCCGGGAAGTAGGTAGCGATTGCCTTCTGCGCTCCGAGACGGCTGTCCCGGTAGGCGGAGGACAGCTCCTCGAACCGTGCGGCATCGCGTTTCTGCTGGGAGAACGACTGGGCGACCATGACGCCGGCGACGCCCTCCTGGAAGGCGGCGTTGACCCGGCTGATCCGCTCGCGGGCGTCGTTGTAGCGGGGGACCGAGACCCGGCGGAAGAGGTAGGTCGCGACCAGCAGGATCGGCAGCAGGACCGCGAGGACCAGGGTGAGCCCCGCGTTGAGCAGCACCATGGCAATCAGTACCCCGCCGATCGACAGGACGCTGACGACTGCAGTCGCGAGCCCGGTCTGCAGGAACGTCGACAGCGCATCGACGTCCGTCGTCATGCGGGTCATGATCCGGCCGCCGAGCTCGTGCTCGTAGAACGCCATCCCCAGCCGCTGCAGGTGGCTGAACGTCTTGACCCGCAGCGTGAACAGCAGCCGCTCACCAGTGCGCCCGGTGATCCGGACCTGCCCGATCGTCACCACCCAGTCGACGGCGACCACGAGCAAGGCGACCAGCGAGATCGCGAGCAGCGTCGAGGTGGCGTGCTCGCTGACGCCCGAGTCGACGGCCCGCCGAACCAGCGCGGGTAGCAGGAGCTGGGCGAGCGCGTCGGCGGCGACGAGCAGCAGGCCGACGGTCAGCGCCGCGCGCAGCGGTCGCAGCAGTCGACCGAGGGAGAAGTGCGGATCGGCGGTCCGGGCGGCCGCCATGTCCACCTGCGGGGTGTCGGTCGCCTCCGGCAGCGCCTCGACCAGCTTCGCCAGACGCGGGTTCGGAGCGCCCTCGGCTCCGCCGAACAACCGAGTGGACGCAGCGACGTCCGCTTGCTCGGGCCAGGCGGCCGGGGTGAGGCCGAGGACGGGGTCGATCTCGTCAAGCTCGGGCGGGAAGCCGTCGTCGGCTCCCTGGGTGTCGCCGACAGACAGCAGGCTGCGGAACAGCGGGCTGCGCTCGTCGAGCTCGGCGACGGTCCCGATGTCGGCGACGCTGCCGTCGGCGATCACCGCCACCCGGTCCGCGAGGGCCAGCGTGGAGCGGCGGTGAGCGATGACGATGGTCGTTGCTCCTGGCCGACGCGCACGGAGGGCGGCCAAAATCGTCGTCTCGGTCTGCGGGTCCACCGCGGACGTGGGGTCGTCGAGGATCAGCACGTCCGGATCGGCGAGCAGCGCGCGGGCGAGCGCGACGCGCTGCCGCTGACCACCGGACAGGGTCAACCCCTGCTCGCCGACGACCGTGTCCAGCCCGTCCGGCAACTCGTCGACGAAGCCGGCCGCGGCCTGCTCCAGGACCCGGCGCAGATCGTCCTCGGTCGCGTCGGGGCGGGCATAGCGGAGGTTCGCACGGACCGTGTCGGAGAACAGAAACGCATCGTCGGCGGCGAGCAGGACGCGCCGCCGCAGGTCGTCCAGCTGCAGCTCCCGGACGTCGGTGCCCCCGATGCGAACGTGCCCGGAAGCGATGTCGTAGAAGCGCGGCAGCAGGCGTCCGACGGTGGACGTGCCGGAACCGGACGGTCCGACCAGGGCGAGGGTGGTGCCGGCCGGCACGCGGAGCGACAGGCCGCGGAAGATCGGAGTGGTGCCGTCGTAGGAGAACGTGACGTCGTCGAGCTCCACGCCGAGCGGGCCGTCCGGAAGGGTCTCCGGGCCGTCCTGCAGGCTCGGCCGGGTGTCGGCGACTTCGAGGACCCGCTCGACGCTCGCGCGGGCCTGTTGGCCGAACGTCAGTAGGGCGGCGAGCTGGCGGACCGGGGCGACCAACTGGGCCAGGTAGGTGCTGAACGCGAGGAACGTCCCGAGGCTGATGTTGCCGCGCAAGGCCAGCCAGCCCCCGAACGCGAGCACGCCGACCTGGCCGAGCGCCGGGATCGCCTGCAGGGTCGGGTTCCACTTGCTGGTCATCCGGACCGCGCGCATCCGGTTGGCGAACAGCCGCCCGACCCGCTCCTCGAGCCGGTGCTGCTCGCGGTCCTCCTGGCCGAAGCCCTTGACCACCCGCACGCCGGTCACCGCTGCCTCGACCACGCCCGCCACCCGGCCGGCTTCCTGCTGTGCGACCCACGTCGCGGGGAACAGGTCGGCCCGACTGCGCAGCGCGACGTAGGCGAGGGCAGGGCCGACGGCCAGGGCGACCAGGGTCAACAGCGGCGACAGCACCGCCATGATCACGAGGGACACCACGAACAGCAGGGCGTTCCCAGAGAGCATCGGCAGGAACGACAGCAAGCCGTTGACGATCTGCAGGTCCGAGATCGAGCGGCTCACCACCTGTCCGGTGGGGAGGGCGTCGAGGCCGGGGCCGTCAAGCCGTTGCAGCGCGGTGAACACGTCCCGCCGCATGTCACGCTGCACGTCGAGGGCGAGGCGACCGGCGCGGAATCGACGGGTGAACCCGACGCCGAACCGAATCACCCCGGCGAAGATCAGTAGGACGGCCCACGGCCAGATCGGGGAGGAGCTGTTCCGGTCGACCAGGTCGACCACATGCCGCGCGACCAGCGGGGTGACCGCGGAGACGACGCTCCCGACCACGGCGGCACCGAAGGCGATGAACAGGTCTCGGCGGTGCCGGAGGCAGTAGCCGACGAGCCGACGCAACCAACCCTGGTTCGCCGGCGCTGCCGGGCCCGCCCTCACTGGTGGGCCCGCCGTCACCGCTGAATGCTCGTCCACGTTCCTCCGCAAGCTCTGCTTACGTTGCAACAACCGGTCGACTGGCAGATTCCCGACGGGTGTCTGTGCAATCTCTCCGCGGAACCGCGGCGACCGCCCGTTTTGTCCGGATTCAACGCGGCTCAGGCAAGGTTCCGCGGAGAGTTCTCACAGACACCTGCTCGCCGCAGGCTCTCGAGGATCTCCTGGGGGCGATTCCGGACGTCGTCAGCCGTGAATCGCAGCACCCGCCAGCCCGCGTCCTCCAGCGCCCGCTGGCGGTCGTGGTCTCGCTGGAACGCCTGGGAACTGGAGTGGTACGCGAAGCCGTCGATTTCGAGGAGCAGCATCAGCCGGGGCCAGGCGAAGTCGGCTCGGCCCACCAGGACGCCGTCCACCACGACCTCGTACTGCTCCACCGGTGCTTCGAGCCCGGCGAGCACGATCCGGACCCGGATCTCGCTCTCGCGCACGCTGCCCGACAGCGGCGACGCCAGCGCGAGCACGCGCCGGGCCCGGGGCCGCCCGCGCATGCGTGGTCGCGACCGAAGCTCGATCGCGGTGTCGTCGGGGCTGAGTTTCCCGGACCGGTAGGCGGCGTCCACCGCGACCACCGCGTCGACGAGTGGGAGGTCAGCCGCCAGATCGACGGCGGTGCGGGCGGCTGTCGTGACCCGAAACAAGCCGACGAGCCCGACGTCGGTTTTGGTGAGCTCCCGCCGTACCAGCCTCGGCCGGACCGGCGAGATGTCGCGACGGCGAGGGATCTGCAGCACCGCGATCTCGGGAACCGGGGGATCAGCCAGCAGGTCCCAGCCGAGCACCTGCGCCGCGCTCCGACCGTAGACCACGGCGCCCGGGCCGGCGACCAGGGCTGCCAGCAGCAGCTCGTCGAACTCGCCCGGCTGACGGTCGGCGGCGATGAGCACCCCCCGGTCGAGCGATTTCCAGGTCCCCGCGCGGAGCCGGCGCTGGATCTCCGCCGGCGAGTGGCCTGCAGCGCGCGCCTGGGCGGTGGAGAAGAGTCCGTGGGCCACCGCGAGCTCGTCGTCCGGCTGCGGCAGCACGTCCAGCACGGTGGCTGAACCGTTGTGGCAACGCGCGGCCCGCTGCAGGTTCTGTGGACAGGCGCCCGTGGTAGGTCTGCTGCATGGTGACCGAAGGCACACTGCTGTGGGAGCCGTCCGACGCGCGCCGGCGGGCGGCCGTGCTCACGCGCTTCTTCGAAGCCGTCGGCCAGGCCGGCGCCGACCCGCAGGACGTCTGGCGCTGGTCGGTCGACCACCTCGATGACTTCTGGGACGAGCTGTGGCGCTTCGCCGGCGTGCTCGGTGACCGCGGGGACGGCCCGGTGCTCGCCGACCGCAGCATGCCCGGCGCGACGTGGTTCCCGACGGCCCGGCTGAACTACGCCGAGAATGCGCTCTCCCGCCCGTGGGACGACGCCCACCCGGCGGTGCTGGGTCACCGTGAGGATGGCCGTGAGGTGCGCATCGAGCACGCCGAGCTCATCGACCTGGTGGCCCGCACCGCCGCCGGCCTCCGGCGTCTTGGCGTGCAGCAGGGGGACCGGGTCGTCGGGGTGCTGCCGAACGCCGAGCATGCCCTCATCGCGTTCCTGGCCAGCGCGTCGATCGGGGCGATCTGGTCGTCCTGCTCGCCGGACTTCGGGGCGAGCGGCGTGCTCGACCGCTTCCGGCAGATCGAACCGACGGTGCTGATCGGCGTCGACGGCTACGTCTACAACGGCAAGCGCCACGCGACACTCGACCGCCTCGCCTCCTTGACGCCGGAGCTGCCGACGCTGAAGGCCACCGTGCTGGTGCCGTACCTCGAACAGGACGCGACGCTGGACGGCTGGGTCACGTGGGACGAGCTCCTGGCCGAGCCCGCCGAGCCGGACTACGTGCGACTGCCGTTCGACGCCCCGCTCTGGATCCTCTACTCCTCGGGCACGACCGGCCTGCCCAAGCCGATCGTGCAGGGCCACGGCGGCATCGTGCTGGAGCACATGAAGCAGTTGCTCCTGCACACCGACCTCGGCCCGGGTGAGCGCTTCTTCTGGTTCAGCACCACCGGCTGGATGATGTGGAACCTGCTGGTCAGCGGGCTTCTCGTGGGGTCGACGGTGGTGACCTTCGACGGCAGTCCGGGTTATCCGGACCTCGGGACGCTGTGGCGGATGGCGGAGCAGTCCGAGGTCACCGTCTTCGGCACCAGCGCGCCCTACCTCACCTCCTGCCAGAACGCCGGCCTGGTGCCCCGGGATGAGGCGGACCTGCGCCGGATCAAGACCCTCGGGTCCACCGGCGCTCCGCTTTCTCCGGAGGGCTTCGCCTGGGTTTACGACGCGGTCGCGCCGAAGGACGCGCCCGACCTGCTCCTCGCCTCGGTGAGCGGCGGCACCGACGTGTGCACCGCGTTCGCGGCCGGGCTCCCGGTCGCGGCGGTCTACGCCGGGGAGATCCAGACCCGGTCGTTCGGGGTGGCGGCTGCGGCCTTCGACCCGGACGGCAACGAGGTCGTCGATGACGTCGGCGAACTCGTGGTCACCGCACCGATGCCGAGCATGCCGCTCGGGTTCTGGGGAGATGACGACGGCTCGCGGCTGCGGGAGTCGTACTTCGAGGAGTTCCCCGGTGTGTGGCGGCACGGTGACTGGTGCAAGGTCATCAGCGCTCGAGGCTCGATGGCGATCTACGGCCGCTCCGACTCGACGCTGAACCGAGGCGGCGTCCGGATGGGCACTGCCGAGTTCTACCGGGTGGTCGACGAGGTCGAGGGCGTCGCCGACTCACTGGTCGTGGAGGCCGGCGGCAAGCTGCTGCTGTTCGTGGTGCTTGACGAGGGCGCCGAGCTCGACGACGACTTCCGCAAGCGGGTGTCGACGACTCTGCGCAACGAGCTGACGCCTCGCCACGTGCCCGACCGCATCGAGGCGGTGCCGGACGTGCCGCGGACGCTCAACGGCAAGAAGCTCGAGGTGCCGGTGAAGCGGATCCTCGAGGGGGTGGACCCGGACAAGGCGGTCAGCACGGGAGCCGTCGCCGATCCGGAGTCACTCGAGCCCTTTCTCGCGTTCGCGAAGCACTCTTAGCCGCGTCGCGGCAGTCCCGGCAGGTCGAGCCCCCACGTCGCGGTGGCTCGTTCGGTCGAGGCCCGGTCGGTCAGCGCGGTGAGGTCGGGGTTGCGGCAGAGGACCAGTGACCCCGAGCCGGCCAGCACGGCGAGCAGCGGTTCGAGCGAGGGGGTGAGCAGCCGGTCGGGGATCGGTTCCCCGGTCTCGACGACCGCGGCTGCCACGGCGGCGAAGCGGTCGCCGTGGGTCGGGACCTCGCGGGCGTAGTCGAGCACTCCCCGGCGTGGCATGCGCAGCCCGCCACCGAGCGGTCGCAGGCCGAGTCCGACCAGCTCGTCCGCGGCGGGTTGGGCCGCGCCCTCGGCGAAGAAGGCGATCCGAGCGGAGCCGGCGTCACTCTCGACGACTCCACCCTCGACGACTCCAGCCTCGACGTTCCGACCCTCGACGACGTGCCCACCGGCGAGCGCCACCCCGAGCCAAATCACCGCGGTCTGCCAGTGCGCCGGAAGGTCGACGAGGACGGGCTCACCAGGTTCGAGGTCCAGCTCGTCCACCAGCAGGTTCGCCGTCTTCGCCACCCAGTTCTCCAGCGAGGTCAGCGAGAGTTCGACCCGCTCACCGGTGGCGTCGTCGTAGAAGGTGAGGAAGGGGCCGGACGGGTCGGCGCGCAGGGCAGCGACGAGCAGACGGTCGATCGGGACGGGAGCCACCCGCCCCAGGCTAGGGGTGGCTCCGCCGGCATACGGCGCCGGCAGACAGTCAGTAGGTGCAGCGGTTGTCCGCGTCGGCCGCGGTAACCGGCGGCGGGGCGGTGCTTGGAGTGGCCGAGGCGCTCGGGGACGTCGTCGGACTCGCAGTCCGCGACGAAGCGCCGAGGACGTTCACCGGCCGGGTACCAGTGTAGGAGCTGCCGACGACCAGGACGATGCCGTTGGTCGCGGTGACGTCGGCCTTGAGGACCGACCCGGGGACCGCGGCGGAGACGGTCTTCGCCGACTCCTCCTCCCCGGGAGCGAACCGGACCTCGGAAGCTCCGTAGGTCGAGGCGTCGGCGACGGCCGGGGCGTTGGTGCGGAAGCCCCCTTCGGCGAGCGCGGCCGTCGCCCGGCGGGCGACCCCGGAGGTCGTGGTGCCGTTCTGAACACTCACGAGGACCTGGGAGGGCGGCACCGTCACCGGCGCCGGAGCCTCGTTGGACGGGGCCGAGCTCGGCGGCAGCGCTTGTGTGCCCTTCAGCCGCGCGAGCAGCTCGTCGTACTGGGGCTCGAGCACGAGCTGGACGGCGCCGATCGCGCGGGGGGCGCCGGGCTCCTTGTACTGGAGGGAGCCGCCGATCGTGATGGCATTGGGGTCGTCCGGCTTGAGGTCGCGCGTCGGCACCGTCTCGAAGCGCAACTTGGCCGCGTCAAGGCCGCGCATCCGGCCGGCGAGTTTCTCCAGGTCCGAGAGCGACGTGTCCTGGTCGAGGGTGAGCGCGTCCCGTACCGCACCGATCAGCGAGCTGACCCGCCCCGGGTTCAGCAGCACGCCGGTGGCGGTCGACTGCCGGAACACCTGGCCGAGGAACTGCTGCTGACGGCGGATCCGGGCGGTGTCTCCGCCTTCCAGGCCGTGCCGCTGCCGGACGAACGCCAGCGCCTGGTCCCCGTTGAGGTGGTTCTGCCCGACCTTGCCGGTGAACCCGCTGAAGGGGTCGTCGAGGTTGGTGCTGCGGATGTACTCGGTCCCGGCATCGTTGAGCGTGCGTTCAGCGATGCCGGAGCGCTTGATGCAGACGTCGACGCCGCCGATCGCGTCGGTGATCTGCTTGAAGCCGGCGAGGTCGACCGAGACGTAGTGGTCGACCCGGATGCCGGTGAACTCCTCGATCGTCCGAACCATCAACGACGCGCCGCCGAGCATGATCGCGGAGTTGAACTTGTCCTGGTGCGCCGGGTGGGCGATCCCCTTGTCGTCGTTGTAGGCCGGGATGGTCACCAGCGTGTCGCGCGGGATGGACATCAGCGTCGTGGTGCCGTCGCGATCGAGGTGCGCCACGATCGTGGTGTCGCTGCGCTCACCCTCCACGGCGCTGCCGCCGTACTCGCTCCCGGTCCCGGCACGGCTGTCGGTACCGGCCAGCACCCAGTTCTGCTCGCCCTTCGCGGCCTCCGGGGGACGGTTGTCGCCGAAGTTCAACTGGATGCGGGCGATGCTGCCGTTGAACCAGCGGACGACGACATAGCCACCGGTACTGGCGAGCACGATGAGGACCGACAGGGCGACGGTCAGCAGCGCGAGCGCCCGCTTGACCCCCTGACGGCTAGGAGAGTGCCGTCCGGTTCGCGGATCCAGTTCCGGAGGGAGCACCGTCCGCGGAGGAGCCTCGTACACCCGGTCTGGGCTCCTTCCGGCGGTGGGGCACCGCGGTCGAGACGTGCCGTTTGGCGCGGAAGGGCTCTAATCGGCCATCTCCACGATACCTGGACGACCTGCTCCTCCTGGTCAGAACGCACGGCGAGCCCGTGAAGTCGACGGATGAACAGTGCAGGTGAGCGTCTATCTACCGCCATGTGACGACGATGAAGCAGCCGCCGCCTCGCGGGCTTGCCGCCGTCCGCCGGTGCCGAGGCTCCGACCGCTGCGATCCCGTTCCTCGGCGATCTGGCCGGGCACCCGGATCAGTCGTAGGCAGGTCACCAGCCCCACCCCGCCGATGATGTTGCCGAGCACCGACCAGCCGAGGGCACCCAGCCAGTCGAGGTAGCCGAACGGCCCGCCTGAGTGCAGGCGGCGAACATGAACAGCGAGTCCAGGATCGAGTGGAACGGCTGACCGCCGGCCGGCACCGCCAGGGCCAGCGAGTGCAGCGTGATGCCCAGCGTCGCGTAGTGCCCGGCTTCCACTGCGGCACCCCGCAGGTCCGGCCGGCCGTGGCAGCCGACGGTCCGGGCGGGGCGAGTCCGCATACAGTGACCGGCGGCTCGAACGGCAATTCAGTGCGGGCGGACCACGAGGTCGACGTCGAACGAGGAGAGAACCGGTGGCCGGCGACACGCGACCCCTTCCGCGGCTGCTCGTCACCGGCGCCGGTGGCCAGCTCGGTTCCGACCTCGCGCGGGTGCTCGACGCCGACCCACGCGGCCTGGCCTGGCAGGGCGTGACCCGGGCGGAGTGCGACATCGCCGACTCCCATCGAGTGCGGGCGGTCCTCGGGGACCAGGCGCGGTCCGCCGGCGAGGCCGGGCTGGTCGTCATCAACGCCGCCGCCTACACCGACGTGGACGGCGCGGAGACCGACGAGGCGGCCGCCCACGCCGGTAACGCCGCGGGCCCGGCGCACCTCGCGATGGTCTGCGACGAGATCGGTGCGCGCCTGGTCCACGTCTCGACCGACTACGTCTTCAGCGGCGACCGGGAATCCGGGGCGCCGCCCTACGAGGTGGACGATCCGACGGAGCCGCGTACCGCGTACGGCCGGACGAAGCTCGACGGCGAGCAGGGCGTGCGGCTGCTCCTGCCGGAGCGCGGCTACATCGTGCGCAGCGGCTGGCTCTACGGCGAGACCGGCGGCAACTTCGTCAAGACGATGCTGCGGCTAGCCAACGAGCGCGACACGGTCGACGTCGTCGACGACCAGCACGGCGCGCCGACCTGGACCTTCGAGCTCGCCGAGCGGCTCGTGACGCTGGCGCTCGCTGACGTTCCCGCCGGGACATACCACTGCTCTGCGGCCGGCTCGGCCACCTGGTTCGACGTTGCCCGCGCTGTGTTCGCCGCGGCCGGCCACGACCCGGATCGTGTCCGGCCCACGACCACCGCGGCGATGGCCCGTCCCGCCCCGCGCCCGGCCTTCTCGGTGCTGTCCGCCCGCTCCTGGGAAGACGCCGGTCTGCCCCCGCTGCCGGAGTGGACGGTCTCGCTCGCCCGGGCGATGGCCCGTATCGGACCCGCGCTCGGGGTTGCTCCGCAGGCCTGAGGTCCGAACACTGACCCCATGCGCGTGCTCGTCACGGGTGCGGCCGGATTCGTCGGATCGCACTACGTCCGGACGATGGTGTCCGGCGGTTACCCATCTGTCGGACCGGTCGAGGTCACGGTCTACGACCGCCTGACCGGGGCCGGAAACCTCGAGAACCTCGCGCCCGTGGCGGGGCGCTTCCGCTTCGTGCAGGGCGACGTCTCCGACGCCGGGCTGCTCGACGACGTGCTGCCCGGCCACGACGCGGTCGTCAACTTCGCCGTCGAGACGTCGGGCACCGACGAGGACCTGCTGGTCACCAACGCCCTCGGCGCGTCGACGTTGTTCGGCGCCTGTCGCCGGGCCGGCGTCGCCCGGGTGGTGCACATCTCCACCGCCGAGGTCTACGGGACCGACGTCTACCGCACCGCGAGCGGGGCGGTCTCCGAGGACGCTCGGCTCGATCCGGCTACACCGTTCGCGGCGTCGAAGGCCGCCGGCGACCTCGTTGCCCGGGTCGCGGCGACCGAGGGCCTGCCGGTGTGCGTGACGCGCTCCCCAGAGCTCTACGGTCCCTACTCCGGGCCGATGGCACCGCTGCCCGCCCTGCTGACCGGGCTCCTGGAGGGTGAGCGGCCGGAGCCGAGCTCGCGCTCCCGGGATTGGCTGCACGTCGACGACCACTGCCGGGCCGTCCAGCTGGTGCTCGAGCGCGGTCGGCCGGGCGACGTTTTCAACATCGGCGGGGCCACCGAGATCAGCGATCCAGAGCTGCTCGAACGGCTGATCGCGGTCACCGGCTGTCGGCGACCGGAACGCTGGGCCGCACACGTGCGTCCGGGTCGACGACTTGACGACACGAAGATCCGGCGTCTCGGTTACCGGCCTCTCGTCGACTTCGAGGAGGGGCTTACCGCCACCGTGCAGTGGTACCGGGACAACGATGCGTGGTGGCGGCCGCTGCGTGAGAAGCTCCCGGCCGGCTGACGCCGTCATGCCGCTCGGCGCCCCTTGACACAGGCCAACGGCGGCAGGGAGTCCCTGCCGCCGTCGGTCCGCCCTGGCCTCAGATCAGAAGTTGAATGTCTTCGTCGAGCAGGGGCTCGGGACCAGCGTGTCGTTGGAGACCGAACGCTGGTAGTCGACCCTGTTGATGCTCCGGCCGTTGGACGAGGCGATGACGCCGTAGCGCTGACCGGATTGAAGGGTGTCGATGCGATAGTTGCCGGCCGAGTTGATGTCGCCCATGGAGAAGCCCATGGAGCGGGTGCCGTCGGGGGACATCGACCAGGCGGTGATCTTGCCGGCGCCCAGGCCGTTGATGTGACCGGCCAGGCTGCCGGTCGTGCCGCCAGGGGTGTTGCAGACCTTCGGCAGGACGATGCCGACGTTGGTCACCGCTCCGCCGACCGGGATGGCCCGGCGGAAGCTGCGAGCGTAGGTCGTCAGGTTGGTCGAGCCGGTCGCCGGGCCGGTATAGCCGGGGACGGAAATCCAGTCGGTCGAGTTGGGGGCCTTCGGATAAACCTCGATGAATACCGTCGCGGCGTTACTCGGCAGATTCAGCGAGAAGTTCTTGGTGATGCCGCGGTTGGTGACCGGACAGTTGCCGCCGCCGACGGACCCGCTCGTCGCCACGCAGTGGTTCAGGCGCTGGATCGAGCTGTAGCCCTGCTTGATGAAGCCCATGTCGATCTTGTGGCCGGCGGAGTCGACCACGTCGTAGCCGATCATCACGTCAACGTAGCGGCCATCGGCGCCCTGGATGGTGCCGGAAATCGACTTCGCGGGTGCGGCACAGGCGGCGGCACCCATCGTCGCGGTGGTGGCGAGAACGGCGGCGAGGGCCAGAGTGCGCATTCGACGAGAACGAAGGAGGACAGCCATCAGAAACTCCAAAACGAGGGCGGCAGCCGAAATGGCTGCCGTCGGCGGGTGTTTGTTGCGTCCCCTAATAAGTCGGCCCGCCAGAAAGGCGTCTTGAGACAAATCGGAATTCGCTGTCAGCACCACCCAGATGGCGGTGTCCGGTGTCCGGTGTCCGGTGTCCGAAATCCTGCGTGGTACGCGTCCGGCGGAGGTGACCGCCGGTTTTCAGCTGTGCGCCAGCTCCAGGGCCCGGCGGTAGGCGACGAGCGTTCGCTCCGCCGTTGCCCGCCAGCTGAAGCCGGCGGCATGCGCGCGACCGGCTGCGGGATCCGGACGCGGGGCAGATAGGACTTCGGTGAGCGCGCCAGACAGCGCGACCGGGTCTCGCGGCGGCACGAGCCGGACCGAGCCGGTCGGAGCGGCGCCGGCGAGGTCGCCGACCACCTCCCGCACGGCGGCGATGTCGCTTGCGACGACGGGGGTGCCGGCGGCCAGCGCCTCCAGCGGCGGCAGGCCGAAGCCCTCGTACAGCGACGGGAAGCACAGCGCGGTCGCCGCGGCCAGCACGGGGCGCAGGTGCTGCTCCTCCAGGTAGCCGAGCGAGCGCACCCGCTCCGGCGGTACGCCCGCGAGGTCGAGGGCCGGTCCCCATCCGGACGGTCCGACGAGTACCAGCGGCGGCACCTCCGGACCGTTGGCCTCCGCGTCGAGCAGCAACCGGTAGGCCGCCAAGAGCCCCGGAAGGTCCTTGCGTGGCTCGACGGTGCCGACGAAGAGCAGGTAGCGATCCGGGAGCTCGACGGGACGGCCGGGCTCGATCGAGAACCAGGCCGGGTCGACGCCGAGAGGCGTCGGGATCACGCGGTCGGCCGGCAGCCCGTACTCGTCGATGACCTCGTCGGCGATGGCGCGGCTGGGCGTCAGGACGAGGTGGGCCCGGCGGATGCTGCGGGGAACCAGCTCGCGATACCGCGCGGACGCGGTCGACACCGTTTCCCGCACACGCAGGTAGCCGAGGTCGTGCACGGTCACGAGGCCGGCCGCCCGGCCGATCGGTGGCAGGACGAAGTTGGGGGCGTGCAGCACGTCGAATTGACCGGCGAGCCACGCGGCGCGGGGGATCTCGACCCGCGCCCAGAGCTCATGCAGCAGTCGCGCGGGGGCGCGTCGACCGACCGCAGCCACCCCCAGCGGGAGAGCTGCGGGAAGGTCCTCGCGGCCCCGCCAGGTGTAGGCGGTGGCGACGAGATCGAGCTCGCTCTGCGGTTCCGGGCCGGCTGCCGACTCGGCTGCGCCGGCCATCCGAGCCAGCTCGGTCAGCACGTGACCGGTGTAGCGCCCGACCCCGGTGCGAGAGCCCAGGAGCGAAGTGGCGTCCCACAGGACCCGCGTCGGCCCTGGTTTGTCGATCATGGTGATCGTAGATCATAGGGGAAACCGGGTGAGCTCTTGGCGACGCGGCGCAGTCCGGCGGCGCTGATCTCGGTCGACCGGAACTCGCTCGCTAGGATCAGGTCCCGTGAAGCTCAAGGACCGAGTTCGGTCCACCTCGGCCATTGATCCGGTCGCCGTCTTCCTCAGGCGCGTCTGGTTCCCCGGAGCCACCAAGTACTGGCAGCGGCGCTACGCCAAGGGTGGTAACTCGGGCGTTGGTTCGTACGGGAGGGTCGCCGAGTACAAGGCCGCCTTCCTCAACGAGTTCGTGGTCCGGCATCAAATCGCCTCGGTCATCGAATTCGGTTGTGGAGACGGCGCTCAGTTGCGGTTGGCTCAGTACCCCCGCTACGTCGGCTTCGACGTTGCCCCAGGGGCTATTGACCTGTGCCGCGACTCGTTTCCTACCGACGGGACGAAGAGCTTCCTGCTGTACGACCCGCGGCACTTCGAGAACCGCGGCGCGATTGTCGGCGACCTGGCGATCTCCCTCGACGTGATCCTTCACCTCGTCGAGGACGAGGATCTGGAGCTCTATCTCAAGCACCTGTTCAACGCCGCACGTCGCTACGTGGTGATCTTCACCGAGGACGAGGCGCGTAACGAAGCCCCCCACGTCCGATATCGAAAGGTCGACGATTGGGCTGGGCAGCAGCCAGGGTGGCAGCTGCTCGACCGGGTGCAGGGACTGCCTAAAGGACTGGAATCTCGAGCAGATTTCTTCGTGTTCGGCCGGGCGGACTGACCTCGAACTCTGGTTGCTGGACTGGCCTTCAGCCCAGCAAGGCGCGGCGGTCCGCGATCCCGACCCACCGCTGGGCGAACGCCTCGTCGGAGAACGCCTGCGCCCGTTGCTGGGCGGAGGTCGACAGCCTGGCCCGGAGCGCCTCGTCGGTCCCGACCCGCACCGTGGCCTCCAGCAGCTCGGCGGGCGAGTCCCACCGGTAGCCGTCGACGTCTGGGCGGACGATCTCTTTCTGCCCGGCCCGGTCGATGACGACCGGTACGCAGCCCCCGGCCATCGCCTCGACGGTGGTCATGCCGAAGTGTTCCGCCGCCCAGGGATGCTTCGCGCTCTCCCCGTAGCCGGTGGCCGACCAGAAGACCGACGCGGTGGACAGCAGCTCGGCGACCTCGCCGCGGGAGGCGTTGGGGTGCAGCTCGACCGGCAGCCCCTCGGCTGCACGGCGCACCTGCTCCAGATAGGGGAGCTGCGAGTCCTCGCACCCGCCGACGACGTGCAGGGTCCAGCCGGGCAGCCGTCCGCTGCGCGCCAGATCACCGAACCAGCCGACCATCTCCAGCTGACGTTTCGCGTGTCCGAGTCCCGGGGCGAAGAAGCGCCCGACGGTCAGCACGGTCCGTCCGCGCTCGGCCGTCGGGGTCAGGCGGGACACGTCGATCGGTGGGTAGAGCACGTCGGTCTCGCGGGACCAGAGCCGGCGGATCCACTCGCGGGTGTATTCGGAGTTGGCCAGCACGCCGTCGTAGGCATCCAGGAACGCCAGGTCCTTCGGGTCCCGGGCCAGCCAAGGGAAGCGGGCGCTCGCCCAGGCGCGGAGGCTCGCCTTGTCGGTGCGCAACCAGGCCCGACTCAGCGCGACGCCGAGTTCGCGGATGTCGTCGGGTTGACCCGGCTGCGCGGCCGGCGAGAATGCGTCGCTGCGGAAGCGGATCTCGCTGCCCCGAACGGAGCTGCCGAGGTTCAACGAGTGCCGGCGGAACCGCGGCTCGACCGGCAGCGAGTGCAGCACCCGGCCGGAGAGGTCCTCGACCCGCAGGGCGGTCGAGCCGGGCGCGCCCGGACGGCCGAGGTCGGCGCGCAGCCGGCGGTTCTGCCCGGGCGGGACTGCGAGCACCCCGTCGCCGGAGGTCCAGACCCAGCGTCTTCGCCGTCCCCCTTCCGGTGGGTACCAGCCGGAGCCGAACGTCACCGACCGGTCGCCGCGCAGCGCCGGGCCGACCAGTCGGACCAGGGTCCTGCGCCAGGTCGCCAGATCGTGGTCGAAGGGGGTCGGGAACCAGCACAGGTAGGCCGAGCGGGTGGCGCGAGGGGCGAGCCGGCTCATGTACGACGCGGTGAGCCAGAAGTCGTACTCCTCGCTGACCTCGGCCAGCGCCGCGTCGCCTCGGTCCGGCAGCAGCCGGTAGCGGCAGCGGGTCAGGTTCAGTCCGAGGTGGGCGCCGAGATCGGCGAGGTCCTGCTCGGTGTGGCCGAGCAGCTCTACCTCCTCGACACCGCAGCCGCCCTCCGAGACGGGCAGGGACAGCACTTGGGCGATCATGCCGGCGTGGCGTTCCCCACCGCCCCGGCTGTGCCAGAAGCGGTTGTAGACGGCAGCTCTCACGCCGCCGACTCCTCGGACACGCCTGGGCGGTCGGTCACCTTAGCTGCCTCCGGGAGCTCGGGGTCGCCGACCGAACTGGTCACGGCGGCGTAGGCCTCGGCTCGGGGCGTGAGCCACCGTCGTTCCAAATCGGGTCGGCGGACGGCGGCGGTACGGCCCACCTCCGCCCGCCGGGTGAGCATGCGGGGCAGCAGTCGGAGGTAGGAAGCGATCACGCGCAGCCGCAGCAGAGTCGGCCGGACCGCCGGACACCTGCGGGTTGCGAGTCCCTGCCGGACGCTGCGCAGCGCCATCGACGCGGTGGTCAACGGATAGCGGCCCACCACGCGGAGCGCGAGACCGGCGGTGGCGTCCTTGGTGACCATCAGCAGGCGGTTGCGGTCGACGTGGAACACGAACAGCGGCGACCACTCGCCGCTGCTGGCTGCGTGGATGTGCCGTAGCACCGCCCGCGGCTCGTAGCGGATCGCGTAGCCGCGGGCCCGGATTCGCCAGGAGAGGTCGGTGTCCTCGTAGTAGAGGAAGAAGTCGTCGTCGAACCAGTGGAGTTCGGCGCCGAGTTCGCGGCGCATCGCCATCCCGTTGCCGCAGGCGGTGAACACTTCGGTAGCGACGTCGAAGCGGCCGTCGTCGACCTGCTGATAGGCCCGGTCGGCGCCGTACCCGTCCTCGAGGACGATGCCGCCGGCGTTGTTGACGACGTCGACCCGCGGGACCCCGGCGGGCACGGTGAGCATCGCTTTCCCGGTCTCCGCGCCGACGGTCAGGGTGGAAGACCCGCCCTCCCAGCTGAGGGTCACGTCTTTGGTCCGGTCGGCGGTCCAGGTGAACCGCACCTCGACCGGAGCTGCGTCGTCTGAGCCGGGGGGCAACGGCAGCAGGAGTTCCCCGGACGGACGGGTCCAGAAGAAGCGGGCGTCGCCCGGCCCCTCGGCGCCGTAGGTGAGCCGCTCCCAGAGCACCTCGCCCAGTGCCTCGGAGCCGTCCACCTGCACGCCCGAGATCCGGACCCCGAGCTCGCGGGAGTCGTGCGAACCCGGGACGAAACCGGGCGTCGAGAGCTGCAGCCGGACGAAGCGGGGGAGGAACACGACCTTGCCGGTGACGGCGCCGAGCCGGTCGCCGCCGGGCTCGTCGAACGGGGCCAGCAGGCGTTCCAGCCAGCCCGGTTCGGGCGTTGCGTCGTTGTTCAGCAGGACCGCGAACGGGGTGGTGACCTGACGCAGGGCGGCGTTGTTGCCGCCGGCGAAGCCGAGGTTCGCACCGGTCTCGATGACGCGCACGCTCGGGTAGCGGCTCCGTAGCAGCTCCGTAGAGCCATCCGTGCTCGCGTTGTCGGCCACCCAGGTCTCGAAGCGGAACGACGTCTCGAGCCGGGCGACCGCGTCGAGGCAGGCCGGGAGCAGGTGGGCGCCGTTCCAGTTGACGATGACGACCGTTGCGTGAGCGACTGATGTTGCCGTTGCGTGAGCGACTGATGTTGCCGTTGCGCGAGCATCCCCGCTAGCGGCCGAGGCAGGGGTCGCTCCGGCCGCCGCCGGTTCTGGCGCTCGCGGGCTGGTCATCAGGTGCGGTCCCGCACGTCGTAGTCGACGGGCAGCAGTCCCCCGGTCTGCGGGCCGGCGATCCCGAACAGGTCGTCGAACCGGCGCACCGTGAGCGGGGTCCCGCTGTAGGCGTCCGAGACGTGCACCCGGACGGCGAATACGCCGAGCAGGGTCGGCACCCGTGGCACGACGAAGTCGACGGTGACCGTTCCGACCGGCGAAGCGATACCGCCTTCGGTCTCCATCTGCCAGACCGGTACGTCGTGCGGGCCGAGCACCACCGCGTGGAGGTAGAGGCGGTCCGTCGCGCCCTCGCGGACGTCGATGTCGACCGAGATCGAGAGCTG
Organism: Frankiaceae bacterium; assembly: GCA_035468175.1. Classification (GTDB taxonomy): domain Bacteria; phylum Actinomycetota; class Actinomycetes; order Frankiales; family Frankiaceae; genus JAVEDQ01. The sequence goes on along the minus strand of DATITC010000150.1, from coordinate 4,928 downwards.
CTCACCCGGGTCGAACTGCACCCGGGCCGTCCCACCCGGGTCGCTGCTGAACTGCACGGCGGTGAGCTGCACGGTGTCGTCGTCACCGCCGGTTGCAGTGCCGCCGCCCATTCGATTGCGGAGGACGAGGGTGCCGTTCGCGGGGGCACCGTCGAAGATCTTTCGCCCGGACTCCATCACGACGACGCGGTCGCAGAGGTCCTCGACGAGTTCGAGCGAGTGGCTGACGAACAGGATCGTCTTGCCCGCGTTCCGGAACTCGGTGATCTTGTCGAGGCACTTCTTCTGGAAGGCCTCGTCGCCGACCGCGAGGACCTCGTCGACGAGCAGCACGTCCGGGTCGACGTGCACGGCGATCGCGAACCCGAGCCGGATGTACTGGCCGGAGGAGTAGTGCTTCACGGGGTCGTCGATCTTGTGCTGTAGCTCGGCGAACTCGACGACGGAGTCGAACAGCGCGGTGGTCTCCCGGCGCGACAGCCCGAGCAGGCTGGCGTTCAGGTAGACGTTGTCCCGCCCGGACAGCTCGCCGTTGAACCCGGCTCCGAGTTCGAGCAGCGAAGCGATGCGGCCGATGACGTGCACCTCGCCGAGGGTCGGCCGCAGGATGCCGGCGAGGACCTTGAGCAGCGTCGACTTCCCGGAGCCGTTCGCGCCGATCAGGCCGACGGTCTGCCCGGGGGCGATGGCGACTTCGACGTCGCGCAACGCCCAGAACTCCTCGCCGACCACCGACCGACGGCGGACGAACCGTTCCTTCAGGCTGGTCGGGCGTTCGTGGTAGCTGGCGAACCGTTTGCCGACCCCGATGGCGGTGATGACCGGAGGCAGCCCTTCGAGGCCCGCGCCGATGGGCGCCTCCGGCGTCTCTGGCGTCTCTGACGCCGGCCGCGTCGGCGGGGTCGACGAACCGGCAGAGGCCTCGGCCGAGGTCGCCATCAGCGGTTCCTCGACATCTAGAGCTCCTCGGCGAAGTCGGCCGAGCGCTTCCGGAACGACCGCAGCCCGATCACGAACAGCAGGGCACCCATGACCAACGTAATGAGCAGGTGCTCCAGGTACCAGACATAGCCGGGATCGGCCAGGATGAGCTGCCGGTCCGGGCCGGTGCCGACGTAGGGAGTCTTGTAGATCGCCCGCTGCATGGTGACCACGACGTTGGACATCGGGTTGAGCCAGTAGATGAACATCAGGCTGCCGAGCTTGTCCCGGACCAGCCCGATGTCGTAGACGATCGGGTTGAGCCAGAACCAGGCCAGCAGCGCGACTTCCAGCAGGTGCTGGGTGTCGCGGTAGCGCACGTTCAGGGCGGCGACCAGCAGGCTCAGCGCCACCGTGAACAGCAGCGCGACCGCCATCGCCGGGATCGCGAGCAGCAGCTGCCAGCCGATGATGTCGTGCCCGGTGACGGCGACCACGACCACCAGCACCAGCATCTGCAGCACGAAGTGCACGATCGCGAACCCGACCGCCGACAGGGGCAGCACCGGCAGCGGGAACCGGACCTTCTTCACCAGGTTCGCGTTGCCGACGACGCTGGTCGCCGCCCCCTGCACTGCGGTGGAGAACGCGTTCCAGATCAGCAGTCCGGACATCAGGTAGATGGCGAACGCCGGGATGCGGCCCTTGAGGATCAGCTGGAAGACGACGTAGTACACCGTCATCAACAGCAGCGGGTTCGCCAACGACCAGGCGAAACCGAGCGTCGATCCCTTGTACTTGACCTTCAGGTCCTTGCGCACGAGGTTGCGCAGGAGTTCCCACCGCAGCCGCGTCTGCGCCCGGTTGCGCCGCTCGAGCTGCTCGACCGCGACGGGGGGGACCTCGGCCGGGTCAGCCGTCAGCGACATGGCATCGGTTCCGACCATCTGTTCGGTCCCCGATTGAAGAGGCTCATGAGATGCGCACCCGTCCGTTCCGCCTGGACCGTGAGAACGCTCGCCGTGCTGTCGCTCGCAGTGCGGTCTCCTGCTCCGCGCGGGCCCAATCGCGTCGCGCCCCGTCGTGGTGTCCGACTTCGGGCCGGACGGACGCGATACTAGTCGGCGCAGGTCCGTCAACCCCTGATCGCTGCGCCGCTGACGTCTGCACCGCCGAAAGTCCGTACCGCCGGAAGGTCCCGCACGTGTATTCCGATACCGCGCAGTCGCTCACCGATACCCGGCTCGCCCGGCTGTGGTCCTTACTGGACTCGGACCTCGCCGACGGTCTCTGTCTCGACGTGTTCGACACGCTGCTCTTCCGCACGGTGCCGGAGCCGGCTCAGGCCTTTCTGCTGCTCGGACGGCGGCTGGAGGAGCAGGGGCGGTTGCCGGTCGGGGTGTCCCCGCACGTGTTCGCCCAGCTCCGGGTGGAGGCGGAGCGTCGCGCCCGGATGCGCAGCCTCGCCGAGCGGGGCACCGTCGAGACGCGCCTGTCCGAGATCTACGACCTCCTTCGGCTGGCTCTGCCGGTGGCGGGCAGCCCGGATCAGCTCGAGCGGATCGAGGTGGAGCTCGAGCGGGACGTCTGCCGGGCCGACCTCGGGCTCGCCGAGCTCATCGAGACGGTCATCGGGAAGCTCGGCAAACCGGTCTACCTCGTCTCCGACACCTACTTCTCCCTCCGACACCTCGAGCGCCTGCTCGACCGTCCGGAGCTTCCGGCCGGAGCGTTCGCCGGCATCTTCACCTCAAGCGATCACGGGGTGAGCAAGAGCGACGGCCTGTTCGACGTCGTGACGGCGGCCAGCGGCATCCGCGCGTCTCGGCTGGTGCACCTGGGCGATCATCCCGTCGCCGATCTGCAGGGCGCCCGGAAGTCGGGCCTGCAGGCGGTCCACTACCGGAAGCTCGGCGAGCACCTCACCCGCGTCGTCACCGAGGAGGGGCTCAGCCCGGCGCGGCTGGACAGCTCGACCGCCATCGACCTCGCCGACGGCGACTACGGGACCACCGCGTTGCGCGCCCGGGTCATGCACCGCGGCGAAGCGGCGGCGGTGCCGGAGGGGTTGCGGCGCTACTGGGAGGCCGGTGCAACGGTGTTCGGGCCGGCCCTCGCCGGCTTCGCCGAGTGGGTCGCGGAACGGGCCAACGCGTTCGGCGTCGATCGGATCCACTGTCTGCTCCGGGAGGGGGACTTCCTCTCCGACCTGATCCGGGACCACGCGGCGGCCGCCGGGATCGAGGTCACCACGCTCTGGGCCAGCCGGCAGGTCTGTGCGCTTGCCAGCGTCTACGAAGGCAACGCCGACGAGCTGAAGGCGTTCCTGACCCGCCGCCGGGCACCAACCGTCGGGCAGCTCGCCGGCCAGCTAGGGGTGAGCCTGTCGGAGGTGCCGGCGCTGGCCGACCTGGTCGATCTGCGGCTCGACATCCCCGGCGTCGCCGACACCGCCCTGTCCGCGATCGCCGCCGAACCGCAGGTGCGTGGAGCGATCGTCGTCCGCGCCGCGCGGCTGCGGGAGCGGTTCCTCCGCTACCTCGACGCCCAGCTGCCGGAGTCCGGCATCGCGCTGGTGGTCGACCTTGGCTGGGGCGGCACCATCCAGACGCTGCTCAGCAAGGTGCTGCGCTCCTCCGGACGCGATTTGCACCTGGTCGGGCTCTATCTCGCCACCAACAGCACCGCGCTGCAGCGGCGGCTCGACGGCTTCGAGATGGAGGGCTACCTGGCCAGCGCAGGGGAGCCGGCCCGCCCGTTCGCGCCGGTGATGCGCAGCCCGGAGATCCTCGAGCAGCTGTGCATGCCCGACTTCGGTTCCCTGGTCGGGTTCGACGAGCGGCTGGACCCGCTGACCGCGGACGCCCGGATGTCCCGGACGCAGGCGGCTCAGAAGGCGGCGGCGCAGGCCGGGGCGCGGGCCTTCCACCGCGAGTGGGTGCGCTACCGCCGGTCGGAGAACCCGCTGCCGTCGCTGTCCGCGCCCGCCGCCCGCGCGCAGCTGCTGTCGATGCTGACCCGCTTCATCGCCCAGCCGACGGAGGAGGAGGCGCTCGCCTTCAGCTCCTGGATGCACGACGAGAACTTCGGCTCCGACGCCGTCGAGGGCATCGTCACCGACGACATGCTGCGGCTGCTGCCGTATCTGACGCCGGCCGATCTCGACCGCCTGTCGATGCAGGAGCTGTACTGGCCGGCCGGCGTCGCGGCGGTGGTGAACCCTCCGCTCGCCCGGCTGTCCGCGCTGGTGTCCGCGGCGGGAGCGGATCCGGACGCGGCCTCTCCGGCTGCGGCCGCCGGTTCGGTCGAGGTCTACGTGGACCGGGGCGGCGACTTCATCGCCGGACCCAAGGAATCGGTGACCCCCCACAGCGGCCGGGACGGCCTGTGCTGGGCCCGGCTGCGCATCGCCGGGGAAGGCGTGCGGCGGGTCCGCATCGACCCCTCCGGCCGTCGCGGCATCGTGCGGGTCGATTGGATCCGCCTGACGTTCCACCTGCTGAACGAGGTCGCGCCGGTCGTGGTCGAGGTGACCGACCTGCTGGCCGCACCGCAGGTCGGGGTCTCCGGTGCGCGGTTCCTTCAGCCGAACCTGCTCGACATCGACACGGACGACCCGCAGATCGTCTACGCCCTGGACGAGTCGCAGGGCCGGCTGACCGGCTCGACGTACGCGATCGATGTCGAGATCGCGTTCGTGTGGATGGCGGTCCGGAACCAGCCGCTCGAGGTGCCGGTCGCGCCGGCGCCGCCAGCGTCGCTGTCCCGTCGGGCGGCGCGCAAGGCGGTCCGGATGATCGCGAGCAGGGTGTGAGCGGACAGGGTGTGAGCGAGCAGGGTGTGAGCGAGCCGGGTGTGAGCGGACAGGGTGTGAGCGGAGGAGCTGCGGTGACCGAGAACGACCCGCTTGACGGGGTCCTGACGCTGGACCAGATCGACGAGACGACCCTGCGGCCGCTGCTGCTCCATTCGTTGCACGAGATCCGCGAGGTCTGGGTCCCGCTGCT
>DATITC010000149.1:0-7173 GCA_035468175.1 Frankiaceae bacterium | reverse complement strand
CCGACGACGTCGACGAGCTCGAACGGACCCATCGGGTGCTTGCAGGCGGTCTTCAGCGCCAGGTCGATCTCGTCCATCGAGGCGTAGGAGTCGGCGAAGAGCCGCACCGCGTCGTTCAGGAACGGGAACAGCAGCGCGTTGACGATGAAGCCGGCCCGGTCCCCGCAGATCACCGGGTGCTTGCGGCACTTCAGGGAGACGGCGCGGACGGTCGCGGTCACGTCCTCGGAGGTAAGCACCGTCGGCACGACCTCGACGAGCTTCATCGCCGGCGCCGGGTTGAACCAGTGCATGCCGACGACGTCCTCGGGTCGGGTGGTCGCCATCGCGCACTCGATGACCGGCAGGCTCGACGTGGTGGTCGCCAGCACGGCACCGGGCTTGCAGACCTTGTCCAGCTCGGCGAACAGCTCCCGCTTGACGCCGATCTCCTCGACCACCGCTTCGATGATCAGGTCGCAGTTGGCCAGGTCGGACAGCTCCGTGCTGCCGGTGATGTGCGAGAGCGCGGCGTTGCGGGCGTCCTCGGCGAGCCGGCCGCGCTGCACCTGCTTGTCCAGCGAGCCCTCGATCTTCTTCCGGACCGCCGCGACCTTGTCGTCGCTGCGGGCCCGGAACACGACGTCGTAGCCGCTCTTCGCGCAGACCTCGACGATGCCGCTCGCCATCGTCCCCGTTCCGATGACCCCGACCTGGGTGACCTCACGCGCGAGCTCGATCGCGGGGCCGCTCTGGGCGCCGACGTCCGCGATCTCGGCCGAACCCGGGGCGGTGTAGCTGTAGAAGCCGCGGCCCGACTTCACGCCGAGCATCCCCGCGGTCACTAGCTGCTTGAGCATCGGCGCCGGCGCGTGCAAGTGGTCCCCGGTGCGCGCATGCAGGGTGTCGAGGATCTCGAACGCGGCGTCCAGCCCGATGAGGTCGAGCAGCGCCAGCGGACCGATCGGGTAGCCGCAGCCGAAGCGCATCGCGGCGTCGATGTCTTCGCGGGTCGCGTACTTCGCCTCGAGCATTCCGATCGCGTTGTTCAGGTAGGGGAACAGCAGCGAGTCGACGATGTGACCCGGCCGGTCGCCGACCACGACGATCGAGCGGCCAAGTCCCTCGATGAAGGCGGTCACCTCGGTGAGCACCGCCGGGTCGGTCAGCACGGTCTTGGTGATCTCGACGAGCGTCGCGCCCGGCACGGCGGAGTACCAACGAAGGCCGAGGACGCGACCGGCGCGACGCGTGGTGGCGGCCAGTTCGGTGACCGACAGGGTGGAGGTGTTGCTGGCCAGGACCGCTTCGGCATCGAGGACCTCGTCGAGCTGGCTGAAGATCTCCAGCTTGCGCGCGAGCTGCTCCGGCACGGCTTCGATCACGAGGTCGCAGCCGGCCAGCTCGGTCAGGCCGCGGCGGAGGCTGATCCGGCCGAGGCTCTCCTGCCGCTGCTCGTCGGTCAGGACACCCGCGGTGACGGCACCGTCCAGGGACTGCTCGAGGTGCCGCTGAGCCCGCTCGATAGAGGCGTCGTCCTGCTCGATGCCGATGACCTCGAGGCCGGACCGTGCCAGTACCTCGACGATGCCGGCGCCGCGCACGCCCACCCCGACCACGCCTACCTTGCCGAACTGCCGTGCCACGAAAAGCTCCCCTTCCGAGCAGCGGCCCCGAACGCGTCGTGCTGCGACGACCCGTGTTACCGCCGAGTTGTGTTAACGCCGAGTCTCGCAGACGGATGGCGACAACGACGGACCGGCCAGCCGGAGGCACGGACGCAGGATTAAGGAACGTCAGGACTTCAGAATAGGGTGGGAACCGCGGGCGCGATCCCGCGCAGCTCGTCGTAGTCGATCGTGACACAGCCGATTCCGCGGTCGGTGGCCAGCGTGCGAGCCTGGGGCGTGATCGACTGCGCGACGAGCAGGCCGCGCACCGGTTTGGGCAGCTGCGGGTCGTCGCACATCCGGGACAGGTAGCGCGTCAGCTGTTCGACCCCGTCGATCTCACCGCGGCGCTTGATCTCCACTGCGACCGAGCCCCCGGCAGCGTCGCGGCAGAGGAGGTCGACCGGACCGATGCCGGTCTCGTACTCCCGCCGGACGAGGCTCAGGCCTTCCCCGATGCTCTGGCAGTGCTCGGCGAGCAGGGCCTGCAGGTGCGCCTCGACACCGTCCTTGACCAGACCGGGATCGATGCCGAGGTGATGGCTCGTGTCGGTATGGACGTCCTCGACCGTGATGACCAATTGCTCACCGGCCTTGTTGGTGACGCGCCACAGCCCGTCCTCCTCGACCAGCGTGCAGGGCGGGGTCATCCACATCAGCGGCTTGTAGCCGCCCGCGTCGGAGTGCACGAGCACCGAGCCGTCCGCCTTCACGACGAGCAGGCGGTTGGCGAGCGGCAGGTGCGCTGTGAGGCGCCCCGCGTAGTCGACGGAACACGCGGCAAGAACGAGCCTCATCGAGAGGTGAGCCTAGTGGACGAGAAGGACACCGGTCGCACGGCTGGCTCAGCCGGTCGGGACGCAATCACGCCTTCGGCAGGCCGTTCGATTCACGGATGATCCCCACCATCGATCGCATGATGTCCGTGATGCCGTAGTCCTTCGGTGTGAAGACGGCGCTCACGCCCATCTCACGCAGGCGAGCCGCGTCGCCCTCGGGCACGATGCCGCCGACGACCACGGGCACGTCCTCGATGCCGGCTTCCTTCATCCCGCGCAGCACGTCGGGGATCAGCTCCATATGGGAGCCGGAGAGGATCGAGAGGCCGACCATGTGGACGTCCTCCTCCACGGCGGCACTGACGATTTGCGCCGGAGTCAGCCGGATGCCCTGGTAAATGACCTCGAAGCCGACGTCGCGGGCCCGTACCGCGATCTGCTCGGCCCCGTTGCTGTGGCCGTCCAGGCCGGGCTTGCCGACCAGAAGCTTCAGCCGCCGGCCGAGCTGATCCCCGGTGGTGCGGACGAACTCGCGCACCTCAGCGATCTGACTGCCCGCCGCGACGGCCGCAGCGGTGGCCGAGACGCCGGTCGGCGCGCGGTACTCGCCGAACACCTCACGCAGGGCCCCGGCCCACTCCCCCGTGGTGACGCCCGCGCGGGCGCAGTCGAGCGTCGTGGCCATCAGGTTGGTCTCGGTCTTCGCCGCATCGCGCAGCGCGCGCAGAGCCTCGTCGACCCGCTCCGCGTCGCGTCCGTTCTTCCACTCGGCGAGCGCGTCGATCGCCGCCTGCTCCACGGCCGGGTCGACGGTCTGGATCGCGGCGTCGAGGTCGGCCAGCAGCGGGTTGGGTTCGGTCGTCGTGAACCTGTTGACCCCGACGACCACCTCCTCGCCGTTCTCCATCTTCCGGCGCCGCTCCGCGTGGCTGCCGACCAGCTGGCTCTTCATGTAGCCGGACTCGACGGCGGCCACCGCGCCGCCCATCCCCTGGACGCGGTCGATCTCCTCGCGAGCAACGGCCACCAGCTCGCCGACCTTGCGCTCGACGACGAGCGAACCCTCGAAGATGTCCTCGTACTCGAGCAGGTCGGTCTCGTAGGCCAGGATCTGCTGGATCCGCAGCGACCACTGCTGGTCCCACGGCCGCGGCAGACCGAGCGCCTCGTTCCAGGCCGGCAGCTGCAACGCCCGGGCCCGGGCGTCCTTGGACAGCGTCACGCCGAGCGTCTCGAGGACGATGCGAATGACGTTGTTCTCCGGCTGCGCCTCGGTGAGGCCGAGCGAGTTGACCTGGACGCCGTAGCGGAACCGGCGGTGCTTCGGATTCTGGACGCCGTAGCGCTCCTGCAGCAGCTCATCCCAGAGCCGGCCGAAGGCGCGCATCTTGCACATCTCCTCGACGAAGCGCACGCCGGCGTTGACGAAGAACGAGATGCGGGCGCAGACCTCGCCGAAGCGCTCTTCGGGGACCTGCCCCGAGTTCTTCACGCTGTCGAGCACCGCGATCGCGGTACACAGCGCGTAGGCAAGCTCTTGCGCGGGCGTCGCGCCGGCCTCCTGCAGGTGATAGCTGCAGATGTTGATCGGGTTCCACTTCGGGATGGTCGTCACCGTGTAGGCGACCATGTCCGTGATCAGCCGCAGCGAAGGACCGGGCGGGAACACGTACGTCCCCCGCGACAGGTACTCCTTGATGATGTCGTTCTGGGTGGTGCCGGACAGCGTCGCCGGGTCGGCGCCCTGGTCCTCGGCAGCGACCTGATACAGCGCAAGCAGCCACATCGCGGTCGCGTTGATCGTCATCGACGTGTTCATCTCGCCGAGCGGGATGCCGTCGAACAGCTGCCGCATGTCGCCGAGGTGGGAGACCGGGACACCGACCTTGCCGACCTCGCCCCGGGCGAGGTCGTCGTCCGGGTCGTAGCCGGTCTGCGTCGGCAGGTCGAACGCCACCGAGAGCCCGGTTTGCCCCTTCGAGAGGTTGCGCCGGTAGAGGGCGTTCGATTCGCGGGCCGACGAGTGACCCGCGTAGGTCCGCATCACCCACGGCTTGTCGCGGGTCCGTGCCGGGCGGGGACCGTCGTCAGCAGCTGCAGCTGCACCAGCGGGACCAGGAGGAACGGCGGGTCCTGCGGGACCGGAACCGTCGGGAATTCGGCCGTCTGACATGCGGAGATCCTATCGGCGACGCTGACGACGCTGAGCGTTGGTGCTTCCAAGTCCGCCGGGTCAGGACGACGCGAGAGGACGGCGTTCGTCACCGCTCGGTCGAGGAGTGGGGACGGAATCAGGGATCGAGGGCGTGCCGTACTCGATGTCGAGGACCCGGTACAAGCGGCTGACCAGCATCGTCTGCCGGAGCTCCGGTGTCAGTCGGGTCAGGCGCAGCTGGCCACCACCTCGCCGGGCACGCCGATGAGCACCGAACAGGACGCCCAGCCCCGCGGCGTCGAGGAATTCCACCGCGTGCAGGTCCACGGACAGCACCGGCATCCCGTCGGCTTCGGCCCGGTCGACCGCGTCGCCCAGCTTCTCCCGGAACACCGACACCGTCGTCAGGTCGACGGAACCCACGACCTGAAGCAGACCAGGGGCGATCTCCCGCACCTCGAGCACCAGCGACCTCTTCGAAGACGTTTGCCACGGGACGGCTAGCGGCAGTGTGCCGCAGCCTGAGGCCGTTCTGCTCGCGTACTCGGAAAGTGTTGCGGCGGCAGTTCTCATCGACTTACGGCGTCTGAACGCCGCGAGAAGGGGAGAATGGAGGGAGGAGGTCGCCAATGATCCTGGCCACCCGGCTCGAAGCAGCTGAGCTGCCCTCGAGCCTGCACTACGCCGCCGGTCCCTTGGTGGCGCTGATCGCCGTGCTCGGCCTCGGACTGCTGAGCCGCTGGTGGATGGCGCCCAGCCGCACCGCGCAGCAGCGTCGCGAACGGAACCGCACCCGCCGCGACTTCGGGCTCCTCGTCCCGGTCGCGGTCCGTTCCCGCCGCGCTGAGGCGGACGAGGTCGCGGCCCTCCTGGACGCCTCTGGGGTCCGCGCCACGGTCGTCGTCGAGCCGCCCGGCCCGACGCTGATCACTGCGGCCGGTCACGTCCGCCGGCAGCCCGGCGGCCGGCACCAGGTTCTAGTCTTCGGCAAGGATGCGCCGCGCGCCAAGGCACTGCTCGGCCCGGACTCGGACTGATCGGCCCCGGCTGACCGGTACTCACCGAACGGCGCGATCAGGGCCCTTCGTCGGGGTACTCAACCCGCCGGATGTCCGCACCGAGGCTGCGCAGCTGCTCGTCGAAGCGGACGTAACCGCGGTCGATGTGGTGGATCTCGGCGACTTCGGTGATCCCGTCGGCGACGAGACCGGCCATCACCAGGCCCGCGCCGGCGCGGATGTCGGACGCGCGGACCGGCGCGCCGGACAGCTGCTTCCGCCCACGGACCACGACGTGGTGCCCGTCGGTTCGCAGGTCGGCGCCGAGCCGCGAGAGCTCGTCGCAGAAGGCGAACCGAGCCTCGAACACGTTCTCCGTGATCATCGAGATACCGTCGCTGACCGCCTCGAGGGCGATCACCGCAGGCTGGAGGTCGGTCGGATAGCCGGGATAGGGCAGGGTGACGACGTCCACCGACTTCGGCCGGTCGTCACAGCGGACCCGGAAGCCACCCTTCAGCTCGGAGACGGTCGCACCGGCCGTCGTGAGCTTGTCCAGCGCGATCTCCAGGTGCTCCGAGCGCCCGCCGAGAACGGTGACGTCTCCCTGGGTCATGACCGCCCCGACCGCGAACGTGCCGGCGACGATGCGGTCGCGCACCGTCTCGTGCGGCGCCGGGGCCGGGTGGAGCGAATCGACACCGTCGACCACCAGCGTCGAACTGCCCGCGCCTCCGACGGACGCACCCATGGAGATCAGCAGCTCGCAGAGGTCGACGATCTCGGGTTCACGCGCGGCGTTGTCGATGACGGTGGTGCCCTTGGCCAGCACCGACGCCATCAGCAGGTTCTCGGTAGCGCCGACACTCGGGAAGTCGAGCCAGATGGTGCTGCCCTTGAGGCTCGCGGCGCGGGCGATGAGGTAGCCGTGCTCGTTCTCGACGGTGGCGCCGAGCTTGGTCAGCCCGGCGATGTGCATGTCCAGCCCGCGGCGTCCGATGGCGTCGCCGCCGGGCAGGGCCACCTTGGCCTCCCCACGGCGGGCGACCAGCGGCCCCAGCACGGCGATGCTTGCCCGCATCCGGCGCACCAGGTCGTAGTCCGCTTCGGTACCGACCAGGGCCGGCACATCGATCGAGACCGTGTCGGCCGCTGCGTCGTGCTCGACCCCGCACCCGAGGCGGCTGAGCACCTGGCCCATGATGTCGACGTCCACGATGGCCGGGACGACCGTCAGTTCGGTACGACCCTCGGCGAGCAGCGATGCCGCCATCAGCTTGAGGGCAGAGTTCTTCGCCCCTCCGACGGTCACCTCACCTGCGAGGCGCGCCCCGCCCGACATCACCAGACGTTCCACGAGATCCCACCCTAGACGGAGTTAATCGGGCCGACGGCGATCCGCCGGGGCCTACGCTGCCTGCATGGCCATCCATCTGACCCGCATCTACACTCGCACCGGCGACGACGGGACCAGCGCGTTGGGTGACATGAGCCGGGTCCGCAAGACCGATCCGCGGCTCGCGGCCTACGCCGACGTGGACGAGGCGAACTCATCGCTGGGCGTCGCCATCGCGCTCGGTTCGCTCGACGAG
>DATITC010000148.1:0-8454 GCA_035468175.1 Frankiaceae bacterium | reverse complement strand
GTCGGCGCACCGGGCCCAGTCGGGCTCCCCGGCGTGCAGGGCCCGCAGGGCGCGTCCGGACCGGCCTGGAGCGACCAGCCCAGCCCGGCGGAGCTCGTGGCCAAGGTGCGGGAAGCGGCGTTCGATCTGACGCCGCGCACCGTGCTGGACCCCCGGCTGAGCGCTCGCTACGTCTCGAACCTGGTGTCGAAGATCGTGAAGCTGCAGGGCGGGCTACTCCTGCGCGCGATCGTCACCATCAACGAGGTCGAGGCCAGCGAATCGGCCGACCGTTCGAACGTGCGCTCCATCAGCGCCTGATCGAACAGTTGATCGGGAAGCGCCCCGTCTCGCCCCCGGCGAGGCGGGGCGCTTCCACGTTGTCCGTGGTTCGGGGTGACTCGATACGGCCTTGCGACCGCGGAAGGCCAGCCCTCGTTGGCCCTAGCGGCAAGGCGGGAGTGCTACGCGAACCATCGGCTGGAGTAGCGGAACCGCCCGGTGAACGGCGGACTGGGCGGACTCATCCGACTTCGCCGCTGCCGCGTGCCGGGGGCCAACCACTCAAGCCGCCGAACGTCCCCCGCCATCGATACCCGGTCACACCTCACCTGGTGTTCCTCGCGTTCGTCAGGTGACGACGTAGGGCTTGACAGGGTGACCTGGGGCGGCGGTGGCGAGTCGGGTGCTGGCGGTCCGACCGGTCAGGACGACTTCCTCCTCCGTGCGCCAATGCGCCACCTCGGCGCGATCTGCGAGATCGAGGACGGCGGCGGAGGCAAGGAGTCGTTCGGGCCTTTGCTTGGAAAGGTCAGTCAGGCGGGAGGCTTCGTTGACCGGGTCGCCGATGACGGTGTACTCGAAACGGCTTTCTGCTCCGACGTTCCCGGCGACGACGGCCCCGGCGGAGATACCGATGCCGACGTTGATCTGGTCGTGGTCGAGGTCGGCGACCCGGTCCCGGAGTATTCGGCCGGCAGCGAGCGCGGCGGTCGCGGCCTGCGGGTGGGCGACGGGTGCTCCGAAAACGCAGAGTGCGCCATCGCCGTCGAACTTGTTGATGACGCCGCCGTGGCTGTCGATGACGTCGACGACGACACCGAAGAAGATATTGAGCAGGTCAACGACTTCGGCTGGTGTGTGGTTGCTCGCGAAGCCGGTCGACCCGACGAGGTCGACGAACAACACGGCCACCTGCCGCGTCTCGCCGCCGAGTGCGATCCCCTGAGAGAGCACTTGCCGGGCGATCTCGGGTCCGACTTGTCGGCCGAAGATGTCGTGAACGCGTTCGGACTCGCGCAGGCCGCTGACCATCTCGTTGAAAGCGTGCTGTAACTGGCCGATCTCGCCGGCATCGAACACCGGCACGTGGATGCTTGTGTCGCCGTGCTCAACCTCGCGGACAGCAGCCCGGACCGAGGTCATGGGGGCAGCGATCGAGCGCGCCACCAGCAGCATCGAGGCAAGCCCGGCGAACATGCCGGCGACGACCAGGAACAGCACCGGCCCATTACGCGCGAGGCTGTCGGCGTCGCCGCGTATCCACACGGCCAGCCCGGCTCCGAGCAGCGGAACGCCGGTGCCCAGGGTCCACGCCAGCACAATCCGCGCCGTGATCCCCAGGCCCGTTGCCGGATCGGGCGACCCGCAGGTTAGGGCCAACGCCGTGACCGGCCGCAACAGCCGTTCGGAGAGCAGGTAGCCGACGGCGCAGGTGGACAGGCCACCCAGAGCCGTCGCCAGCGCAGCGTCCCGCGCGACCGTTCCGGAGTAACTCACGTTCAGCGCGAAGAACAGCAGCACACCGGTGGTCCAGAGCACGGTGTGAACGACGACTTGGCGGCCGGGTTGGCGCAACGTGGTGCGGCGCTCCGCCTCGGTCGGCTGCCGGTCGGCGAGCAGCCAGGCCGACGTCGGCCGGAACCGGACGATGCTCCATGCGACACCGGTCAGCAGCGCCGTCCCCAGATAGGCCAGGAAGACCAGCAGGTTCAGCCGGATCTGCGCAGGCACGTCTCCCGCGAGCCCGACCCGCGGGACGACCTCAGCGGCGTAGACGAACGTCACGACCCCACCGAGGGCGTTGGCAGCCAGCATCCCGGCCGTGTAGACGAGCCCGTGCCGGATGACGAACGATCGGCCAGCACCCGGTCCGGCGCCCTCCGCACACAAAGGGCGCACGTCGGACTCGGCAGTGTCGGCCTGGGCGGAACTCGTAATGGTCATGCGGGCTCAGCACGGCTCGGCCGGCTCGCCAGATCTGCGGGGAGAGCCTCGACTGTGCTCTCGCACCAGGCGCCGAAGTGCTGCTGAAAGACCACCACTTCGGTATCGGCGGTCAGGCCGAACGTTAAGTCCCTGCGAAACTGCCGTTCAGCCGACCGAAGACCGACGAGCAGCGGTTCTCCAGGTCCGATCCAACTGTCCATGCGGGCCTCATCCGAAGAAGAGAAGGACCGCGGATAGCGCAGCCCATGAGGGCCGTGGCTCCGGGTTGAACCGCCAGCAACGACCATCTACCACCCGCACGCACTGCCACACCGCCAATCGACGTCGCGGGGATGTTGGCCCGCTCGGCCCGCTGGCTCTCAGATGAGCGTCGCCAGGGGGCGACCGAGCTCCACGATGTAGGTGGACAGCATCTGCCCGCTCCCGGGACCGACGTCCAACGCGCTGTGCGGCTTGCCGGGAGGTACGAGGAATGGATCACCGGCGTGCAGCGTCAGGGTGGGCTCTCCCTGAATCCTCATCTCCACGGTGCCGGCCAGGATGTAGCCGATCTCTTCGCCCGGATGGGTGTGCCAGCCGGATTCGACTCCGACCGGAATCTCGGTGAGGACCTGCACGATTTCCCGACCGCGGTGAGTACCGCCGCAGCTGACAACGTCACGCGGTGCGGCGCCCTGAGTCAGCTTCCGGGAGGCGGGCTTCGACCGCCCATCCGCCCACCTGGGTGATCCCCGCGCTGAACTGTCCGCCGAGCGTCTGGATGCGCTCGCGCAGGCCGACCAAACCGCGTCCTGTGCCGGCAAAGGGCGCGCTGTGGTGTGCGGCCCGATCGTTCTCGACCCGCACTGCGAGACCACGCCCGACCTCATCGACTCTGACGACGACGCGGACATCGGCACCTGGCGCGTATCTGAGCGCGTTCGTGAGGCTCTCCTGCACAACGCGGAAAGCCAGGTGCGCGACCGGCTCGGGGACCCGGTCGCAGTCACCCTCGATACGACAGCTGACGTTCAGCCCGCTGCGACCGGCGCGGGTGACGACCTCGTCGACCTGCGAGAGATCAGGCCTCCCGGCCGAGCTGCCGCCGAGGAGCTCGACGAGTTGCTCGAGGTCCTTCGTACCCTGCCGCGCCGACTCTGAAATGGCGGCGAATGCCTCGTTGGCCCCCCCTGGGTCGGCGCCGACCAGACGCTGCCCGGCCGCGGCCTGGATCACCATCACGCTGATCGCGTGGCCGACGATGTCATGGAGCTCGCTGGCGATCCGCGTTCGCTCGTGCCGCAGGGCGATCTCGCCGAAAAGCTCTCGCTCGTCCTCCAGCTCCCGAACACGCAGTGCCAGCTCGGCCGCGGTCGCCCTGCGGAGCCGCAGAATCGTCCCGGCGGCGTAGGGCGGGACCGTGAACATGATCGCAGCCACCCAGCTGTTCATCTCACTCAGGTAATAGAACGGCACCAGATAGGCCAGGGCGCAGAGTGCCGCCAACCAGGCGGCACGTCCCGACCAGCCGAGCGCGAGCACAGCGAAGCTGACGGAGTAGAGCGCCACCCCCGTGTCGGGGAACCAGCCTCCGAAGGCAAAGGCCGCCAGGAACAGACCGAGAGCCGACACCGAAGCGACGCGCGGATTGCTGCGCCACCACACGAGCGCAAGTCCGCCGCCCAGGATGAGCACGGTGAACAGGTTGCCCTGCAGCGTCGCAGGCCAGCCGTGCAGTGCTGTCGGCAACGCCACGAGGAGTAGGACGGCCAGGGCGATGCCGCTCCGCTCGAATTGCGGCATTCGGGTCACCGCTATCCCAGCACGGGGAGCTGAGCCACCGCGTTGGCCTGGCCCCGGCTCACCTTCACGTCCAACGAGCCGCCGAGGAGCTTGGCACGCTCCCTGGCTCGGGCCACGGCGGCCTTGATGTCGGCGGACCTGTCGAGTGGCCCCTGCACACGGAGCTCGAGGGCATCGTCCTCGAAGCACACGCCGACCTCGATGCGAGAGCTCGGTTGGCCCGCCAAGACGGTCACCAGGTGCTCGACGATGCGGTACGCCGAGAGCTCGACCGTTGCGGGAAGCGAGCGCGGGTCGCCGGCCACGGTTAGTCGCGAATGCGCCCCGATGTCCCGGGCCAACAGCGCATCGAGGTGCG
The DNA here is from genome assembly GCA_035468175.1 of Frankiaceae bacterium. Classification (GTDB taxonomy): domain Bacteria; phylum Actinomycetota; class Actinomycetes; order Frankiales; family Frankiaceae; genus JAVEDQ01. The sequence continues at coordinate 4,106 of DATITC010000148.1, read as the reverse complement.
CGACCGTGGGCGCCGGAGCCAGGGCGACGTCGCCGCCTCGCAGGAGGCCCAGGACCTCACGCATGCTGTCGAGGGTTGCGCGACTGCCGCTCTCGATCGTCTCGAACAATGCCTTCCCGCTGCTCGGGTCGAGGTCCCTGCCCGACTCGGCAGCAGTTGCGAGCTGGCCGAGCCGCTCCTGCAGTAGCCCGTCCAGCTGCTGTGAGAGCCGGACGCGATCGTCGGCAACCTCCAGCGCAACCCTTTCGTCGCGCAGCTGCTGGAGCTGAGCCGTGCGAGCCTTGAGCTCCGTGCTCAGAGCGTTGCGGGCACGGACCGCGCGGCCGACTCCGAAGACGATCAGCACGATCGGGAACGCGAGGACGAACGGTTCGAAGCCGGTGGTCGAGTCGACCACGAGAACCGCGGCTGTGAGCACCGTGGCGAGGCCCAGCACGATGGACGCCTGACGGCGCTCGGTAGCCACCGCGCCGAGGTAGGCCAGGACGAAAGCGAGCGGCAGCCCCGCACCACACCGGGTCACCCAACCGAAGAGCAGGTCGTGCAGCACCATCACCACCACCACGAGCGCGGTGACGGCTATGACACTGCGCCGCCACCACAGCACCGCCAGCGATGCCAGTACGAATATCGGAACCATGGCCCACGAGTGGGACGTCATCTGGTGGACCATCGTGCCCTTGGCGATGGCCGAGGCGGCATCCTTGTCCTGGAAGGTGACGTCCTCGACCATCAGCCAGCTGCCCAGCGCGGTGAGGGCTCCCGCGAGTACCACATCGACCGGACGGATCCCCCGGAATACGCCGCTGAAGCCCTCACTCATCGCTCGACCTTTCAGGCGTGGGCGTGCTCGACGCTCAGAGTAGGTTCTGCGGCCCTGGTTCCGATACGGGACTGCACGAAGAGCCCGATGCCGTAGGCGATCGCCGCGGCCGGCACCCCGACTGCGAGAGCGCCCAGTCCTCCGGTAGAGGAGTCCTTCAGCAGGGTGACGACCTGAAGGGCGAAAATCCCGACCAGGCCGATGATCTGGTTCTGCCTGCTCCCCGCGAAACGCGCCACGGCATACGCCAACGCGATCGACAGTGGCAACGCGAAGCCGCAGCGGGTCACCCACCCGAAGGCCGGGACGCTGGCAGCGATGACCACGAACGAGGCACCGATCGCGGCCAGGATGCTGACTCGTCTCCACAGGATCGGCAGTGCCGCGAGAACGAAGACCGGGATCATGAGCACCGAGTGCGAGTCGAGCGCGTGGGCGACGTCGGCGTCGGCCCCCGCGTTGACGTTCTCGATCCCGATCAGAGCGGCGAGCGCGACCATGACGGCCGTCAGCACGTAGTCGAGGGGCCGGATGCCCTTGAGGATGTCCATCCCACTTTCCTTTCGGTCCGGCGTCTGGCTGACCCCGTTGGCAGCACGCTCCCAACCCGACCCCGTCGTCGGCGTCGGCACGGAGGAGGACCTTTTCCCGAGCGGTCCTCCTCAAGGAGGACCCGTCCGGCGGCAGCGTCGGCACAATGGGCCACGTGATCCGGGTGCTCATCGCCGACGATCAGACGCTCGTGCGCACCGGCTTCCGGGTGATCCTGGAGGCCGAGGGTGATATCGAGGTTGTTGCCGAGGCCGAGAACGGCTTCGAGGCGATCCGTCAGGCGGCGTTCGCCAAGCCCGACGTCATCCTGATGGATATCCGGATGCCGGAGCACGACGGGTTGGCCGCGACCGAACAAATCCTGCGTCAGCAGGACCCCCCGACGATCGTCGTGCTCACGACCTTCGACAAGAACGAATACGTCTACCGCGCACTTCGCGCCGGCGCAGCAGGCTTCCTGCTCAAGGACGCACCGTCGTCGCGCCTCATCGCCGCTGTTCGCGCCGCCGCCAGCGGTGATTCGCTCATCGAGCCGTCCATCACCCACCGACTGGTGGAACGGTTCGCCGAGCCGGTGACCGCTCCCGGTATCCCGGCGCTGTTCACGCAACTCACCGAGCGCGAACTCGATGTGCTCCGGCTTATCGCCCGCGGTCTGTCGAATGCGGAGATCGCCGCAGAGATAATGGTCGCCGAGACGACCGTGAAGACCCACGTGGCACGCATCCTGACGAAGTTGAGCGTGCGCGACCGCGTCCAGGCGGTGGTGCTCGCCTACGAAACGGGTTTCGTCAGCCGAGGCGGTACCTGAACAACGGCTCGAGGACAGGTCCGACGGGCCTCGTCCGCGCGGTCTTCGCACTGAACCGATCGCCTCGTCGACGCGTGAGGGAGGGCACCAGCCGCCTGCGGAGCGGCCCCAGCAGAGGAGCCCACCATGTCCCTGTTCACCGCGCCGGATACCCACGGCCGCCTTGCTCGCCCTGCTCCCCTGTTCGCCGGTCTCGGCGCCGCCGCACTGCTCGCCGCAGCCTGCGGCTCATCGAGTTCCGGGACCTCCTCCGGGTCGGGCGGGGCCGGCGGCGGAGGCGGCTTTGGGGCTGCCGCCGCAGCCAACAGCGCTGCTCCCGTCGCACAGCCCGCGGCGATCGCCGCTCATGCCACCTCGTTGGGCGATGTGCTCGCCGGCCCGAGCGGGCGCAGCGTCTACCTGTTCGAGAAGGACGTCGGCTCCACCTCGTCCTGCTCGGGCGCGTGCGCCGCGGCGTGGCCGCCGGTGACCACCGGCGGAATGCCCACGGCGGCCGGAGCGGTCCAGAAGAACCTCCTGGGCACGACGCAGCGCGGTGACGGTACGACGCAGGTCACCTACGCCGGCCACCCCCTCTACTACTTCGTCGGTGACCGGTCGGCGGCCGACGTCCGGGGCGAGGGCCTCAAGAACTTCGGCGCGGGCTGGTACGTCCTCTCCCCCGCCGGCCAGAAGATCGACAAGGACTGACCGCGATGGCTACGACGAATGCACCCGCGGGGGTGCGAGCGACGCGTCGGCCGACGACAGCGGTCGTCCTCCGGCTGCTCGCACTTGCCGTCGCTGCCTGCCTTGTCGTTGACGCCTGGGTACACCTTCGCGACGCCGCGGACTACGACGCGGTCCGCACGTCGATGCTCAGCCAGGCCACGCTGTTCCGCATCGAAGGAGTCGTCGCGCTGGCCCTTGCCGTGGCGTTGCTCCGGTGGCCGCAGCGGCTGCTCTGGGTTGCCGCAGTCGGGGTGCTCGCCAGCGCGCTCGGCGCCGTCCTCGCCTACACCTCCGTCGACGTCGGACAGCTCGGGCCGGTTCCGGACATGTACGAACCGACCTGGCAGCTGCCCGGCAAGGTGGCGTCGGCGTGGGCCGAGGGCACCGGACTGGGTCTCGCCCTGACCGGCCTGCTGGTCGCGCACCTCGGAGTAATCCGGAATCGGCGGCGTGCGCAGGTCAGCCCCTGACCAGGCAGCTACCCAGCGCAGCGGCTGTGCCGGGCAACGATGCCCGGCACAGCCTCTTTGGTGATACAGCCTCTCTTGCGTCAGGCCCCCGCCACCGGCAACTCGGCCAGCGATCGTCCCGCCGGGGTGACGACGCGGAGGGTACGGATTTGCTTGGGCGCCACCGACGCAGACGCCGTGATCGACGCGACTCCGGCGTAGTCGGCCCGCCAGTCGCTCAGCACCTGCGAGCCCCCGGAGTCGTCCACCGCGATCAGTCGGCACCATTGCCCGGCCGGCACTCCGGAGATCCGCAGGGTGATGTCCGTGCCATCGTGTGCGCCTCGCAAGGAGGCTGACGTCGTCACCCCGGCCGTGCTCGACACGACGACCTGGTCGGTGCTCCGGTGCCCGACGACCTGGGTGGCCGCGAACCCGGTGCCGGCGGCTGCGACCACGACCGCCGCGGCGACTGCGACCAGCGTCGTCCGCCGACGCTGCCGCCGTTCGGTGCTCACCTGTGCGAGTAGTTGCGGCAGCAGGTTCGGGGGGACCTCGTCGTCGAGGCCGTCGGCCGCTTCCTGCTCCGACAGACGTCCCAGCAGGGCCGGCAGCTCGGCCAACTCGGCGAGTTCGGCGCGACAGTCGGGGCAGTGCGCAAGGTGGCCGTCGACGCTCATGCGTTCCCCCGGGCTGAGGGCACCGAGCACGTAAGCGCCGAGTTCCAGCCGGTTCTCGTCGCAGGTCATCGTGTCATCCC
>DATITC010000147.1:0-3256 GCA_035468175.1 Frankiaceae bacterium | reverse complement strand
GTGCGACGGGCGATCGCCCTCGAGAAGGGGTCGCCCGACGGCGGTGCGCCGGGGACGCCGGGAACGCCTGGGACTCCTGGGACGTCAGAGCACTAGTCTGAGCTGCGCCAGCTGCGACAGGGTCGAAGACGGCACCGAGGTCGGGGAAGGGCTCGTCGCGGACGGTGTCGGAGCCGGGCCGGCCGGCCGGGCGGCGGGCAGGTTCATGGCGTGCAGGGCCGTCAGACCGATCACGTAGGAGCCGAGCACGTTCGGGTGGATGTGGTCGCCCGAGTCGTAAGCCGCCTGCATCGAGTGTGGGATGGAAGGGTTGCGGAGTGCGGCATCGACGTCGATCACGGATGCGCCCCGCGACTTCAGCCACGCGCCGCGGACCGAGTTGTTGATCAGCAGGCGCTGGTTCTCCCCATAGGCGGTCCAGCCTTCGCGGTAGCGAGGCGCGATGGTGCACACCCACGTCCGGACCCCCAGGCTGCGAGCCTTGGCCACGACCCGGTCAATGCTGTCGAGCACCTGCTGCCCGGACGCGCCGAACACCAGGTCGTTGGTTCCCAGACAGATGACGAGGTCGGTGAGGTTGGGCTCGGCGAGCAGGGCCGTCGCGCGGCTCTCTCCGGAGGCCGTACCGAACATGCCGGTCCGGGTGAGCGCGTTGCCGCCGACCCCCGCGTTCACGACGTCGCTGCCGCCCACGGTCAGCACGTCGGTCCAGCGGGGATAGTTGCCCATCACCTGGGGGCCGGGCCCCTCGGTGATCGAGTCCCCGAGCACGGCGGTGCTGCGCTGCGGGGGCCCGTCCACAAGTAGGGAACGAAGCCACCGCACGTAGCCGGGCCGCGCCGCGAACGCGCTGGCCGGGGCGGCCGCGGCGGACGGGACCACCGACGAGGCCGAGCAGCCCCCCGGCTCGCTCAGCTCGCCCTTGCCGTAGGCGTCGCCTGCGCTCGCTGAGACGGTGACGAGCACCGGACCGTTGTCCACGGTGACGAAGGGCACCGAGTCGCTCACGATCCGCGCACCGGGCCCGACCGTCACGCCGGGCTTGCCGCCGAAGGTGAGCGGGATGCTGCTGCCGGGCGCCACCGTCAGCGACGTCGGGCCGGTCGGCAAGGCGACGCTGGCACCGAGGATGGTGTAGCCACGCGGGTTGGCCTGACCGCTGAACTCGGCCTGCAGGCGAGTTCCGGCACTGGACAGCTTTGCGAGGAAGCGGCAGCTGGTCGGGGTCGCGGTGACGATCGGGAAGGCCGTTTCCGCGCGCCAGGCGAGGTGCCAGCCCGACGTCGCCACGCGTGGCGGCACGTTCACGACCGGAGCGCAAGCCGCGAGGACGAGTCCTACCGCAGCCAGGAGCCCAAGGACCAAGTGTCGTTGCGGCGGGATGCCGACGGAGCCGTGCATGTCCGGGCGCATGCTGTGGCGTCGGGATGTCGGCGATTACTCTTAATGGCCCAACCGAAGGATCACCCATACGGGTGAGAGTTGGCCCGCCGCGCGGCACTCGTCGGGCTCAGTCCGGGATCAGGCGGCTGACGAGGATGGCGGTGCCGGGGAACAGACGGCCGCGTAACGGACTCCACTGCCCCCACACCCGGGTGTGCTCCTCGGGCCACTCGGGCTCCACCACGTCGAGGACCTCGAACCCGGCCGCGACCAGCTCACGGATCCGGTCGCCCATCGTCCGGTGCGACTCCACGTAGACGGGCTGCCCGCCCGCACCCAGCTCCAGGTACGCGCTGCGGTCGAAGTAGGAGCGTTCGACGACGAGACCCTCCGGCCCCGGGTCGTCGCGGAAGCACCAGCGCATCGGGTGGTTCACCGAGAAGACCCAGCGGCTGCCCGGCCGCAGCACCCGGGCGATCTCCCGGTGCAGCGCGGCGCTGTCGGCGACGAAGGGAACCGCCCCGAAGGCGGAGCAGGCGAGATCCAGGCTGTCGTCCGCGAGCGGCAGCACCGTCGCGTCGGCCAGCAGTAGCGGCACCGTCGGTCCGCCGGCCTGGCGGCGGGCGTGCAGCAGCTGACCCATCGAGAGATCGAGAGCGATCGGTGCCGCGCCGACCGCGGCCAACCAGCGCGAGCACTGGGCGGCACCGGCTCCGACCTCGAGCACCCGGCGCCCGACCAGGTCCTCGACCGGACCCAGCAGGTGCGCGTCCTGCTCACGCAGCCCTTCCGGACACCAGACGAAGTCACCGTCGGCGATCGATCCGCCGAGGAAGCCGCCGTGTTCGGCCTGGTAGTTGTCGGCCTCGGCGTCCCACCACCGGCGGCTCGCACGGACGGCTTCGTCCTGGTCGACGTCGCCGTAGCCCACCTCACTGGCAGGCTCGTGGGCGGGGGCTACGTAATCGGCCGGCATCGTTCCATTGTCTCGGTTCAGGACCAACAGACGTTGACCGTGTCGACTTGGTGTGCCGTAAACTGGCGAACGCGCGAGGGCCCGTGTGTCTCATACCGAGCAGGCCCACTCGATCGTCTGTGACGGCTAGCCCCGGCCCGGCGGTTGGCCCGGCTCTCGCTACCTGGACGACAGGGCCTCCAAAGGTCAGCTGCGTCCGACGATCCATCCCGTTTCCGGAGCCAACCCCTTGACAGCTAGTACCACCGAAGCCCCGACTCGTCCCGCCCCCGCACAGGTGGCGATCAACGACATCGGATCGGCTGAAGACTTCCTCGCAGCCATCGACCAGACGATCAAATACTTCAACGATGGAGACATCGTCGAAGGAACCATCGTCAAGGTCGACCGAGACGAAGTCCTGCTCGACATCGGCTACAAGACCGAGGGCGTCATCCCCTCGCGTGAGTTGTCGATCAAGCACGACGTCGACCCCAACGAAGTGGTCAAGGTCGGCGATGAGGTCGAGGCCCTGGTCCTCCAGAAGGAGGACAAGGAAGGCCGCCTCATCCTGTCCAAGAAGCGTGCGCAGTACGAGCGCGCCTGGGGCACGATCGAGAAGCTCAAGGACGAGGACGGCGTCGTCACCGGCACGGTCATCGAGGTCGTCAAGGGCGGCCTCATTCTCGACATCGGGCTTCGCGGCTTCCTTCCGGCGTCGCTCGTCGAGATGCGTCGCGTCCGCGACCTGCAGCCCTACGTCGGCAAGACGCTCGAGGCCAAGATCATCGAGCTCGACAAGAACCGCAACAACGTCGTGCTGTCGCGCCGCGCGTGGCTCGAGCAGACGCAGTCCGAGGTGCGCAGCGAGTTCCTCAATCAGCTGCAGAAGGGCGCCATCCGCAAGGGTGTCGTTTC
>DATITC010000146.1:0-3001 GCA_035468175.1 Frankiaceae bacterium | reverse complement strand
ACAGGATCGAGGACTACCTCGTGGCAAGCATCGAGACAAAGAGCCTGGACCGCCCCGACGAGTCGCGAACACCTGAGAAGACGACCTTGAACGTTGTCCACCTAGGTGACGCGACCGTCGCTCGACTCACTGTTCAACCGGGCTGGCGGTGGTCGGAATGCATCAAGCCTGTCGTCGGCACTCAGAGCTGCGAGGCTGCGCATCTGGGCTACGTCGTTTCGGGAAAGCTTCACGTCGCCTCCAACGACGGCGCCGAGGTCGACCTGAGTGCGGGTGACAGCTACCGCCTCGATCCCGGTCACGAAGCCTGGGTGGTGGGCGACGAGCCGTTCGTGGCGCTCGAGTTCGAGAGCAAGACTGCGGCGACATACGCGAAGAGCTAGCCCCGGTGGGGGATGGACGCACCGGTGCGGCCCAACCCAGATTCCTCTACCGAGACACCTCCAACCACCCCCGCGAGCGCCCCCGACGAGCCGGCGAAGTCGAACCGGCGGATCGAGCAAGACCCGAACCAGGCGCTGCTCGCCGCCTGCGGCATTCCCGACTTCGACGGATACGCGGCCGAGGTCCAGCGGCTCCGCTCGGAGCTCGACGGTCTCGAGCGGCTGCTCGAGGAGTGCGACGACCGAGCCCTCCTGCAACAAGCCGCTCGCCAGCAGCTCGCCGGCGACGGCGAACCCATCACCCGGCTGGCGGTCGCCCGCCGGGCAGCCCGACTTCTCGAAGCCCAGACGCGGCAGCGACCAATTCCTGCACCTGCCGCTCGAGGAACCGCGAGAGACGTGCCGGGCGAGACGGCGACGAGAAGCGCATGAACGCGTGCGTCGATCCCCAGCCCGCCGCGGCCGCGGAACAACCGGCTCTATGCACGCTTGTACACCCGACCATGCCGATGGTCGGTTCCCGGTGTCGAGGCAGGTGCGCACCCGACCGGGGCGCCGAGAAATGTCGCGTGCAAGACGCTGCGGTGGGACTTGCCGTGCACAAGCTGCGCCCGGGGTACCGCACGCCAACGCATCAAGAAGTCCACGTTGCTTTCGCGCCGGCGACGAGGGGAGATGCGGCCAGAATTTAGCTTTCTCGACCTATCGGGCATAGCAGGCGGGTTGTCTTCCTGACGGCGCAGCCCGCGGTTCTCGGGGCGTAGCGTGCCGCATCAGCCCGAGCGAGAGCGTTCCCGGAAGGTGGGGAGGCGCTGTGCGTGCGGATCAGGAGCCGCCGACCTCACGCTCGTCGACGGGCGGATCCGGCCTCGAGCCTCCGCCGGCCGAACGCGTCTTTCCAGCGCCGGCGCAGGTGCAGCCGGGAAGCACGAGTCTCCCCCGTGAGCCTGTCACGCTGCCGGCGGCGCTGGTCGAGTGCACCCCGGTCGGCCTGGTGGCTGTCGATGCCGAACTGCGGGTGACGTTTCTCAACCCGGCCATGCGAGCGGTTGCGGAGCGGATCGGCTTCCGCGGAGCCGAGCCGGTCGGGGCTGCGCTAGGCGAACTCCTCCCCGGCCTGGACGGGCTGGAGAAGGCCTGCCGAGCAGTACTTGCCGAGGGGCGTTCGATCGAGCTGTACGTGCGCGGGCCGGACCGAGCCGGGCCGACGCGCGTCGGCCACTGGCAGGTCGACATCGCGCCGGTGCGGTCTGGCCGGCCGGGGCCGCTCAGCCTGGCTGTCACCGTGCGGGACGTCCGGGACACCCAGAGGGAGAGCGCGCGGATAGCCGCGCTGCAGGCGGTCACGGCGGCGCTGTCAGGGGCGGGGTCGCTGGACGAGGTGCTGCGCGTCGCGCTGACTGAGGCGCGGGCGGCGGTGGGGGCCGCCGCCGCGTTCGTCGGTCTGCTTCCGGCCGGTCGGGACGTTCTGCGCACGACGTCCGTCGGCCTCCCGCCGTCGATCGACATGGCCGTCCGCGACCTGCCGCTGTCGGCGCCCCTGCCCGGCCCGACCGTGACCCGGGACGGCAGGCCGCGCTACTACCCCGATCGGGCTGGGCTCGCCGCCGAGTTCCCCGAAGCGGTCCTGGCCGAGCACGGCAGCCCCTACCAGGCGACCGCGATCGAGCCGGTTCAGGCTGGCCCGGAACGGCTCGGCTTCCTCGCGGTGCTGTTCCTCGAAGCCGAGCCGCTGTCGACGGAGGACCGGCAGCTGCTGGCGTCGCTGGCCCGGCAGTGCGCCGTGGCGGCCGACCGGGCCCGGCGGTCCGACGTCGAACGTGCCGAGCGAGAGCAGGCGCAGGGACTGCAGGCCCTGGCGGCACAGCTCGCCGTGGCCAGCGGCGTCGCGGACGTCGCCCGCATCCTGGCTAACGAGGGAGCGTCGCTGCTCGGCGCGTCGATCGCCAACGTCTCCACCTACGATCCCGACACGCGCTTGCTGACCATGCGCGACGCCAGCCCGGGTACGCCAGCCGCGGTCACTAGCCGCTTCGCCCGCTACTCGGTGGACGACCCGTTGCCGTCGCGGGAGCTGTTCGCCACCGGGCAGCCGGTCCTGCTGTCCTCCTTCGAGGAACGGGACCGGCGTTATCCCGCTCTGGCCGACGTCCAGGTGCCTCAGCAGGCCTGGGCGAACCTGCTGCTGCAGGTCGACGGCCGGCCGCTCGGCGCAGTTGGCTTCGCCTGGCACGACCCCCGTCAGTTCGCCCCCGATGAGGTGCGGCGGATGCAGCTCATCGCTGATCTGTGCGCCGGGGCGCTGGAACGCGCCCGTCTGGCCGACGAGCAGAGGAAGATCGCCGAGGCGCTGCAGCGCGGGCTGCTGCCCTCCCAGCTCCCGCGCCTGCGGGGCTGGCGGCTTGCCGCGCGCTACCAACCTGCCGGAACGGCGGCGCTGGTCGGCGGCGACTGGTACGACGCCTTCCCGCTGCCCGGCCACCAGCTCGGCCTGCTCATCGGCGACGTCGCCGGCCACGGCGTGCCCGCGGCCGCCCTGATGGGGCAGATGCGCGCGCTCGGCCGGGCCGAGGCCCGCGCCGGCGCCGACCCCGCCGACGTCGTCGCCCGGCTCAACC
>DATITC010000145.1:0-17702 GCA_035468175.1 Frankiaceae bacterium | reverse complement strand
CCTGGATCGTCTCGACCTCGGCGTCGCTGAGGACGACCGTGAGCAGACCGTTCTTGAACGAGTTGCCGCGGAAGATGTCGGCGAACCGGCTGGAGATGACGGCCTTGAAGCCGTACTGCTGCAGCGCCCAGACCGCGTGTTCCCGGGAGGACCCGGTGCCGAAGTCCGGGCCGGCGACCAACACGGTGCCGGCGGCGTAGCGGGCGTCGTTGAGCACGAACGAGGGGTCCTTGCGCCAGGCGCTGAACAGCCCGTCGCCGAAGCCCGTGCGCTCGACCCGCTTGAGCCAGACGGCCGGGATGATCTGGTCGGTGTCGACGTCGCTGCGGCGCAGCGGGACGACGGTGCCGGTGTGCACGGTGAACGGTTCCATCGGTGCGCTCCTCAGACGTTGCTGGTTGGGGGGCCGGCAGGAGAAAGGTCAGCGGGGGACGTGAACGTTCCGGTGACCGCGGTGGCGGCGGCGACACCGGGCGAGACGAGGTGGGTCCGGCCACCCGCGCCCTGCCGCCCCTCGAAGTTGCGGTTCGACGTGCTGGCGCAGCGCTCCCCCGGCGACAGGGTGTCGGGGTTCATCCCGAGACACATCGAGCAGCCGGCACTGCGCCACTCGGCACCGGCCGCGGTGAAGACCTCGTTCAGCCCCTCGGACTCGGCCTGCAGCTTGACCATCATCGAGCCGGGGACCACGAGCATGCGCATGCCCTCGGCGACGTGCCGACCCCGGAGGACATCGGCGGCGACGCGAAGGTCCTCGATCCGGCCGTTCGTGCAGGAGCCGAGGAAGACCGTGTCGACGGCGATGTCCCTCATCCGGGTGTTCGGCGCGAGGTCCATGTATTGGAGTGCCCGCTCCGCACCGGCCCGGGCGCTGTCGGGCAGCTGCGCCGGGTCGGGAACGATGCCGTCCAGGGGGACGCCCTGCGCGGGGTTGGTCCCCCACGTGACGAACGGGGTCAGCTCGGACGCGTCGATCGTCACCTCGCGGTCGAAGGTGGCGTCGTCGTCGGTGCGCAGCGAGCGCCAGTACTCGACGGCGCGCTGCCAGTCAGAGTCAGGCCCACCGTCGTCCTTCGGCGCGTGCGGCCGGCCCTTCAGGTAGGCGAAGGTGGTCTCGTCCGGCGCGATCATGCCGGCGCGGGCGCCCGCTTCGATGCTCATGTTGCAGACCGTCATCCGGCCTTCCATCGACAGCGCCTCGATGGCGGAGCCGCGGTACTCGACGATGTAGCCGGCGCCGCCGCCCGTGCCGATCCGCGCGATGATCGTCAGAACGATGTCCTTCGCGGTCACCCCGGGCGGCAGCACGCCGTCGACCGTGACCGCCATGGTCTTCGGGCGTCGGAGCGGCAGCGTCTGGGTCGCGAGCACGTGCTCGACCTCGCTGGTGCCGATGCCGAACGCCAGCGCACCGAAGGCGCCGTGGGTGCTGGTGTGCGAATCGCCGCAGACGACGGTGACGCCCGGCTGGGTCAGCCCCAGCTGCGGGCCGACGACGTGGACGATGCCCTGCCCCGGGTCGTTCATCGGGTACAGGCGCACGCCGAACTCGGCGCAGTTCTTGCGCAGCGTCTCGACCTGGGTCCGGCTGACCAGATCGGCGATCGGCAGCAACGTGTCGGTGGTCGGGACGTTGTGGTCCTCGGTGGCGAGCGTGAGGTCGGGACGACGAACCGGGCGCTTGCTGAGCCGGAGCCCGTCGAACGCCTGCGGTGAGGTGACCTCATGGACGAGGTGCAGGTCTATGTAGAGCAGGTCCGGATCACCGGAACCTTCAGTACCCGGGGTCGGGACGACGTGGGCGTCCCAGACCTTCTCCGCGAGCGTGCGTCCCATCGCGTTCCCCTTCTTCGCGTGCCGTCCCACCGGACTTGAATCCGCCGAACGTGAATCCGCCGGGCTTGCTTGAATCCTACAGAGTGAGACGGCAGTATCACTCCATGGACAACGATAGCGGAGTCGGCGTTCTTGACAAGGCCGTCCGGGTGCTCGACGCGCTCGAGGACGGGCCGGCGGCGCTGGCCGAACTCGTGTCCCGCACCGGGCTGCCCCGGGCTACCGCACATCGGCTGGCCGTCGCGCTCGAGGTGCACCGACTGGTCGGCCGGACCGAGGACGGCCGCTTCCGGCTGGGTGAGCGGCTGGCCGCGTCTCCCGAACCGCTCGCCGCCGCCGCCGGCGAGGTACTCGCCGCCCTGCGGGACGAGACCGGCGAGAGCGCCCAGTGCTACGTCCGGATCGGCAGCGCCCGACGTTGCGTGGCGGCTGCGGAGCGGGCCAGCGGGCTGCGCGACACCGTCCCCGTCGGCACGGTGCTGCCGTTGACGGCGGGATCCGCCGCCCACGTCCTGCTGGCGTGGTCCGCCGACCCGGTGCCCGCCGACGCCAGCTTCGACGACGCCGAGCTCGCCGCCACGCGCCGCCGTGGTTGGGCGGACAGCGTGGAGGAGCGGGAGGCGGGGCTCGGGTCGGTCTCCGCCCCGGTCTTCGGCGCGGACGGACGAGTCATCGCGGCGGTCTCGGTCTCGGGGCCGTTGCAGCGGTTGACCCGCACCCCCGGCCGGCGGCACGGCCCGGCAGTGGTGCGGGCGGCCGAGCGGCTCGGCGAGCAGCTCCGCTGAGCGGGACGAGCCGCGCTCAGCCCCGCTGGGCGGGCAGCGCTGGGCTCAGCTGCTCCACCGCGTCCGGCAGCACCGACGCGCGGACGTTGACCTCGGCGGTCACCGTTCCGTCGGTGGCGTGCAGGGACAGCTGCCCGCCATGCACCTCGATCAGCCGGCGCACCACGTACAGGCCCATGCCCGCCCCCTCGCGGGCGCGGGTGATCGAGCCGTCGACCTGCGTGAAGGGCTCGAGCAGATGCGCGATGCGTTCCGGCGCGATCTCGGCCCCGCTGTTCCGCACCCGGATCACCGCGTCTCCGCCGACCCGGACGCAGGACAGCGACACCACCGTCCCCGGCAGGGAGTGGGTGAGGGCGTTGTCGACCAGGTTGGCCAGGACCTGGTGCAATGCCTCCCGCCCGATGTGTGCCAGCAGGACGTCGGGGAGATCGAGCGCGAGCCGGTCGCGCTGGCGCGGCGGGAGCATGTCGACGATCTCGCAGGTCGTGGCGACGACGTCGGTGAGCTCGGTCGGGTCGACGGCGGTCGCCTCGGCGGCGGTCAGCATGTTCTCGAGCAGACGACGGAGCCGGTCGGCGTGCAGGAGCGCGGCGTCGAGCAGCTCGTCGATCTTCAATTCGTCCAGCCGGTGCCGGCGTCGGCGCAGCGTCAGCAGCGCGCCGGAAATGCCGGTCAGCGGGGTGCGGAACTCGTGCGTGACGGTGCCGACCAGGTCCGAGCGGAGCTGGGCGGCGTCCTCGAGCCGAGCAACCAGGCTCTCCTGGCCGTCGAAGAGCTGCCGCCGGTAGTGCTCCTCGTTCTCGCGGGCCCGCTCCTGGTAGTGCCAGAACCCGAGCTGGGCGGCGGCCATCGCGCAGACGAAGCCTGCGTGCACACCGGCGAGGACCCAGGGGTTGCCGCCGTGGTCGAAGACGTACTGGCGGTCGATCTGGCCGAGCACCCCGTGTTCGACCAGCACGAACAGGATGGCCGTCGCGTACACGAGCCACTCCTGGTACAGCGCGATGACCGCCACCGCAACGAAGTAGTGGAAGTGCATCTCGATGAGCCCGCCCGACTGGTGCACCAGCACCGCCGAGCAGACCAGCAGCCCGACGCTCGCGGCAAGGCTGCGACGGAGCCGCGCGCCGGGGACCAGAGCTCCCACGAGGAGCACGGCCACGGTGGACGCGTGCAGCAGACCCACATCGAAGCTGTGATGGGTGGCCATCGCATAGATGACGATCGCCGGCAGGTGCAACGCCAGGATGACGGTGATCAGTCGGTGCCGGACCTCGAAGTCGGGCTCGGCGAGGCCCCGACCACGCGGAAGCCAGGCGAGGTCGAGTGACATGCTCCCAGTCTTCCGGCACGACGGGCAGTGACCAATCATCATTCCGGGTCCCCTTTCGGGGCGAACCGGACTAGTCGGTCACGTCTCAGGTGCGGGTCCTCGCACGATCCGCCGTCCCGGCCGACGAAGCGCTGCACGAGACGGCGGACCTTTCCGAGAAAGACGAAGGGCCTCCCGTCAGTGTTGCCACTGACAGGAGGCCCTGTAGCCCCGACCGGATTCGAACCGGCGCTACCGCCTTGAGAGGGCGGCGTCCTGGGCCACTAGACGACGGGGCCCATGCAGCTTGGGTGGAGAACCTGCGGCTGCAAGCGCTGGGGTACCAGGACTCGAACCTAGACTAACGGAACCAGAAACCGTCGGGCTGCCAATTACCCCATACCCCAGTGGTCCCGAAGGACCGCCCCGCCACCATACCGGACGGGTCGCGGCCCGCACGAGGCTGGGATCAGCTTGGGATCAGCTGGAATCACAGTCCGCGCGACGCTCAACGGGTGCTGTCGGCCGCCCGCCGAAGGCGACTCAGGCTGCGCTCCCGGCCCAGCAGTTCCATCGATTCGAACAGCGGCGGCGAGATGAGCCGACCGGTGATTGCCACCCGGACCGGGGCGGCTGTCTTCCGCTTGTTCAGCCCGAGCTTCTCCCCCACTGACCAGACGGCCGGCTCGATCGCTTCCGACGTCCATTCCGGCAACGGTTCGAGGGTCTCGATCATCGCCAGCAGCACGGCGCCGGAGCCGTCACCCAAACCCTTGGCGGCCGCAGCCTCCTCGACGGCGAAGTCCTCTTCGGGCTCGAGCAGGAAGCGCAACAGCCCGGGCGCTTCGGTCAGCCGGTTCATCCGGGTCTGGACCAGCGGCACGGCCTTGGCGAGCAGGTCCGGGTCGACCGGGACCCCGGCCCCGGTGAGCACCGCGCTGATCCGGGCGCCGAATTCGTCTTCGGCCAGTGCGCGGATCCAATCGCCGTTGATCGCCTCCAGCTTCTTGAGGTCGAAGCGGGCCGGGTTACGGCTCACCCGCGAAAGGTCGAACTCGGTGTGCAGCACGTCGACGCCGAAGAACTCACGGTCGCCTCCGGGTGACCAGCCGAGCAGCGCCAGGTAGTTGACCATCGCCTCCGGCAGGAAGCCTTCGCGCCGGTACCAGACGATCGACACCTCGCCGTTGCGCTTGGACAGCGGGGCGTTGTCCGTCCCGACGATGAGCGGGAGGTGCGCGAAGGCCGGCCACTTCTCCTGCGGGTGCCCGAGCGCGGCGTAGATCGCGAGTTGCCGCGGTGTGGCGGTGACCAGGTCCTCACCTCGAACAATGTGGGTGAGTCCCATCGCGACGTCGTCGACGCCGGCGGCGAGCAGGTAGAGCGGGTGCCCGTCGCTGCGGGTCAGAGCGAAGTCCGGGACGTTCGCGTGGTCGATGGTGATCTCACCGCGGACCAGGTCGTTCCACGTAGTGGACCCGTCGGGCATCCGGAACCGCAGGACGGAAGTGCGCCCCTCCGCCTCGAAGGCGGCTCGCTGCTCGGCGGTCAGCGTGCGGCAGCGGCCGTCGTAGCCCGGGGGCCGCTTCTCGCGCTTGGCCTGCTCGCGCCGCTCCGCCAGCTCGGCGGGGGTGCAGTAGCAGCGGTAGGCGGCGCCGCTCGCCTCGAGCCGCCCGGCGGCCTCGACGTAGACGTCGAGGCGTTCGCTCTGTCGGTAGGGCGCGAACGGCCCGCCGACGTCCGGGCCCTCGTCGTAGTCGATGCCCATCCAGCGGAGCACGTCGAGCGCCGCGGCGAACGCCTCGTCGCTGACCCGCGACCGGTCGGTGTCCTCGACCCGGAGCAGGAACGTCCCGCCGTGCCGGCGGGCCAGCGACCACGAGTACAGCGCGGTGCGGAGGTTGCCGACGTGCAGGTCCCCGGACGGCGCGGGTGCGAAGCGGGTGCGCATCGTCGCATCGAGCGGCGGCGCGGCGAGGTGGCGGACGGTCACCCGACCCGCCGCTTCCGCTCCCGCTGCGTTCCCGAGAGGCTCCGTCATCGCGACACCACGGGGTTCTCCAACGTGCCGATGCCCTCGATCTCGACCGACACCCGCTGCCCGTCCGCGAGCGGACCGATGCCGGCCGGGGTGCCGGTGAGGATCACGTCGCCGGGGATCAGCGTGAAGTACGTCGAGACGTAGGAGACGAGCGTCGGGACGTCGTGGATCAGCATGCTCGTCCGGCCGTCCTGTCGCACCGCGCCGTCGACGACGGTCCGCAGCTGCAGGTCCGACGGGTCGAGGTCGGTCTCGATCCAAGGCCCGAGCGGGCAGAACGAGTCCAGGCCCTTCGCCCGGGACCACTGCCCGTCCGCGGACTGCCAGTCGCGGGCGGTGACGTCGTTGCCGCAGGTGTAGCCGAAGATGACTTCCGGCACGCGTTCCACCGGGACCTCGCGGCAGAGCCGGCCGATGACGATCGCGAGCTCGCCCTCATAGTCGACCCGGGTGTCCGGCATCCGGATGGGGTCCCCGGGACCGATCACCGACGTGGACGGCTTGAAGAACATCAGCGGCGCCTTCGGTGGCTCGCCGCCCATCTCGGCGGCATGATCGGCGTAGTTCTTCCCGATGCCGATGATCTTGCTGGGTAACACCGGTGCGAGTGGGTTGCGCAGCGGCACCCGCTCCCCGGTGAGCACCAACTCCCCGAAGGGAT
This sequence comes from Frankiaceae bacterium, assembly GCA_035468175.1. Taxonomy (GTDB): domain Bacteria; phylum Actinomycetota; class Actinomycetes; order Frankiales; family Frankiaceae; genus JAVEDQ01. The sequence goes on along the minus strand of DATITC010000145.1, from coordinate 11,064 downwards.
GCGCGGACAGCAGCGCCACCGAGCGCAGGCCGTCCTCCCCTTCGACGACCCCGAACCGGGGACTGCCTTCCACGCTCAGCCGGGCTATCCGCACCGCCGTCACGCTACCGACTGGCCCACCTCCTGGCGCGGGTGTCAGTCTCAGGGCATGACTCCCCCGCATCCCCGGCTCGACGACTGGTTCCTCGGGCCGGACGAGCGGGGCAATCCCGCGACCGAAATCCGGCCGTGGACCACCGGCAACCTGGTCGAACCGCTGATCCACGGGGCGGAGTACTTCCCGCGCCTATTCGCGGCGGTCGAAGCCCTCGAGGCCGGCGACCTGTTCGTCTTCACCGACTGGCGCGGGGACGCCGACGAGGTCCTCGTCTCCGGCAGCGAAGATCAGGACGACGAGCGCGGCACCGTCCGGTTGGCGGACCTCCTCGGCGGCGCCGCCGAACGCGGAGTGCTGGTCCGCGGCTTGGTCTGGCGTTCGCACGTCGACCAGGTCGGCATGAACGAGCAGGAGAACCAGAAGGTCGGGGACCGGGCGAACGAGGCCGGAGCGATGGTGCTGCTCGACGAGCGGGTCCGGGCCGGCGGCTCGCACCACCAGAAGCTGGTCGTGCTCCGCCCCGCCGACCCCGAGCAGGAGAGCGTCGCCTTCGTCGGCGGGATCGATCTCGCGCACAGCCGCCGGGACGACGCCTCGCACGCCGGCGATCCGCAGCCGCAGCCGATGGCGGCCGTGTACGGCGACACTCCGCCCTGGCACGACGTCCAGGCGCAGGTGCGGGGGCCGGCGGTCGCCGACCTCGAATACACGTTCCGGGAACGGTGGAACGACCCGACGCCGCTGGACTCCCGGAACCCGTACCGCATGCTGCTCGATCTCCGCCACGGCGTGCACGTCCGGCCGGCCCATCCGATGCCGGCCCGGCGCCCTGACCCGCCCGCGGTGGGACCGCACGCGGTTCAGGTGCTCCGCACCTACGCCTCGCGGACCCACCTCAATCCCTGGAAGAACCGACAGGGCGCCTATCCGTTCGCGCCCGACGGCGAGCGCTCCATCGCCCGTGGCTACGTCAAGGTCTGGCGGCGGGCCCGGCGCCTCATCTACGTCGAGGACCAGTACCTGTGGTCCATCGACGTCGCCCGCCTGCTCGCGAGGGCGTTGGAGTCGTCCCCCGACCTGCACATCGTTGCCGTCGTCCCGCGCTACCCCGACCAGGACGGGCGGTTCTCCCTGGCGCCCAACCTGGTCGGTCGCGAGCAGGCGATCCGGCTCTGCCGCTCGGTGGCGTCGGACCGCTTGACGGTGTTCGACATCGAGAACCCGGCGGGCACGCCGGTGTACGTGCATGCGAAGGTCAGCGTGGTCGACGACGTCTGGGCGACGATCGGTTCGGACAACCTCAACCGCCGCTCGTGGAGCCACGACAGCGAGTTGAACATCGCCGTGGTGGACGAGACCCGCGACGAGCGGTCACCGCGCGACCCGGGCGGGCTCGGCGACGGAGCCCGCGTCTTCGCCCGCGATTTGCGGCTCCGCCTGTGGCGGGAGCACACCGACGGCGCGGTGAGCGACGACGAACTGATCGACCCCGAGGCAGGGATCGCGGCGCTGCAACGCTCCGCCGACCGGTTGGAGGCATGGCACGCCGACGGGCGTCGGGGTCCACGTCCGCCGGGACGGCTCCGGCCCCACCGGCCGGAGTCGTTGTCCCTGGCGCAGCGGGCCTGGGCGTTGCCGCTGTACCGGGCGGTGTACGACCCCGACGGCCGGCCCCGACGGTTGCGGCGGGCCGGCCGCTGGTAGCGCTCAGGCGGCGCGCACGACGATGCCGTCGAGCAGCTTGGCGGTCGCGGCGGCCACTTCGACCACCGCGGCATCGAACGCCTCGCGGTTCCGCGCGGAAGGCTGCCGCATGCCGGCGACCTTCCGGACGTACTGCAGGGCCGCTGCGTTCACGTCCTCGACGGTGACGATGTCCTCGAACGGCGGGCGCAGTGTCTTGATGCTCCGGCACATGCGAGCACCGTAGCGCCGCCGGTCATGCTGCGTGCCTGATCAAGCCAGGTGCCTGATCAAACCAGGTGCCTGATCAAACCAGGTGGCTGAGCAAGCCAGGTCGCTGATCAGCTGTCCTCATCGTCCTTCTCGTCCTGCTCCTCGCCCTTGGAGTCGTCGTCCGAGCCGCCCTCGGAGGCCTCGCCGGAGCTGTCCTCGGAGGCCTCGTCCTTCTGCTCCCCGTCCCCGTCGGAGCCGGCGTCGGGGAACACCTCGAAGTGCTCACGCAGCGCGGTCATGACGTCACCGAGCTGTGCGGGACTGATCGCCCGGCTGCCCGCGACCCGGCGCAGGTAGGTTTCGGCATCCTCTTCCTGCTCCCGGGTGCCGGGGAGGATGCGCTGGTCGAGGTCGCGAAGGCGATCGGTGAGAGCCATGCCACAGGCTCTACCCCACCAGGAGGGCCGTTTACACGGTCCGGAACGCCGCCGCGTGGCTGTGCAGGAACGCCCCGAAGTCCCGCGCCGGACGCCCGGTGGCCTTCTGCACCTCGTCGGTCACGACCGCTCCGGCACCGGCGGCGTAGGCGGCGTACACCTCGAGCATCCCGTCGGCGGTCCACTCCGACCAGCCGTAGCCCAGCAGGCGCTGCCGCACCTCGTCCGGCGGGGAATCCCGGTAGGAGACCTCGCGGCCCGCGACTCCGCCGACGTGCGCGGCGACCTCGGCGTAGGTGAGCGCGGCCGGACCGGTGACGACGTAGGAGAGTCCCTCGTGCGGAGCGGGATCTCCGAGGACGTGCGCCGCGACCGCCGCGACATCGCGGGCGTCGACGTGGCTGACCGCACCGTCACCGGCGGGCAGCAGCAGTGCGGACTCCTCCTGCACCATCGCGGCGAAACGGAGGATGTCCTGCATGAACCCGTTCGGCGCCAGCACCGTGTGCCGGAGCCCGGCGCTGCGGAGCCGCTCCACCACGGTGCCGTGACCGGCGGACAGCCGGGACTGCGGGTCCTCCCAACCGAGGGAGGCGAGCTTCACGACGTGCGGGCGGTCGGGCGCGCGGTCCACCGCGTCGAGGAAGGCGAGTTCGCGGGCGGCGAGGGCCGGGCCGGCCGGGGCGACGAGGAAGGCCGCGTCGATCCCCTTCAACGCGTCGTCCAGGGTCTCCGGCCGGTCGAGGTCCCCGACCACGACCTCGACGTCATAGCCGCGGAGGTCGTCGGCCGCCTCGGGCGACGGCACCATCACCCGCACCGGGACGACCGGCGACCCGCTGGCGCCCACATCGGTGAGCAGGGGGACGAGGGCACCACCGACGGTGCCGGTGGCTCCGGTCACGAGAACAGTCATGGTCCTCCGCTACCCGTTCGAGGCGCATTCAGCAGGCCGGCCAGCAGGTCGGTCGGCATCAGAGCCGGTTCAACATCAGAGCCGGTTCAACATGCTCGCGACGTTGGCGTCGCCGGTCGCGTAGACCTGCGCGGCACGAGCGGTCATCGACGCGATGCCCTCGAGGGCCAACTGGAGCCGGGCCGCGCTCGTCTGCCACTCCTGGTACAGCGTCGCGTAGTGGGCGTGGCTGGCACCCGTCCACGCACCGTCGAGGCCACGCACCTCCGCCCCGCAGCGCTGCAACTCGGACTCGATCCCCGCCGCGGCCGTGCGCAGCGTCGCACTCGTCGCGGTCAGATGGGCGGGGCTGACGGCATACGCGTCGGACATCTGTGACTCCTCAGAAGCGTCTTCGTGGGTCGCTCGACCCCATGACGACGGAGCGTAGATCTCCTGCGCCACACCCGAATTCGTTGTCCACAGTTCGAATGACACGGCTGTAATCTGACGTCTCGCTGCCGATCGGAAAGGCATGGAACCGATCACCGTGGTGCTGCCTCGCCCTCGCTCCACCGGCTCCGCGCCGACGAGCCTCGCGTACCGGCTCACGATCAGCCTGACCTCAGGGGCCGAGGCCCCCCTGCAGGCGCTGACCGACGCGCCGACGTCGGCGGCGATCAACTGCCATCCGTGTGACGAGGCGATCGTGCTCCACCTGGTCCGTCACCTGGGCCGCAGCGACTATTATCTGCGGGTCGACGCGACCGTAGCGCCGGGCGAGCTGGCGATCAGCGTGCGGCTCGCCGTGGCGAGCTAGCCCGAGTTCTCGCGGGGCTGTTCGCCCTGCCGCCACAGGCCGTAGCTCGCGGCGTCGTCCAAAGCCTGCCAGGAGGCCGCGATGATGTTCTCGTCGACGCCCACGGTGTCCCATGAGGTCGTGCCGTCGGAGGTCTCGATCAGCACCCGGGTGACCGCGCCGGTGCCGTGCGAGCCCTCGAGGATGCGCACCTTGAAGTCGGTCAGCTCGAGGTCCGCGAGCCCGGGATAGGACTTCTCGAGCGCCGCGCGGAGCGCCTTGTCCAGAGCGTTGACCGGGCCGGTCGCCTCGCCGGTCGCGATGATCCGCTCCCCACGCGACCACAGCTTCACGGTCGCCTCACTGGTGACGACGCCGTCCCGCTGCTCCACGATCACCCGCCAGGACTCGAGCAGGAAGAAGCGCTGGTTCCCCTCGACCTCGCGACGGAGCAGCAACTCGAAGCTCGCCTCGGCCGCCTCGAAGACGAAGCCCTGCGATTCCAGGTCCTTGACCCGGTCCACGACCCGCCCGAGGGCCTCGCGCTCGTTGGACAGGTCCATGCCGAGCTCGCGGCCCTTGAGCTCGATGGTGGCGCGGCCGGCGAGCTCGGAGACGAGCATGCGCATGTCGTTGCCGACCGCTGCCGGGTCCAGGTGCTGATAGAGGTCCGGGTCGACCTTGATGGCGGACGCGTGCAGGCCGGCCTTATGTGCGAAGGCCGTCGACCCGACGTAGGGCCGCTTCGGGTCGGGTGTCGTGTTGGCGATCTCGTTGATCGAATGCGCCACCCGCACGAGCTCCGGCAACCGCCCGGAGGGCAACACCGGCCGGTTCAGCTTCGTCTCGAGGTTGGCAACCACGCTGAACAGGTCGGCGTTGCCGCACCGCTCGCCGTAGCCGTTGGCGGTCCCCTGCACGTGGGTCACCCCGGCGGCGACGGCGGCGAGGGTGTTCGCCACCGCGCAGGCCGTGTCGTTGTGGCAGTGGATCCCGAGCCGGGCCAGCGTGGCTTCCGCAACGCGGCCCACCACCTCGGTCAGCCCGCCCGGGAGCATGCCGCCGTTGGTGTCGCACAGGACGACGACCTCGGCTCCCGCCTCCATCGAGGCCCGGACGACCTCGATCGCGTAGGCGGGGTCGGCGGCGTACCCGTCGAAGAAGTGCTCGGCGTCGACGAACACCCGCTGACCCTCGGCGCGCAGGTGCGCGACGGTGTCGGTGATCATCGCCAGGTTCTCCGCCGGCGTCGTCCGCAGCGCCCGCTCCACGTGCCGCACGTCCGACTTCGCGACCAGACACACCACCGAGGTGCCGGCTTCCCGCAGTGCGGCGACCTGTGGGTCGTCGGCCGCGACCGCGGCGGCGCGACGGGTTGCACCGAACGCGGTCAGTGTCGCGGTCGAGAGCTGGAGTTCGGTGCGGGCCCGGCGGAAGAACTCGGCGTCCTTCGGGTTGGAACCCGGCCAGCCGCCCTCGATGAAGCCGACGCCGAGCTCGTCCAGGTTGCGTGCGACGGCCAGCTTGTCCGCCACCGACAGCGACAGACCCTCCTGCTGGGTGCCGTCCCGGAGCGTCGTGTCGTAGACGTGGAATGCCTCGGGGTCGTACCCCGGGACGATCAGCTCGGTTGCCACCACTCCATGCTGACAGGCGACCGCAAATCCTGCTGGTCAGGCCGGCTGGCGGTGCCTGCTCCAGCAGCCGACGATGTCGCGCATCGACAGGACGCCGACCACCGACCCGGCCTCGGACACGATGAGGTGCCGGAACCCGCCGCGGAGCATCGCGCTCGCCGCCTCGTCCAACGACCAGTCCGGGTCGGCGACCACGGCGTTGGCCGTCAGGTGGTCACCCGCGACCTCGGTCTCCAGGTCCTGGCCCAGCGCGACCGCGTCGAGGATGTCCCGCTCGGTCAGGATGGACGGCCCCTGCCCGCCGTCGTCGTGCACGACGGCGGCCCCGACCTTGCGTTCCCGCATCAACCGGGCGGTCTGGCGCAGCGTGTGCCCCGGACCGACCACGAGAACGGCGGGAGTCATCCCGTCGCGTACCTGCATGCGTGTCCCCTGTCACTCGCCCAGCGGTTCGCACTCGTCGGCGGACCCGGAAGCAAGACGGGCAGGTTCAGGGCTCCGTCGGATGCCTGCCTTCTCGACATCTGGCGGCAACATAGCTCCCCTGCCCGAGCCCAGGCAGAGCGGGGGTCCTTCAGTCGGAGACGTACTCGTTCCAGTCCTTGTACTGGTCGAGCTCACCGCGCGTCGCCTGGCCGTACAGCTCGAGCAGTCGACGAGTGACGCGACCCGGGCGACCCGTGCCGACCTTGCGGTCGTCGACCTCGACCAAGGGCACCAGCTCCGCTGCGGTGCCGGTGAAGAAGGCCTCGTCGGCGAGGTACAGGTTGGAGCGCACCAGCGGCTGCTCGACCACCTCGTAGCCCTCGTCCCGGGCCAGCGTGACGACCGCGTCCCGGGTGAGCCCGGCGAGCACGCCGTCCACCACCGGCGGAGTGATCAGCTTGTCGCCGTAGACGACGAAGATGTTCTCACCCGAGCCCTCGGCGATCCGGCCGTCCGCCGTCAGCATGATCGCCTCGTCGTAGCCGGCCTTGAGGGCCTGGACCTTGGCCAAGGACGAGTTGATGTACTGCCCGGTGCCCTTGCCCTCCGGCGGGATCGTGTTCGGGCCGATCCGCTGCCAGGAAGAGACCGCGGCCCGGCAGCCCTTCTCGGCCGCCTCCTCGCCCAGGTAGGCGCCCCACGGCCAGACCGCGATGCTGATCTTGGTCTCGGACGGCAGCGGGTTGAGACCCATCTCGCCGTAACCGAGGTAGAACAGCGGCCGGATGTAGCAGGACTCGACCTCGTTGACGCGCACGGTCTCCTTGGTCGCGGCCACGATCTCGTCGACCGTGAACGCCGGCTCCATCAGGTACATGCTCGCGCTGCGGAACAGCCGCTCGATGTGTTCGGTGAGCCGGAAGATGGCCGGGCCACGCGAGGTGTGGTACGCGCGGATCCCCTCGAAAACGCCCCAGCCGTAGTGCAGCGTCGGGTTCAGGATGTGGATCGTCGCGTCATCCCAGTCGACGAGCTCGCCGTCCATCCAGATCTTCTTGGTCGGCGTGATCGGCATTGGCTCGTCCTCACTGTTGCGATCGTTCTCGCTCGTCCTCGATTCCACCACAGGCGCCGGGCCGTCCCGGGCTCCCATCCGTGGTGCCTGGCACCGAAGCCGGTCTCGACCGACCGCCCGGGCGGCAGTAGCTTGCCGCGTCCACTGTAGGTAGATCGATCGGTAGGTAGATCGATCGGTAGGTAGGTAGATCGATCGGTCCACCTGCGTCGCCCTGAGTGCAGGAGCTGCCATGCCCGTCACGCCGCGTCCCGTCCTGTTCATCCACGGACTCCTCGACCTGACGGACTCCCGCGCCGTCGTCACCGGCGCGAGCAAGGGCATCGGGTTGGCCGTGACCCAGGCGTTGGTCGCGGAGGGGGCGAGAGTCGTGGCGGGGTCGCGAACGCTCTGCCCCGCGCTGACCGCTCTCGTCGACGGGGGCCGCGTGCGCCACGTCCCCGTCGACCTGTCGAAAGCGACCGGACCGGCGGAACTCGTCGAACACGCTCAGGAGGACGGTGCCGTCGATGTGCTGGTGAACAACGTCGGTGCGGTGACGCCGCGACTCGACGGGTTTCCTCGCCGTGACGGACGAGGACTGGGAGTCGACGTTCAACCTCACCTTCATGGCCGCGCCGGTGGCGACCGACCTGTGGCTCGGGGAACACGGAGTCGCCGCCACCGTGGCCGACCACCAGGGCGGGGAACCCGGCACCGTCTCCACGTCCGCGGTGGCCGGGACGGCGACGGGGCGCTTCACGGAACCGCGTGAAGTGGCCGACCTGGTGGTGCTCCTCGCGGGCGGGCGCGCCGGCAACGTCACCGGCTCCGACTTCCTCATCGACGGCGGGCTACTGCAGACGATCTGGTAGCTGCCGTCAGCGCGCGGCCTTCGCGACCTCACGTGCGACGGCGATGTGCGACAGGTAGCGGTCCTCCGAGTGGAACCTGCGGCCGTTCTCCACCTCGAGGTTCACGATGCGCGGGTCGAAGTAGGGCGGGCGGAGCTCGCGCGCGAGGGTCACCGGATCCACCGGGTCGATCACGTTGAGCCAGGGGAAGTCGGCAGGCAGGTTGCGCGTCCATTCCGCCGTGCGGGGGTGGAGCCGACGGCGTACCAGCGGAACGGCGAGTGGAGAGCCCGCGGTGGCGAACAGCCGGGTGCGGTAGCGGTCCCCGAGTTCGGCCCACAGGTCCGCGGCCACCACGGTGCCGAGGCTGTGTGCGACCACGATGACCGGCGTCCGCTTCGGCGGCAGCCGGTAGGCGAGCAAATCGTGGATGTCGGAGCGCAGCCGCTCGTTGGCCAGATAGGCGACCGCGTCCGGGAAGACCCAGGCCACCCGCTCGACCCCGAACGGCTCGGTGATGCGGCGCCCGAGGTGACGCAGCTGTCGACGCGGGGCGCCGAGCGGGCTCTCCGCGTACCGGCCCGTGCAGTCCGGGCAGTACCGGCTCTCCGCCCGCGCGGGCCGATCGGGCTCACCCTCGCCGGCCGCGAGATCACTCGCGCCGGCCCCCGCGTCGACGAGCTGGTTTCCCTCCTCGTCGGTGCGGACCTTGGTCTCGTTCTCCTCACGACTCTCGTCGGCCATCCGCTGCGCGACCGCCTCGAGGTCGGCCTGCAGACGGCTCCGGTAGGCCCGCGAGTAGGGCGCGAGCAGCGACATGTAGTCCAGAAACGTGACGCCCGACAGGTTCTCCGACAGACCGGCCTCGCCGTAGGACTTCAGCTGCTCCTCGAGCCGCCCTACCCAGCGTGCCGCGAACAGCTCGGGCGGCGGTCGGTCGAAGGAGAACCGACCGCGCCCGTGGATGAGGACGAGATGCGCCGGCGTGCGGCGACGGGGCACGGCGATCCGTCAGCCGGCCGCGCGAGCGGCCAGCGCCTCGCCGATCTCCTGCGTCGAGCGTCGGGCGGGCTGGCCCTCGCCGCCGCGCTCGACCAGGTCCGCGGCCACCGCATCCTCGACCTTGCGGGCGGCCTCGGGGAGGTTGAGGTGGTCGAGCAGCAGGGCCACCGACAACACCGTGGCCGTCGGGTCCGCGACGCCCTGGCCCGCGATGTCCGGAGCGGAACCATGCACGGGCTCGAACATGCTGGGGTTGGTGCGCGAGACGTCGAGGTTGCCGGAGGCAGCGAGGCCGATGCCGCCGGCGATCGCGGCCCCGAGGTCGGTCAGGATGTCGCCGAACAGGTTGTCGGTGACGATCACATCGAAGCGCTGCGGCCGCGTCACGAAGAACATCGACGCCGCGTCGACGTGCAGGTAGTCGACCTTCACCTCGGGGAAGTCCTGGGCGAGGTGGCCGACCGCGCGGGTCCAGAGGTCGCCGGCGTGCACCAGCACGTTGTTCTTGTGCACGAAGGTGAGTCGCTTGTCCCGCTTCATCGCCCGCTCGAAGGCGTCGCGGACGACCCGGTCCACGCCGTAGCGGGTGTTAAGGCTCTCCTCGGTGGCGATCTCGTGCGGAGTCCCGCGCCGGAGCAGGCCGCCGGCGCCGGCGTACGGGCCCTCGGTGCCCTCGCGTACGACGACGAAGTCGATGGCCGGGTTGCCGGCCAACGGCGAGGTGACGCCGGGAAAGAGCTTGACCGGCCGCAGGTTGACGTGGTGGTCGAGCTCGAACCGCAATCGCAGCAGCAGCCCGCGTTCGAGGACGCCGCTGGGCACGCTGGGGTCACCGACCGCGCCGAGCAGGATCGCGTCGTGCCCGCGCAGCTCGTCAAGCACCCCGTCCGGCAGCGTTTCGCCGGTGGCGTGCCAGCGGCGGGCCCCGAGGTCGTAGTCGGTGGTGTCGAGCTTCTCGCCCGGCGCGTGGGCCTCGAGCACCGCCCGCAGTACGCGGAGCCCCTCGGCTACGACTTCGTGCCCGATTCCGTCCCCAGGGACCACAGCTAAGCGCATGAACGCGAGGTTATCGGGGCCGAGCGCTACCGGGGCGCGGTCCGGTTGACCGCGCTGACCACCGCGTAGAGCGAGGCGGTGAGGATGCTCGGGTCCCACCCGACGCCCCACACGACCGCGTCGCCGCTCGCGACCTCGACGTAGGCGGCGGCCCGGGCGTCCTCACCGGTACCGAGCGCGTGCTCGGTGTAGTCCAGGACCCGCAGGTCGAGGCCCTCGACGGTGAGCGCGTTGACGAAGGCGGCGATCGGTCCGTTCCCGGTGCCGACAAGCTCGCGCTGCTCGCCGTCCAGCAGCACGTGGAAACGGCCGGCCGAGACGTCCGCGTCGACCAGCTTGAGCCGGGACCGCTCCTGCATCGCGTTGGTGAGGTACTCCACGTCGAAGACGCGCCAGAGCTCGTCGGCGGTCACCTCGCCACCGCTCACGTCGGTGTGGTGCTGCACGACCCCGGAGAACTCGATCTGCAGCCTTCGCGGCAGGTCCAGCCCGTGCTCGGCCTTCATCAGGTACGCCACGCCACCCTTGCCGGACTGGCTGTTGACGCGGATGACCGCTTCGTAGCTGCGGCCGACATCCTTCGGGTCGATCGGCAGATACGGGACCTCCCAGAGCGTCGACCCCTCTTCACGGGCCGAATCCAACGCCGTCAGGCCCTTCTTGATCGCGTCCTGGTGCGAGCCGGAGAACGCCGTGTAGACCAACTCGCCGCCGTACGGGTGGCGCGGGTGCACCGGCAGCTGGTTGGCGTACTCGACGGTGCGCCGGACCTCGTCGATGTCCGAGTAGTCGATCATGGGGTCGATGCCCTGGCTGAACAGGTTGAGGGCCAGGGTGACCAGGCAGACGTTGCCGGTCCGCTCGCCGTTGCCGAACAGGCAGCCCTCGATCCGGTCCGCGCCGGCCTGCAG
>DATITC010000144.1:0-8727 GCA_035468175.1 Frankiaceae bacterium | reverse complement strand
CGCCGCAGGCAGCTTGCAAGGTCCCTCTCGCACGGTGACGCGGAAGCCAGGGCAACCCGCCCCACCGCCGAACCGGAGGACCTTCCATGACCACGCAGCTGACCCCCGACACCGCTAGCTCCCTCTTCGAGACCCAGCAGGACAAGGCCGCCACCCTGCGGAAGCTCTGCGGCGGCGCCGTGTCGCTCCCGGGTGACCCCGGGTACGACGCCGCGCGCCAGCCCTGGAACGTGGCCTTCGACCAGCGTCCGGCCGCCGTCGCCTACCCCGCGAGCGCGGAGGAGGCCGCCGAGGTCGTGTGCGCCGCTGCTGCTGCCGGCCTGCGGGTCGCGCCGCAGAGCACCGGACACAACTCCGGCCCGCTGGTGGAGGGGGGACTGGACGACGTGGTCCTGCTCCGCACCTCGGCGATGACCTCGGTGGAGATCGACCCCGAGCGCCGGATGGCTACGGTCGGTGGCGGCGTCCTGTGGGGCGACGTGGTCGAGGCTGCGGCCGCGCACGGTCTGGACGCGTTGCACGGCTCGTCTCCGGATGTCGGCGTGTCCGGCTACTCGCTCGGCGGCGGCATCGGTTGGTTCGCCCGCAAGCTGGGCTTGCAGACCAACAGCATCACCGGTGCCACCGTGGTCACCGCGGACGGGCAGATCCGGCGGGTCGACGCGAAGTCCGAACCGGAGATGTTCTGGGCGCTGCGCGGCGGCGGAGGCAACGTCGGCGTCGTCACGAGCCTGGAATTCCGGCTCTACCCGATCGACAGCGCCTACGGCGGCATGCTCGCGTGGGACTGGTCGCGGGCGGAGGAGGTCCTGACCCGGTGGGCCGCGTGGGCGGTAGACGCGCCGGACGAGGTGACGACGTCGTTCCGGATCCTGCAGTTGCCCCCGCTGCCGGAGATCCCGGAGCCGATCCGTGGACGCAACCTGGTCATGATCGACGGTGCGGTGCTCGCCGACGACAGCCGGGCCGAGGAGATCCTGGCGCCACTGCGCGAGCTCGAGCCGGAGATCGACACGTTCGGCCGGGTGCCGGCCGTCGCGCTGACCCGGATCCACGGCGACCCCGAGGGCCCGACCCCGGGGGTCAGCGACTCCGCCATGCTGGGTGCGCTGACGGCCGACGCCATCCGGGCCTTCGTCGACGCGGCCGGCCCGGGGTCCGGCTCGACGCTGCTCGCGGCGGAACTGCGGCAGCTGGGCGGTCAGCTGGGCCGTCCGCAGGCCGGTGCGGGGGCGCTGCCGAAGCTCGACGGTCAGTTCGTGCTGTTCGGCGTGGGCTTCGCCATCACGCCGGAGATGGGAGCGCAAGCCTCAGTGGACGCCCGCCGCCTGATGGCGGCGCTGCGTCCGTGGTCGAACGGCCGGAAGTACCTCAACTTCGCCGAGTCCGCTGTCGACCCGTCCACGGGCTACGCGTCCGCCGACTTCGCCCGGCTCCAGGCCGTCCGCGCCGCGGTGGACCCGAACGGGCTGTCCGTGGCCAACCACCGGGTGCCGGTGGCGGCGTCGGAGCCGGCAGCGTCACGGCCGTCACAGTTGGAGCGGATGGTGCCGCAGCCGCGCTGAGGCGACGCCGCGCTGAGGCGACGCCGCGACGCCGCGACGCCGCCCGCCGCGGCCGCCGTCGAGCAGAAAAGGCGGGCACGCTTGAGGGCGTGCCCGCCTTTCTCGTCGCGCTGGTCGCCAGCGCCGTCCTCCTGTTCGCACCGTCGACGCCGAACGAGTCGACGTTCTCCGGCAGCGACAAGGTGGTGCACTTTCTGATCTTCGCAACGCTTGCCGCGCTCGGCCGCCGTGCCCGGCTGCCGGTACTACCGCTCGTCATCGGCCTGGTCGGCTATGCCGTGGGCAGCGAGCTGGTGCAGAGCTTGGAGCCGCACCGGGACGGCACGCCGACCGACGCGCTCGCGGACGTCCTCGGCGTCGCCGTCGGGGGCCTGGTCGTCCCGTTCGCGAACCGGGTCCGGCGCCGCACCTGACGGGAGTTCGCATCTGACAGGAGCTCACACCTGGTGCTGCGGCTCCTGGTTGCGCTCGCGGTCGCCGGCCGCGCGCCGGCGCCACAGCGCGTAGGCGAGCAGCCCGACCGGCAGCGGCAGCCAGTACGACGTCAACCGGTAGAGCAGGGTGCCGACCAGCGCCTCGTTCGCCGGAACCCCGGCGAGGGCGAGCAGACCGGTCAGCCCGGCCTCGACGAAGCCGAGCCCCCCCGGCGTGATCGGCACCATCGACAACGCGGCCGAGCCGACGAAGGCGAGCAGCACGAGGGTCGGACTGATGTTGACGCCGACGGCGAGCAGCGCCACCACCAGCGTCGCGTAGTCGAGCAGCCGCGTCACGGCCGCGATGGACAGCGCCCGGTAGGGGTTGCGGGCGAACGACGAGCGGACCTCGTCGCGTTCGCGCAGCAGCCGAGCTTCGAGGGCGGCGTTGTCGGCCGGTCGGCTCCGAATGCGGCGTTGGACGAAGCCGACACCCCGTGCCGCCCACCGCAGCACGGCGTCGGTGCGGAGCAGCAGAACGCCGATCGCGGCGATCAGGACCGCGAGTATGAGCGAGAGTGCGAGGCCGAACTGCAACGCCCGCGGCAGACTGAGGCCCGCCAGCAGCGCCGGGACGGCGAGCAGGGGGAGCAGCAGAAGGGTGCCGGTGAGCAGCAGCCCGGTCGAGCTCATCGCGGTCGCGGTCAGCACGCCCGGGTAGCCGGAGCGGGCGAGCATCGCCGCTTGCAACCCGGGACCGGCGGCCACCCCGCCCGGCAGCACCCGGCTTACCGCGTTGCCGGCCAGTTGTGAGGTGATGATCGGGAACCACCGCTTGGTTCGGAGCGCGAACCGCACCAGGATCCAGGTGCCGGCGAAGCACAGGACCTGCAGCACGAACAGGACCGGGAACCACAGCGGGTCGACGTTGCTCAGCTGCGGGAACGAGTGCAGGACCGACAAGATGGTCGGCGCGACGACGTAGAGCGCAGCACCCGTGACGGCGAGCCCGGCGATTCGCCGCAGCAACGTGCGCCGGTAGCGGGTGCCCGATGAGAGCCCGGCGTCCCCGGACGGCCCGGTGTCGCCCTGGAGCGTGCCGGCAGCGGCCTCGGCACCCGCATCGGCGTGCTCGAGGGCATGGTCGAGGGCGTGCGCGGCCGACGTGTCGGCCGACTGTGCGGCCTCGGCCGTCGTCGAGCTCGGCATCGCCAGCTCGTGGAAGGGATCACTCATCGAACCCAGCCTGTCATCCCGGCCGGGAGGACGGGGCGCGCCCCGCCCGCCCGATGACCGGGACGGTCAGGTGGCGGCGCCTGTCCTGGTGTCCTGCCGACTGTGGCTGGTGGTCCCGTCGCTCCGGCTCGACGGCTCGGCGGCGGTGACGCTGGTCTCCGACGGGGCGACCGCATCGAGCAGTTCGACCAGCTCGTCGACCAGGTAGCCGGCCATCCGATCGAGGTCCGGCACCAGGTCACGGTCGGCGATCAGCCCGAAGAACATCTTGCCGCCGTAGCTCATGACGGTGATGTTCAGACCCTGGCCGTCGGCGATCGCGGACACCGGGTAGTAGGCCAGCAGCTTCGCCCCGGCGTAATAGAGCGGAACGTTCGGGCCCGGCACGTTCGAGATGATCAGGTTGAACGGGCTGATCCGCTCGACCAGGCGCATCCGGGCCGCGAGCCGGGCCGCCTGGCCGGCGAGCGCCGGCGCCGCAAATTGCGCGACGTCGCCGAGCAGGTCAGCCGGCAGCGCGCCGTGCTGCTCCTTGGCGGCGAGCATCGCCTGGTGCGACAGCCGCATCCGCTCCGCCGGGTCGGACACGTTTGTCGGCAGCGGCGCCAACATCGTCGAGACCCGGTTGCCGAGCTTCTCGCCCTCGGCCCGGATCGACACCGGCACCGCGGCGACCAGCGGTTCGGTCGGCAGCGCGTCATGGTCCTGCAGCCAACGGCGCAATGCACCGGCACAGAGCACCATCACGACGTCGTTGACGGTCAGGCCGGCGCTGTTCTTGAGCGACTTGACGTCGGCCAGGTCGACGTCCCGGAAGGCCCACCGCCGGTGCCCGGTGATCGACTTGTTGAACGGCGTCGAAGGAGCGAACAGCGGCGCTGAGGGAAGCATCACGTGGGAGTCGCGGCCGAGCAGGTTGTCGATGATGGGCAGCCGCGGACGGGCGGTGCTCTTGGCGATGCCGGGCAGCGAACGCACGATGCCGTAGCCGAGGCGGATCGCCCGGAGCGGCTGGCCGGCCAGCGACAGGGCGCTCGCGGTGAGCATGCGGATGTTGCCCGGCACGGGGTCGCTCTGCCACGGCGGCACGTCCTCCTCTTCGCGCCCCTCTGGGGTGAGGTCGAGCAGTGCCGTGAGGATGTCGGTGCCGGACACCCCGTCGATGGCGGAGTGGTGCACCTTGGTGTAGACGCCGACCTTGCCGCCCTGAAGGCCCTGGATCAGGTAGAGCTCCCACAGCGGCCGGCGCCGGTCCAGCGGCCGGGCGTGCAGCCGGGCGACCTGGTCGGCCAACTGCTTGTCGTCCCCGGGGGCGGGCAACGCCAGCTCGCGGACGTGGAACTCGAGGTCGAAATCCGGATCTTCGATCCAGTACGGCTGGTCTACCCCGAACGGCACCTCGACCAGCCGGCGCCGGAACGGCGGGAGCAGGTGCAGCCGGGACTGCACGACCTCGAGCACGTGGTCGAGGGTGAACGGCTCGCTCGCCGTTGAAGGGTCAAGGATGCAGATGCTGCCGACGTGTCCGTAGACCGTCGGCGTCTCCATGGCGAGGAACGCCGCATCGAGTCCGGTGAGTTGTTGCATGTCTTCTGCCTTCCCAAAGTGATTCAGCTCACGCACGGCGGGCGGGTGGTCGTTTGCGGGAGTCCCAACGCCCTAGGGCGCCGAAGGGACGTCTGGTCACGGTCGCTGATGACCGACGACCGGGAGCACCGCAGGCACCCCGGACGAGCGCAGCAGGGCCGAGGCTACGGTCAGCGTCCAGCGGGTGCGGCTGACGTCGTCGACCAGCAGCACCGGCCCGTCCGGCAGCGGCACGGCCGGGTCCAGCGTCAGGCGCTCCATCAGCTGTCCGACGCGGACCGACGAGGCCACGTCGTCGTCCGGCGCGGAACCGGCGGATACCAGCGGCTCGACCAGCGGAAGCCTTCCGACCTCGGCGAGATGGGCCGCCATGCCGTGCACCCGGCGCGGATGGGACCGACTCGGTATCGCCACGACCGCCACCGGCCGGTCCTCCCAGTCCCGCCGCCACCGGACCAGCACCTGCACCAGCGCCGCGCGGAGCTCGTCGCTCGGTGTGCCGTCGGGGCCGGACAGCTCGGCGATGAGGTCTCGCCACGCCGGGTCGTCGGCGAAGGCGACCGCTCGACCGGGGGCGGCGGCGAGCAGCCGGCCCTGCAGGGGCTGCGGGCGTCGCAGCCCGCCGGGCCACTGCCGCCGCGGTTCCACAACGACGTCGCGCTGGCGGAGGAACCGCCGGGCCGCGCGGACGCGTTCCTCGTCCGGCACCGCTCCCGGCGGCGGCAGTGTTCCGGTGCAGACCGAGCAGCGTCCGCACCGGCCCGAGTCGGGATCGTCGAGCGCCTCGGTGAGCACCTGCATCAAGCAGCGTGCGCCGGCGGCGTAGGTGCGCATCAGCGCCGCCTCGGCTCGCCGGGCCGCGACCACCCGCTCGTACTTGTCTGCGTCGTAGTGCCAGGGCGTCCCGGTCGCGACCCAGCCCGCGGCGACGCGCTCCACCGCCCCATCGACGCGGAGCGTCTTCAGCAGCGCTTCGAGCCGTCCGCGCCGGAGCCCGGTCTCCGACTCCAACGCGGGCACGGTCATCGCTTCGCCGCCGGCGTTCAGCGTCCGCAACAACCGGTCGGCCGCCTGCGGGTCGGGGATGGTGGCGGTGGCGAAGTAGTCCCAGATCCGCTCGTCCGATTCCGGCGCCGGCAGCAGCACGCCGACGGCTTCGTCGAGGGCCCGCCCGGCGCGGCCCACCTGCTGATAGTAGGCGACGGGGGAGTCCGGCGAGCCGACGTGGATGCAGAAGCCGAGGTCGGGCTTGTCGTAACCCATGCCGAGCGCCGACGTGGCCACGACCGCTTTCAGCCGGTTGGCGCGGAGATCGGCCTCGATGCTGGCGCGTTCCTCCGTCGGCGTCGCGCCCGTGTAGGCGGCGACCGTCAGCTCCGTCGGCAGCGCTTCGGACAGGAAACCGGCCATCGAGGTCACCTGGTCGACGGTCAGCCCATACACGATCCCCGATCCGGGAAGCCGCTCGAGCGCGTCCGCGACCCAGGCCATCCGCTGCACCCCGTCGAGGCCCGGTATCACCGACAGACGCAGCGAGCTGCGGGCCAGTGGGCCGCGCAGCACGAGGGTGTCGGTGCCGAGCTGAGCGGCGACGTCCTCGGTCACCCGGGCGTTCGCGGTAGCCGTGGTGGCGAGCACCGGGTTCTCCGGGGACATGGCCGAGAGCAGCCGGGTGAGCCGCTGGTAGTCCGGCCGGAAGTCGAAGCCCCAGTCGGAGATGCAGTGCGCTTCGTCCACGACGAGCAGACCGGTGCGTTCGAGCAGCGGCATGGCCGCCTGCTCGAACCGCGGGTTCGCGAGCCGCTCCGGGGAGACGAGCAGCACGTCGACCTCGTCCCGCTCGAGCGCGTCGAAGACGTCCTGCCAATCGTCGGCGTTCGCGGAGTTGATCGTTCGGGCGCGGACGCCGGCCCGCTCCGCGGCCGCGACCTGGTCCCGCATCAGCGCCAGCAACGGCGAGATGACGAGCGTCGGCCCCGCCCCCTGCTGCCGTCGGGCAGCGGTCGCGGCCCAGTACACGGCGGACTTGCCCCATCCGGTGGCCTGTACCAGCAGGACCCGGCGCCGATCGGTGACGAGCGCGGAGACGGCCTCGACCTGGTCGGCGCGTGGGGTGGCGTCCGGCCCGGCCATGGCTGCCAGCACGGTCCGGAGCGCGTGGGCCGCCAGGTCGGCGCGCGTCTCCGTTTGCTCGCCCGTAGGGGTCATCGGTTGCTGATCCGTTCGCGGAGGTTCAGTTTGGCGGGGCGGCGCATCGTCCGAGTGTCCTCCGGCGCGGACGGGCTCCGCGACTTCTCCACAGCACTTCGTGATCAACCGGACGTGAACCGCGGAATTGGTAACGCTGCGTTACTGGCATGATCAGCCTATTCCGGGCGACGCGGGCGTCCTTCTCGCGGGAGAGCTGGCCACCGCCGACCCGAAGGAGACCACCGTGAGCAGGCCGTGGCCGAGACCGCTGTTGATCTTCGTCGCTGCGGTGCTCGCGTTGGCGGCCCTTTCGGGCGGCGGGCAACGCGTGGCGTCGGCCACCGAGCGGTGACGACCACACCTTCTCGACCGGCCCGACCGGGGATTTCGTCTGGGACGACATCGGGGACACCGGCAGCACCTACTACGGCGCCGGGGCCCCGAGCGGATGCAACAAGACGTGGATGGGCAGCGTCTGGTCGCAGATCGTCAGCGAGGAACCAACCTTCGTCACGCACGGCGGCGACATCGATTACGCCAACTACTGCGGCGCGCCCAGCGTCCACCAGTTCTTCCAGGACATCTCCGGGGTGGCGAGCACCCGCCCGATGATGTTCACCTGGGGTAACCACGAGTACGGCTCCCCGAACTCCGCATCGCCCCCGGGAACGCCGCGCGACACCATGAACAACTACAAGGGTCGGTTCAACCCGCCGAATCCCCAGACCGTCCCGAACGACACGGCCAGCCAGACCTCCCACCCGGGTTGTCCCAACCCGGGCGGGACCGGTAACGGCTGCCGAGGTGAGGACTGGGGCAGGTGGGCCACGTGCTGGTCATCAGCGAACCGGAGGAGTGGCCAGGCGCCTGGACCGACTGGCAGGCGAAGGCCGGTGCGCTGATGGCGGCGGCACAGAGCAACCCGAACATCGCCTTGATCGTCACCTACGGGCACCGGCCGGCCTACACCAGCGTCGGCACCGGTTCCTCCGGTCTGCAGACCGCCGTCGACGCTCTCGGTGACAAGTACAGCCCCACGGCCCGCCCCGACGGCAAGTACGTGCTCAACATCGGTCACCACGTGCACGGCGGCGCTATCTTCGCTCCGCAGCACGGCGTCGTCCACATCGTCGACGGCGGTGGTGGGTCCGAGGGTGTCAGCTACTCCACCGTCAGGGCCGGGTCCCAGTGGCGTACGGGTCACTTCGAGCACCTGCGGTCCACGGTCACCGGTGCCAGCATCCTGCTCGACTTCATGTGCAGGCCGGTCTGGCCGGTGAAGCCGGCGAAGGAGCCGTGCACGCAGAGGTCGGTGATGCACAGTTCGACCGTCAGCGCGAGGACCGGCAGCGGTGGCGGAGGGGGCACAGGCTGAGTTCGTCACGAACCCAGGGCTCGAAACGAACCAGACCGGCTGGACCGGTGTCTACAACGGCAACTCCACGGTGGCCCGCTCTTCGGCGGCCGCACACACCGGGAGCTGGTCGCTCCGGCTCGGCAGCAAATCCAGCGGCCTCACGACGGTCGGCGTCAACAACGTCAACCCGGTCTGGGTCAGCAGTTCGACCGCGGGGACGCCCTACAGCACCGGCGGGTGGGTGCGGGCCACCACCGCCGGCAGCACGGTGCGGGTCGCAGTGAAGGAGGTGTCGGGCACCAGCGCGGTCGCCTCCGCACAGTCCGCCACGCTCACCCTCAACGACACCGCCTGGCACCAGCTGCCGGCGCTGACC
>DATITC010000143.1:0-8575 GCA_035468175.1 Frankiaceae bacterium | reverse complement strand
TCACCGTCCGCGGCCGGTTGCCGCAGAAGCCGAAGCCGTCGTCTCCCCTGGCAGCCCAGGTGGCTTTCAGCTCCTGGACTTCGCCGATACCCGACCTCTACTTCGACAACTTCGTCTCGTGCTCCGGCCAGTTCAACGACGGCTGGTTCTGTGACCCCTCTCTGGATCGACTCATCCGGCGGGCTCACGATCTGGCCGCCACCGACCCGGCGGGATCCGCACAGCTCTGGGCCGACCTCGATCAACGCGTGGTGGACGACGCATTGTTCGTGCCGCTCGCCAATGGCCGCGCAGTCGAACTGCTCTCACCGCGGGTCGGCGGCTACCAGAACCACCCGCTGTTCGGCTTCCTGCCCGCGCAGGCGTGGGTGCAGTGACGCCTCACTCCTGGTTGACGAACGCGGCCCGGGCCAGCGGGTCGTCCGCCGCGAGCAACGCCGGGTCGGCGGGACCGGCCTCGGGCCGTCCGGTCGGGACGAAGCCGCTGGCGTGCCGAGCGTCCGGGACCGCGGTCTCGACCGTGCCTCCCGGCGGCAGCAGGTGGCGGACGTACCGGGAGCTCGGGTGCACGGCCAGGAGCCGCACCTGGCCGTTCCCCGAGCCTCGCGGTGCGACCGGTACGACCGCGGCCGGCAAGCCCTCCGGATCGGTGACGAACAAGTCGAAGTCGTCGTAGCGGAAGTGGTCGATGTCGACGATGGGCTTCGGGTAGTGGTGGTAGCCGGCGCCGTCCGGCAGCACCCCGCTGTGGGTCGGGTGCGGCAACGGTAGCGAGGCGTTGAAGATGGAATCAGCCCAGGTGGCGACGTCATCGGACGTGCTGATCGTCGTCGTGAGCACCTTCTTGGCGCGGGTGTAACCGAGGTCGGCGTACCCCGGCAGCGTCGCGGGAAAGGCGGCGATGACGCGGGCGACGTAGCGCCGGATGAGGTCGATCTTCACGGGATCGGCGCAGAAGATCGCCGACCATTCGATGCCGAGCAGGCTCTGCAACGCCAGCCAGCCGGAGTCGTCCTTGACCCAGAGGCCGCCGCCGTGGTGGTCCTCGTACGGGCCGGGGGCGAACGGCCACCTGTCGAGCGTCCGGACCAGCTTGGTCATGAGCTTGCGGCTGGCGACGTAGCCGGGACTGTTCGTCCGCGGTGGGTGGTCCACCACGGCGATCGTCCAGGGGAAGTCTTCAGAGTCCGTGTGCGTCGCGTCCGCCATGCGCTGCACCATGACACGCCCGGCCGTCGGGTACTACCTCCCGCCGAGCACCTCTGAACTGGTGATGTTGGCCAGTCGGACCTCGCCGGAGGCCAGCGTGCGGTCGTTGTCGTCGGTGACCGTGACCCGCCACAGCTGCTGCGTGCGACCCCGCTGCACCGGCTCCGCCGTCACCGTGAGCCGGCCTTCCCGCGTGGCCCGCAGGAAGTTCGTGTGGTTGGCGACCCCGACAACGTTGCCCCGGTCGCCGAACCACATCGCACCGCCGATGCTGGCCGCCGACTCGACGAGAGCGCAGTGCACCCCGCCGTGGAGGATGCCGTAGGGCTGATGGAGGTCCGGACGGACGTCACACGTGAGCACCACCCGGTCCCCGGACGCCTCGAGATACTCGACCCCCAGCAGCTTGTCGAATCCCACGACGCCTTCGGGCAGCTCCACCGTCTCCTCCTCTCGTGCGATGCCGCGAGTGCGACGACCCCAGCGTAGTGCTGGCGAAGGATGGAGGTTTACGACAAGTAGGTCGGGTGTTCGGCCTTCGCGCCGGCACCGAATAGGAGGAAGTCCACATATCTACCAACCGGTTCTGGTGCCCAAGTCGTCGCGACGGGAGCGGTGCGGACCGGCAGTGTCGATGGCGTGACCACATCCGCACTGAGCCTCTGGCCGCCGACCCGCCTCGGCGGCGCCCGAGTGACCGCTATCGCCGCCGAACGGCCCCGGCTGATCCTGGGCAACGCCGACCTTCCGACGACGCCGGCGAGCGACGACGCGTGGATCCGGACCCGCACCGGCATCGAGACCCGGCACGTCGCCGGCGAGGGTGAATCGATCGTCGACCTGGCCTCGGCCGCGACCGCGAAGGCGTTGGCGAGCGCCGGGGTGGACGCGGCCGAGGTCGACCTGTTGCTGCTCGCGAGCTGTTCGTTGCCGTCCCAGGTCCCGGGCGCGGCTCCGCAGGTCGCCGAGCGGCTCGGGCTCGGCGGCGGCGCTCTCGACGTCAATGCGGCGTGCGCCGGCTTCTGCTACGCCCTCGGTCTCGCGGCCTCCGCGCTCCGCAGCGGTTCGGCTTCGACCGCCGTCGTCGTCGGCGCCGAGCGGATGACCGACTGGCTCGACTGGGACGACCGCGGTACCGCGATCCTGTTCGGCGACGGTGCCGGTGCCGCGGTGCTGCAGAGCGTCCCGGCCGAAGCCAACGGCATCGGACCGGTGGTGTGGGGCAGCGACGGCACTGGCCGTGACCTGATCCGGGTACCCGACTTCGAACGGCACCTCGCGATGGACGGCTCGGCGGTCTTCCGCTGGGCCACCTCCTCGATCGCTGCCGTTGCTGAACAGGCGTGCGCGCAGGCCGGGATCGCCCCGCGGGACCTCGCCGCTTTCGTGCCGCACCAGGCCAACCTGCGGATCGTCAACGCCGTCGCCCGGCAGCTCGGTCTCGACGAGGCCACCGTGGTCGCGGACGACGTCCGCACCAGTGGCAACACGTCGTCCGCGAGCGTGCCCCTCGCGTTGTCCCGGCTCGTCGAGACCGGCCGGGTCGCCCACGGCGAGCCGGTGTTGCTGCTTGCGTTCGGAGCCGGGCTCTCCTGGGCCGCCCAGGTCGTGCTGTGCCCCTGATCCAGCTGTCATCTGCTCGTCCCTCCCCCCTGCAAGGACCGCGTGTGCTTCCTCCTTCCGCACCAATCGATCCGGACCCGATCGTCGTCACCGGACTCGGCGCCACGACCCCGCTCGGGGCGGACGTCCCGAGCACGTGGGAGGCGCTGCTGGCCGGCCGCTCCGGCGTGCGGCGGCTCGATGCCGACTGGTCCGAGCAGCTGCCGGTCCACCTCGCCGCCCCGGCTGCGTCCGACCCGGCGGAAACACTGGGCCGCGTCGCCGCCCGCCGGCTCGACCGCTCGCAGCAGTTCGCGCTGGTCGCCGCCCGGGAGGCCTGGATCGACGCGGGCTGCCCGGCGGTGGAGCCGGAGCGGCTCGCGGTCGTCCTGGCGTCCGGGATCGGCGGGGTGACGACGCTGCTCGACGCGCACGACACCATGCGCGCGAAGGGCGCGCGGGCGGTCGGTCCGCACACCGTCCCGATGCTGATGCCGAACGGTTCCGCCGCGATCGTCGCCCTGGAACTCGGAGCCCGGGCCGGGACCCACAGCCCGGTCAGCGCCTGCGCCTCAGGAGCCGAATCCATTGCCAACGCCCTCGACCTGCTGCGGCTCGGTCGGGCGGACGTCATCGTCTGCGGCGGCACCGAAGCCGCGATCCATCCCTTGCCCCTGGCTGGCTTCGCCGCCATGCGGGCGCTGTCGTTGCGCAACGACCAACCCGAGGAGGCCTCGCGTCCCTTCGACAAGGGTCGCGACGGTTTCGTCCTCGGCGAAGGCGCCGGCGTGCTGGTCCTCGAGCGAGCCTCCTCGGCCATCGCCCGAGGTGCCTACATCTACGCTGAGTTCGCCGGCGCCGGTCTGAGTTCGGACGCGCACCACGTCGCGGCCCCCGACCCGACCGGGGCCGGTGCGGCCCGCGCGGTGCGCCTCGCCCTGCGCGACGCCGGCGCGGAGCCCAACGACGTGGTGCACATCAACCCGCACGCCACCAGCACGCCCCTCGGCGACCTGGCGGAGGTGCGGGCGCTCTCCGCCGCCCTGGGGGACGCCGCCGCCGGGATCCCGGTCAGCGCGACGAAGTCGTCGACCGGACACCTCCTCGGGGCAGCCGGCGGTCTCGAGGCGCTGTTCACCGTCCTCGCGCTGGACCGCCGGGTGTCGCCGCCGACGCGCAACCTCGACGACCAGGACGACGAAGCGACCCTCGACGTCGTCCGGTTCGAATCCCGCCGGTTGGACCGGGACGGGGTGGGCCTGTCGACCTCGTTCGGGTTCGGCGGCCACAACACCGCCCTCGCCTTCCGCAGTTGGGCGGGGCGTCCGTGAGCAGCCTCCACGTCCTCTCGCCCGCTGGCCCTGCGTCGATCACCGACCGCGACCCGGTGTCGCGGTTGACCGCCCTCTGCGAGCCGCATTCGCTGGCCCTGCAGGCCGAGGTGGACGGCGCTGCCTGGGGCATCGGCCGGCTGGACGGCACCCGCGCCGTCGTCTTCGCGACCGACCCACGCGTTCAGGGTGGCGCGCTCGGCGTCGACGGGTGCGCGCTGATCGTCGCTGCCTACGAGCATGCGCTGACCGCGGACCTGCCGATCGTCGGCATCTGGCACTCCGGTGGGGCCAGGCTGAAGGAGGGCTCACACTCCCTGCACGCCGTGGGCCTGGTGTTCGCCGCCATGACCCGGGCCAGCGGTCGAGTACCGCAGGTGAGCCTCGTCGTCGGGCCAGCCGCCGGGGGCGCCGCATACGGTCCGGCGCTCACCGACGTCGTCGTGCTGAACCCGGACGCCCGCGTTTTCGTCACCGGTCCCGACGTCGTTCGCAGCGTGACCGGCGAGGACCTCAGTGCCGACGACCTCGGCGGTCCGGACGTGCACGGCCGGATCTCCGGAGTCGCGCACGTGACGACCGACAGCGACGCGGACGCCGTGCTGCGGACCCGCGCCGTCACCGCACTGCTCGCCCGTCGCGTGTCGGCGGCCCCCGACCACAGACCGCGTCCCGACCCGGGGGACGCACTCCCGGAGACGCGGAAGCGCGTCTACGACATCCATCCGCTCATCACCGCCCTGCTGGACGAACCGGGGCACGAGCTGCAGGCGGACTGGGCTCCGAACGTCGTCACGCTGCTCGGCCGGATGTTCGGGCAGACGGTTGGCGTGCTGGCCAGCAACCCGGCGCACAACGT
The DNA here is from genome assembly GCA_035468175.1 of Frankiaceae bacterium. Classification (GTDB taxonomy): domain Bacteria; phylum Actinomycetota; class Actinomycetes; order Frankiales; family Frankiaceae; genus JAVEDQ01. Next base: position 3,574 of record DATITC010000143.1, on the reverse strand, counting down.
TGGCTGCCTGACCGGGCCGGCGTCGGACAAGGCGGCGCGTTTCGTCCGGCTGTGCGACGCGTTCGGCATCCCGCTCGTCGTGCTCGTCGACGTGCCCGGCTACCTGCCCGGGGCAGCGCAGGAGTCCGGGGGCATCCTCCGGCGGGGGGCGAAGCTGCTGCACGCGTTCGCCGCCGCGGAGGTTCCCCGGGTGACGGTCGTGCTGCGGCGCGCCTTCGGTGGGGCGTACATCGCGATGAACAGCCGCTCGCTCGGCGCCACCCGGGTCTTCGCCTGGCCGGACGCCGAGGTCGACGTCATGAACCCGGTGTCGGCCGTCCGCATCCTGCGCCGGCGGGAGCTCGCCGGCCTCGACGGCACCGCGCTGGCCGACGCGGAGAACGTCTTCGCCGACGAACACACCGCCGTCACCGGCGGCGTGCAGGCAGCGATCGACGCGGGGTACATCGACGAGGTGATCGAACCGCACCGCACCCGGGACGCCGTCGGCGTGGCGCTGCGCTCCGTCGAACCGACCCGGGGTTCGCTGACCAACATTCCGCTGTGACGGGTCGCGTGGGCGGCGTCGAGTACGTCGTCGTGGGATCCGGCTCACCGGTGACGGTGTTCGCGCACGGCCTCGGCGGCTCGATCGCGGAGACGCGGCCGCTGGCGACCGACCTCGGCGGGACGCGGGTGCTGCTGCACTTCCGCGGGCACGGCGACTCCGCCCCGCTGGCCGACGGCTGGGACTACGACATGCTCGCCGACGACCTGCGGGCCGTCGCCGATCGGGTGGGGGCGACGCGGGCGCTCGGGCTCTCCCTGGGTGCGGGTGCGCTCCTACGGTTGCTGAGCACGAGGCCGGACCGCTTCGAGCGCGTGGCGTTCGTCCTGCCGGCCGCGCTGGACCGGTCCCGATCGGACGGGGCAACCGCGCGGTTGGACCGGCTCGCCGACGCGATGCGGGTGGGGAACCACGAACAGCTCGTCGCGCTGCTGCTCGCCGAGGTCCCGGCCGAGCTGCGGGACTCGAGGGCGGCGCAGGTGCTGACGGTGCGGCGGGCACGGCAGCTGGCGTTCACCGAGCCGCCCTATCCGCGGCCCGGGGTGCGGCCACTCGACGACGTCCGGATCCTGCGGTCGATCGGGGTGCCAGCCCTGGTGCTGGCTCAGGAGGGCGACGATCTGCACACGGTCACCATCGCGCAGACCCTGAGCGACGCCCTGCCGGACGCGGCGATGCACGTGCTGCCGCCGGGCGGCGTCTTCTGGACCGACCGCTTCCGGGCGCGGACTCTGCTGGCGGAGCACCTGACCGGCTCGTCCGGCTCGGTCAGCGCGCCCGGCGCAACATCTCCCGCATCGGCCGAAGCTGCGGCCGGTTCGGCAGCCATTTCTTGAGCGACGGCCGTGGACCGATCCGAAACCGCCACCAGACCGCGACGAGCAGCGCCCCCACCCCGAGCAGGACGAACCCGTCGTGGTCGGTCGCCCCGAACAGCCCGGCGACTCCGAGCACGAGGCTGCCCAGCCCGGCGGCGCACACCCAGGCCAGAGCGGCGTTGCGGTAGTCCGAGCGCAACCCGGCCCGGACGTGGGCGGGCAGCGAACGGCCGCCGCGGACCCGCATTACGGTGGTCACGACCGCGAGCGTCCCCAGCACGCTGAACCAGACCGCCGCCACCACGACGACCGACTGCACCCCGGCGAGCAGCGCGCGCAGCAGGAAGAAGCCGCCGAGCTTGCCGGCGATGCCTAGGCCACCGGCCACCGGCAGCCCCAGGCGGGCGAGCTCGGAACGGACCCGGTGGTTGGTGGGATCCTGGGCCGCCGCGTTGAGGTAGAGCTGGCTCGCCTCGTCGTCGCGGCGGAGATGCCGAAGCAGCTTGGCGAGCCCGAGCGCCGCGTCGGCGTTGTTCGGGTCGAGCCGGAGCGCGTTGCGGTAGGCGATCTCGCCGTCGACCGGATGGTTCAGGACCGCCTGCACGTGACCCAGCGTGTAGTGGGCGAGCGAACTCTGCGGGTTCAGCTGGACGTTGCGCTGCGCGAGCGACATCGCCTCGGCACGTTGGCGTCCCGACAGGGTGACCAGCGTCAGGATCTGGAGGGCGGCTTCGTCCTCCGGGGCCTGGCGGACCGCCTCCCGTGCCGCCTCGAGGGCCGGCCATTGCTTGCGCCGGCGGAGCAGGCTGATGGCGATGAGCCGGTGCGGCCACTCCCCGATCGCCCCGCTCGCGACGGCCTGACGGGCCGCCTGCTCGGCCGCAGCGGGATCGCCGAGCGCGAGATGGCACTGGGCGAGCAGGCAGAAGGCGTGGTCGCTGGTATCTGGGTCGAGCAGCGCAGGTCGCAGGGTGATGACGGCCTGGTCGTACCGCTTGAGCTCGACCAACTGCTCGGCGCGCGCCAACGCCTGGCGCTCATCGCTCATGCCATGCGCCGCCGCTTCAGGTAGGCGACCAGGTCGTCGTACAGGCCGCTCTCGTTCGCGAACATCGCCACGTTGCGGGCTGATTCGAGCCACGGGCCCGTCGACGGCTTCACCTCGCGGCGAGCCGCGTCGAAATCGCGCATGGTGATCGGCCGCGCCTCGCCCGTGCGAAGCGAGTCCTCCATCGCGAATTGCGCGGCCGTGTCGCACAGGAAGGCGAGGTCCGCGCCGGAGAAGTGCTCGGTCTTGCGCGCCAGGGCTTTGAGGTCGATGCCGGACAGCGGCCGGTCCCGGAGGTGGTAGCGCAAGACACCGACCCGCGCGTCCGCGTCGGGCGGCAGCACGAGCAGCAGGCGGTCGAAGCGCCCCGGACGCAGCAGCGCCGTGTCGACGTCCCACGGCGCGTTGGTCGCCCCGAGGACGAAGACGCCGCTGTTGTCGCTCTTCACCGAATCCAGCTCGGTCAGCAGCTGGTTCACGGTGCCGCGCATCGCTCCGGCACCGCGGAGGTTGGCCCGCTTCTGCCCCAGCGCGTCGACCTCGTCGAGGAACAGGACGCACGGCGCATTGCGCCGGGCGATCTCGAAGAGCTCGTGGAGGTTGCGCTCACTCGCCCCGATCCACATGTCGAGGACCTCGGCCAGCGAGACGGCGTAAAAGCGGGCCTGCATCTCCCCGGCCAGCGCGCGCGCCATGAACGTCTTCCCGCACCCCGGCGGCCCGTAGAGCAGCAGCCCACCGGAGAGGCTCCGTCCGTACAGGCGGCCGAGTTCGGGGTTGCGGATGGGGGCGAGTACGGCCAGATCGAGGCGCCGCTTCACCTCGTCCATGCCGGCGATGTCGGTGAAGCTCAGGTCCGGCTGCTCGATGTCTTCGCCCACCGGATCGGCTTCCGGGTCCTCGACGAAGGCCGGCTCGGCGATGTCGGACACCTCAGACTCCGCCGCGTCCCAGTCGAACCCGGACGCCGGCTGCCGGGGCGGCTGCTGGGGCTGCTGCTGCGGCGCGGACTCGGGCGGGGCCGGCTGCGGCGGGCTCGGCAGCGGAGAGGTCGGGCCGGCGAGTTCCGCGGCGATCCGCTGCATGAGGGCGAGGGCCGCGGGTTCACCGGGCTGGCGCTTGAGAACACGTGAGCACTGCTCCAACGGAGCGGCGGCGGAC
>DATITC010000142.1:0-35331 GCA_035468175.1 Frankiaceae bacterium | reverse complement strand
CGTGGGCGGCAGGACCGCCGCCCACCGCCCACCGCCTGCGGCCGTTCAGCGGGCGATGCGGTCCTTGAGGTCCTGGATGGCCGCGACCGGCGTCGGGTCCACGCCCAGCACCAACGCCAGGTACACCGTCGCGTAATCGATCGGACCGACCAGTGAGGCAAGCCGCTCCAGCCGGGAGCCGCCCTCGGCAGTCAGCTCGGTGACCGCCAGCCCGCGGTCCTCGGCCAGCTGCTTGGAGACCTCCGCGCGCCGGGCGACCTGGGGGTGCTCGTCCTCCGGGTCGCGCAGCAGCACCAGCCGCAGCCGCGGCCCGGACCGCGCGCCCTCGTCGGGGTCCGCGAACAGGTCCGCGGTGCCCGCGCCGGCCCCCGCCGGCCCGTCGAACGCCACGACCTGGTTGTGGTTGGCCTCGGGCAACTCACCGGAGATGCCGGGCACCTTCGCGTTCTCCGCCAGCTGACAGAGCATCCGGTAGGACGCCACCCCGGCGACACCGGTAGTTCCCCAGGTCATCGGCAGCCGGTCGGCCAAGGCCAGCGCCAGCGTCTTGCCCGGATTGACGAACGACTCGCTGTCGGCGCGACAGGCGGTGGCCGTCTCCTCCAGCCGGATCGCCGTGGCCTCCACCGCCTCCGGGTCGACGACGGCAAGGCCGAGCGCGTCGGCGGCGAGCGCCAGCGGCACCGACAGGCCCCACACCATCGACCGCGGCTGCCGGCCACGCGCGTCGACCGGAACGAACAGCGCCCGACCGGCGTGCGCCAGTTCGGCGACCGGCGAGTTGCGAGCTCCGACGACCAGCGCACGACAACCTCGGCGCACCGCCACCTCGAGCCCGGAGAGCGTCTCCTCGGTGCCTCCGGAGCAGGACACGGCGATCACCAGGTCGGCAGCACCCACCCATCGCGGCAACCCGTAGCCCTTGTGCACGAAAACCGGAACCGGTGACTCGGGTCCGACCAGCGCGGCGAAGACGTCGCCGGCGATGCCGGAGCCGCCCATCCCGAGCACGACGACCGACCGGGGACGCCCCTCGTCGGCGAGCCGTCCCAGGCCCGCCTCGGCACTGGCGGTGGCGGACTCGCGCACCTGCGAGGCCGACGTGGCGATGGCGCGCAGCATCTGGCCCGGGTCCGCGGCCTCGAGCTTCGGCCCGTCCTCGAGGAGCGCCTCGTCGACCGTCACGGAGCGGGGGTGGCCGCGCCGTCGCCGACGGGGCCCTGCTCGGCCTCGTCGATCAGCATGACCGGGATGTCGTCCCGGACCGGGTAGCGCAGCCCGCAGCCGGTGCAGTCCAACCGCTCGGCCGCGTCGTCGACCCGCAGCTCCGCATGGCACTTCGGGCAGGCCAGGATCTCCAGCAGGGCCGGGTCCAGGTTCACGTCGTCTCCTCGTCCTCGTCGTGCACGTGCAGTCGGCTGCGTTGCATGCTCAGCTCCGAACCGCCTGAAGTATCTCGTCCCGCAGGGACACCATGCTGCCCTCGTCCGGCGCCTCGACGTTCAGGCGCAGCAGCGGCTCGGTGTTCGAGGGGCGCAGGTTGAACCATCGACCGTCGCCGAGGTCGACGGTCAGCCCGTCGAGGTGGTCCACGGTGGCTCCCGGGCGCGACCCGAAGGTCTCCTCGATGGCGGCGCTCACCTTGGCCGCGTCGTCCACGCTGGAGTTCACCTCGCCGCTGGCCGCATAGCGCGAGAACTCGGCCAGCAGCGCCGACAGCGACCGGTCCTGCCCCCCGAGGGCAGCCAGGACGTGCAGGGCGGCGAGCATCCCCGAATCGGCCCGCCAGAACTCGCGGAAGTAGAAGTGGCCGGAGTGCTCGCCGCCGAAGACCGCACCGGTGCGGGCCATCTCCGCCTTGATGAACGAGTGGCCGACGCGGGTCCGCACCGGCTCACCGCCCGCCTCCCGGACGATCTCCGGCACCGCGTGCGACGTGATCAAGTTGTGGATGATCGGCGAACCGGGGTGCTTGGCCAGCTCGCGCGTCGCGATCAGGGCGGTCAGCACCGATGGCGAGACGACCTCGCCACGCTCGTCGACCACGAAGCAGCGGTCGGCGTCGCCATCGAAGGCGAGACCGATGTCGGCGCCGGACCGAACGACCGCGGCCTGCAGGTCCCGGAGGTTCTCCGGGTCGATCGGGTTCGCCTCATGGTTGGGGAACGAGCCGTCGAGCTCGAAGTAGAGCGCCTCGTAGTCGAGGTTCAACGGCGCGAAGACGGGCGGCACCGTGAGCCCACCCATGCCGTTGCCCGCGTCGACCACCACGCTCAGCTGCCGGCTGTCGGGGAGCCCCGGCACCAGGCCGCGGAGGTAGGCGGCGTAGTCGCTCAGCAGTTCCTGCTGGCTGACGGTGCCGGGACGCCCGTCGTAGGCCGGGACGCCGTCCTCGAGCATGCGACGGATGTCGGCGAGGCCGCTCTCCTGGCCGACGGGCGAGGCACCGGCCCGGCACAGCTTGATGCCGTTGTACTGCGCCGGGTTGTGCGAAGCGGTGAACATGGCGCCAGGGACGTCGAGCGTGCCGGAGGCGAAGTAGAGCAGGTCGGTCGAGCCCAGACCGGCCTCGACGACGTCGGCGCCCTGGCTCGTGGCGCCCTCAGCGAAGGCCCGCGACAGCGGCACCGAGGAGGCGCGCATGTCGTGGGCGGTCACGATGCGCGGCACGCCCATCAGCCGGACGAAGGCAGCACCGGCATCCCGGGCCACCTGCTCGTCCAGGTCGTCGGGAACGATGCCCCGGATGTCGTAGGCCTTGACGATCCTTGACAGGTCCCGCACGCCGGAAACGATATAGGCGTGGCGCGACCTCAACGTCGTGCAGCGCCGGTGACGCAGTAGCTACTGCTGTTTGCGCGTCCGGTCCAGGATGCCGTCGAGCGCGAGTGCACCCTCGACGCCCCGCCAGTACTTGTGCTCGCAGTCGTGGCAGGAGACGAAGTCGACCTGCGACCCGTCGGTCAGGCGCATCGTGATCTTGGTGACGCGCCGCCCGGCGCACTGCGGACATAACAGACCGCGCACGAAGTCGGGGTCGGGACGCAGACCATCCTCACCCTGCTGCTGCGGGATGCGGGAAGCGACGTCGGCGGACCTCGTGGCGGTCCTTCGGCTCGACATACAGCACCTTCTCGTCCAGCAACGGGTGTCCGGGCGGCTGCGGGAGCCGTTCCGGAATGACGCAATCCCATCGGCCGGCTCGAGGCGGAGTCCACGACCCGTTCGGGTGAGCATTGACGGAGCGTGACCGCTCCGCTGCACCTTCAGGAGATGTTTGGGATGACCCGGAGATGCCCGCGGCTGCGGCTGACACCGGCAGCAGGCGGTGGGGCGGGGGGACGCGCGGCTTCACGGACCGCATTGGCCAACGCCTCGAGATCATCGGAGGACGGCGGGCGAGGGGTGGGGTCGCCTTCGATGTGGACGACCTCCCAGCCGCGCGGAACGGTCAGGCGGTCCGCGTGGGCGTCGCAGAGGTCGTAGGAGTGCGGCTCGACGTATGGAGCCAGCGGACCGAGGACGGCGGTGGAGTCGGCGTACGCGTAGGTGAGGGTGGCGACGGCCGTCGCACTGCAGGCCGCCCGCGAGCAGCGCCGGGGCATCACTGTCAGAAGGTAGCCCGAACTCCTCGCGCTGGTGCGTTAGGGGGACTGGTTCGATCGGGCGTGTCGTCGCGATGATGGCGTGCGTCCGACGTCCTGGCCTCGTACTGTTCTGCCGTGAACGAGAACGCCCGGCTACGGGTTGCGGCGCCGAACGCCGCCCGGCGGGTGCGGCGTCGACGGGACCGTCGCGGCCGCGGGTTGCGCGGCCGGCTCGCCGGTAGCGACGTGCCCCTGAACCGCACGCGCGCCGAGCAGTTCGACGACCTGGTGCTCGACGCCGTCGAGCACCTGGAGCAGCGCTGGTCGCGCGAGCTGAAGGGGGTCGAGTTCGCGGTCGAGGACGTGCCGCCGGCCGACGCGGCGGTCGAGGTCGAGGACGGGGACGGGGCCGATCCGGTTCCGCTCTCGCGCCTACAGTCCGCCGCGGGTACAGGTCGTCAGACCACCCCGCCGCGGATCGTGCTCTACCGACGGCCGTTGGAAGCGCGGGCCCTGGACTCCGAGGACCTCGGCGACCTCATCCTCGACGTCCTGGTGCACGAGGTGGCGCACCTGCTAGACGTCGAGCCCGAGGTCGTCGACCCCGAAGGGCACGGCTTCCCCGAGGACTGAGCGGTTGGCTGGGCGGTTGGGCTGAGCGGTTGGGCTGGCGCGGTCGGCTCAGACCGCCGCGCGGTCGGCTCAGACCGCGGCGCGCCGGAGCCGACGCCGCTCACGCTCCGACAGCCCGCCCCAGATGCCGAAGCGCTCGTCGTTCGCCAGCGCATAGTCGAGGCATTCAACCTTCACCTCGCAGTCGGTGCAGACCTTCTTGGCTTCGCGGGTGGAGCCGCCCTTCTCCGGAAAGAACGCCTCCGGATCGGTCTGGGCGCACAACGCCCGCTCCTGCCACTCCTGAGCTTCACCGGTGAGGTCGAGGGCAAAGCCCTCCAGCTCGAGTTCCGTCATCACTGGACTCCTCCAGACCCGAAAGGTGCGCCGTCTACTGCGCGGCGCGGATCGCAGGTGTCCGCACCGCGAGCGTCGGGCGCGTAGCGCACAACGTCTCGTGGCGGGGGGAATGACACGCCAGTAATTACATGCACAGACCTTCCTTACGTCAACCCGTCCGACGTCACGTCAGCAAACAAATACGAGGCGTCAACGACACGCCCGTAGACACGCGGTCACCGCTACGCCACGTGTGCGGATCGTGACAGCAAGGTGCCGGGTCTGGAGCCGGCTCGACCGGCGCGCGTCGCCCTCAGCTGCGGGAACGAGCCAACTCGGCGACGCGCTGCAGCGCCTCCTCGAGCTGTTCCAGCGTGAGCGGACGACGCGAGGCGAGCGCGTCGAGTCGCTCGGTGAGCTGCTCCAGCCTCGTGCTGACGAGGTTCACGCCGTCCCGCGCGATGCCCTCGAGGCGCTGGGCGACCTCGTCGAGCCCGTCCTCGAGCACCGCCATGCGCTCCGTGAGCAGCTCCAGCTCGCCGTCCTCGATCCAGTCGTCGGGGTCGGTGCTGCCGCCGGGGTCGCTGCTGCCGCTGCTGCCGCTGGGGCCGCTGGGGCCGCTGCTGCCGCCGGGGTCGCTGGGGACGCTGGTCTCGGACGCCGCGACTCCACCGTCGTCGGAAGCCGCCTCTCGCACGGTCGGCAGATGCTGCGTGAGGTCGATGACGTCACGACGCAGCTCGGCCATCTCAGCCCGCAACGCGGCTACCTCCTCCGTGAGGTTCGCGACCTCACGAGGGACTGCGGTGACCCGACGGACGCGCTCTGCCACCGGCTGCGGTCCCGGCACGGGCTTGTTCGTCATGACGCCTCCCTGGTCAGCAGCGGCAACGACGACCGGAGGTCCGACCGCCGGGCCGCGGCCTGCCGTTCGTCGTCGACCGCACCATAGATCGTGGTCCGCTGCCGGACCGGCCGTCCCATGCCGACAGCGACCGACTCGAGTTCCTCGACGCTCTTCCGCGACCCGTGCTGCGACCCGGCCATCCGGCTGATCGTCTCCTCCATCAACGTCCCGCCGAGGTCATTGGCGCCGCCGGCGAGCACGTCCCGGCAACCGTCGACGCCGAGCTTCACCCAGGAACATTGCACGGAATCGATGGCCCCGGCCAGCAGCAGCCGGGCCATCGCGTGCACCGCCCGGTTCTCGATCACCGTCGGCCCGGGGCGGGCGAGGCCGGCGAGGTAGATCGGCGAGTTGGCGTGGACGAAGGGCAGTGGGACGAACTCGGTGAACCCGCCCGTCTCCTCCTGGATCCTCCGGAGCAGCCGGAGATGGCCCAGCCAGTGCTCGGGCGTGTCGACGTGGCCGTACATCATCGTTGCGCTGGACGGCAGCCCGACCCGATGCGCCGCGGTGACCACCTCGACCCAGGTCGCCGCCGGCAACTTGCCCTTGGTCAGCAGCCAGCGGACGTCGTCGTCGAGGATCTCCGCGGCGGTACCCGGGATGCTGTCCAACCCTGCGTCGCGGGCGGCGGTGAGCCAGTCGGTGAACGACATGCCGGTCCGAGCGGCGCCGTTGAGCACCTCCATCGGGCTGAACGCGTGCAGGTGCAGACCCGGCTGGCGGCGCTTCACCTCGCGGGCCAGATCGAAGTACGCGGTGCCGGGCAGGTCCGGATGGATGCCGCCCTGCATGCAGATCTCGGTGGCGCCGACCTCCCAGGCCTGGTCGGCCCGGTCCCCCACCTCGGTCAGCGACAGCGAGTACGCGTCGGCATCGGTGCGCCGCTGCGCGAAGGCGCAGAACCGGCAGCCGGTGTAGCAGACGTTGGTGAAGTTGATGTTCCGGTTGACGACATAGGTGACCTCGTCGCCGATCCGGTCCCGCCGGACGTCGTCGGCGAGGGCTGCAAGGGCGTCGATCTCGGCGCCGGGCAACGGGTCGAACAAGGTCAGCGCCGCAGCGTCGGACATCGACCCCAGCCGGCTCTCAGCCTCGCGCAGCGCGGCGGCGTAGGCGGGGCGCAGCCGGTCGGCCGATGCCGGCACGGGGACCGCTGAGCCGCGGGTCTTCGCCGCGTCCGCGACGGTCAGTTCGGCCCAGTCGCCGTACGCGGTGGCGAAGTCGCTGCGCCGGTCGGTCCGCCGGCCCTCGTCGTCGATCGCGGTGTGCAGGTCGGTGCGCCCGGCACTGACCAGACCCCCGCCCAGACCGTCGCCGAGGCCGCCGTCCGGCTCCTGCCAGGGCAACCCGGCCGGTCGGGCGTTCTCGTCCGCCAGCCCCGTCTGCGGGTCGGCGAGCGCGGCGACGTGCCCGGCGAGCCGCGGGTCGAGCCACGGCTCGGCGAGGTACTGCGGGTGAGCGGTCAGCCGTTCGGTCAGCCGGAAGCCGGCGGCCGCGCTGGCAGCGGCGAGCGCGTCGGTCTGCGGCCACGGCCGCTCCGGGTTCACGTGGTCCGGGGTCAGCGGGGAGACGCCACCGAAATCGTCGACGCCGGCGGCCAGCAGCCGGGCGACATCGTCGAGGTCGACGAGGTTCGGCGGGGACTGGACCCGGGCCGAGGGCCCGAGCAGCAGCCGGGTGACCGCGACCGCGGCGAGCAGCGCGTCGGTGGACAGGTCCGCGGAACGACGCATCGCCGTGTCGTCCTTGGCCCGGAAGCCCTGGACGATCACCTCTTGGATCCCCCGGTAGCGCCGGCTGACCGCGCGGATGGCGAAGATCGCCTCGGCCCGCTCCGCCAACGTCTCGCCGATGCCGACCAGTACGCCGGTGGTGAACGGCACCGCGCTGCGGCCGGCGTCCTCGAGGACCCGCAACCGCACGTCCGGGTCCTTGTCCGGGCTGCCGAAGTGGCACCCGCCGGGCTCCTCGAACAGGGCCCGGGACGTCGTTTCCAGCATCATCCCCATCGACGGGGCGACCGGCTTGAGCCGCTGGAAGTCCTCCCAGCTGAGCACCCCAGGATTCAGGTGCGGCAGCAGGCCGGTCTCTTCGAGCACCCGTATCGCCATCGCCCGGACGTAGCCCAGCGTCGAGTCGTAGCCATGCGCGTCGAGCCATTCACGCGCAGCCGGCCACCGCTCTTCCGGCCGGTCGCCGAGGGTGAACAGGGCTTCCTTGCAGCCGAGCTCGGCGCCGCGGCGGGCGATGTCGAGGACCTCGTCCGGGCTCAGGTATGGAGCCTCGACCCGGTTCGGCGTCGTCGCGAAGGTGCAGTAGTGGCAGCGGTCGCGGCACAGCCGGGTGAGCGGGATGAAGACCTTGCGGCTGTAGGTGACGGTGGCCGGCCGGCTGGCCGCGGCGAGCCCGGCGTCGCGGACCCGGGCCGCGCTCGCCATCAGGTCCGCGAGGTCGTCGCCCTGTACGGCGAGCAGGATCTCGGCCTCGGTGGCATCGAGGGTCGCGCCGTCGCGGGCGCGCCGCAGCGCTCGCCGGATGGCAGACGCGCTCGGTGGCGCCGCAGAGTCGCTCACTCCCGCAGCCTAGGCCGATCAGGGGGGCGGACGGGGCAGTCCGACTCGCGGCACGGTCGGGGGAGGACTGATTGACTGGGCCGCATGCGGATCGTCGCTCTGGCCGGCGGCATCGGCGGCGCCCGTTTCCTCCGCGGACTGCGGCACGTGGAGCCGGACAGCGAGATCACCGCGATTGTCAACACGGGTGACGACATCACCCTGCACGGGTTGCGCGTCTGCCCCGACCTCGACACCGTCATGTACACGCTCGGCGGCGGCATCGCCGAGGAGCGCGGCTGGGGGCGGCAGGACGAGACCTTCGTCGTCCGGGACGAGCTCACCGCCTACGGGGTGGGGCCGTCCTGGTTCGGTCTGGGCGACCGTGACCTCGCCACCCACCTGGTGCGGACCCAGATGCTCGAGGGGGGCTTCCCGTTGTCCCAGGTCACGGCCGCGTTGTGCGATCGGTGGCAGCCCGGCGTCCGGTTGCTGCCGATGTCGGACGACCGGGTGGAGACGCACGTCGTCACCCATGTGCCCGGCGGTCCTGACGAGGAGGGTGGGCGACGGGCGATCCACTTCCAGGAATGGTGGATCCGCTACGGCGCCAAACTCCCCGCGGAGCGGATCCTCGGGATCGGCGCCGAGAAGTCCTCCCCCGCCCCCGGCGTGCTCGAGGCGATCACCGAGGCGGACGTCATCCTGCTGCCGCCGTCGAACCCGGTGGTGTCGATCGGGACGATCTTGGCGGTCCCCGGCATCCGGGAGGCCCTGAACACGGCGCCGGCGCCGGTCGTGGGCGTATCGCCCATCGTCGGCGGAGCGCCCGTGCGCGGCATGGCTGACGCCTGCCTGGCCGCGATCGGGGTCGACGTGACGGCCGAGGCGGTGGGTCGCCACTACGGATCCAGACGTTCGGGATCCGGACGTTCAGGGTCCAGAGGTTCGGGGTCCAGACGTTCAGGGTCACAGCAGAACGACTCCAGCTCGGCGGAGGGGCTGCTCGACGCCTGGCTGGTCGACACCGGCGATGACGGCGCGAGCGTCCCCGACGTCGAGGTCGTGGTCCGCCCGTTGCTGATGCCGGACCTCCCGTCCGCAGCCGCCTTGGCCGAAGCGGCGTTGGAGGTCGCTCTTGCTCTCCGTTGAGCCGGTGCTCGGCTTACCGGAGGTCACCGCCGGGGACGACCTCGCCGCCCTGATCACCCGAGCGACGACGCTGCAGGACGGCGACGTCGTCGTGGTCACATCGAAGATCGTCAGTAAGGCGGAGGGGCGGCTCCTTCCCGCTGACGGCGACCGTGCCGCCGTCCGCGAGGCCGCCGTCGCCGCCGCGACGCGCCGTGTCGTGGCCCGCCGCGGGGCGACCCGCATCGTCGAGACGCACGACGGTTTCGTGCTCGCCAATGCCGGCGTCGACACGTCGAACGTCGCGACCGACGTCGTCGCGCTGCTGCCGAAGGATTCGGACGCGTCGGCGGCACGGCTGCGCAGCGAGCTCGGCGAGCGGTACGGCGTCGACGTCGGGGTCGTCGTGACCGACACGTTCGGTCGGCCGTGGCGGCAGGGACTCGTCGACGTCGCGATCGGCGTCTCCGGGCTGGCCGCGCTGCGGTCGCTGATCGGCGAGAAGGACGGCTACGGCAACGAACTCGGCATGACCGAGGTCGCCGAGGCCGACGAGCTCGCCGCCGCCGCGGAGTTGGTGTGCGGAAAGCTCGACGGGGTGCCGGTCGCGGTCGTCCGGGGCTATCGGGGGCTCCCGGACGACGGCCGGGGAGCGCGGGCCCTCGTGCGACCGGCCGATCAGGACATGTTCCGGCTCGGCACGAACGAGGCGCGGCTCGAGGGCCAGCTCGCCGCCGTGGCCGCGCGACGGACCGTGCGGAGCTTCTCCGATGCCCCGGTGGACCCGGCCGCCGTCGAGCGGGCCGTCGCCGCGGCAGTCACCGCGCCCGCGCCGCACCACACCACACCGTGGCGCTTCGTCGTAGTCGAGGAGCGCCGGCCCGAGCTGCTGGACCGGATGCGCGAGGCCTGGACCGCAGACCTGCGCCGCGACGGGTTCGACGAGGCCGCGATCGCGCGTCGCACCGCCCGCGGCGACGTGTTGCGGCGGGCGCCGGTGCTGGTGGTGCCGTTGCTGGTCACCGACGGCGCGCATGCCTACCCGGACGAGCGGCGGGCCGCGGCGGAGGAGCGGATGTTCCTCGTGGCGATGGGCGCCGGGGTGCAGAACCTGCTGGTCGCGCTGGCCGCCGAAGGGCTCGGGTCGTGCTGGGTGTCGTCGACGCTGTTCTGCGCCGACATCGTGCGGGAGGTCCTCGAGCTCCCTGCCGACTGGCAGCCGATGGGAACCGTGGGAATCGGTCACGCCGCCGCGCCCGCGCCCGACCGCCCGCCACGCGGCCTCGACGGGTTCCTGCTCCGCCGCTGAGCCGCGCGCTGGCCGATCCTTCGTGATCAGTGCGGATCTTGTGCGCAAACGTGCTGGTCAGAGCTCCAACATCTGTACTGATCACGTTGGCGGGGTGCCACGGCGCCGCTCCGCTCGCCGATAAGCCGCGACGATGTCCTGGACGACGGGGTCGGGCTTGCCGCGGATCTGGCGTGGCGTCACCCGCAACACCGTGATGCCGTAGTCACGCATCAGCCACCGGTCCCGCTCGCGGTCGCGCTCCGAAGCGTCGCGTGAGCCGTGGGACTGCCAGTCGTCGACCTCGACCGCCAACCCCAGAGCCCACCAGCAGAGGTCGAGATAGATCAGCGGCGCCTCGGCGGGCACACCCCGCTCCGTCTCGGGCCGAAGGAGCCCGGCAGCAACGAGCAGCCGGAGCAGTGCGCGCGCCCACCGGTCTCGGCCGTCCGCGCTCAACTCCAAGATGACCGAACGAAGGGCACGAGAGCCGGAGACGCCTCGTCCGCACACCGCCGCGAGCCCGTCGAGGGTGCACTTGTGCCTGCGGAGCGCGTGTTCGACGAGGGTGCTCAGGTCGTCGCGCGCCAGCACGGCCGCGCATTGCACGGTCGCGGTGCACACGTCGGGAACCGGCCTGCCGTGGATCCGGCGCAGGCGAGGGAGGCGGCGCGCGGTGAGCACCGTGACGCCGCGCAAACCGGACGCGATGCTCCCCTGCACCACAACGACGGGCCCGCTTGCGGGCACTCGCAGCCCGAGCAGTTCGGCCGCGGTGGTGGCGGCGAAGCACCAGGGCTTTCCGGTGGCGCGCGTTCGGGCATCGAGATGCAGGGAGATCGCTTCGAGCTGTTGCTCCTTGGTGAGCACCGTGACCCGTGGAGCGAGGACGCCGGGCTGGACCTCGTGCCAGTCGGGATCCCGGCGACCCATCTGCTCGACCGTGAGCAAGCCCTGCTGACGCCGGGCGAGTGCCACCAGATCCCCATGCACCCGGGCGATCCTGGTCGTCCGAGCACTGGGAGCACCCAGTTATCCACAGCTCCGCTGGCTTCGCCGACGCCTCGGGCCACGCGCGAGTTGAGGCTGGGGGGTGGCTGTGCTGCTCAGAAGCTGGCGTAGGAGCGGATCGCGCGCTTCGGGCCGAAGGCGGGTGGCCGGGGTCCGCCGAGTTCCAGCAGCCGCACCACTCGCTGCCGGTAGGGCCGGTAGGGCTCCAGCAGTTCGAGCATCACCGCGTCGTCGCTGCGGGTTCGGCCGGCCAGCGCGTACCCGATCAGGTTGGGGAGGTGGAAGTCCCCCACCGACACCGCGTCCGGGTCGCCATGCGCCCGCTGCGCCACCTCGGCCGCCGTCCACACGCCGATCCCGGGCACGGTCCGCAGCGCCCGCGCCACCTCGGCTCCGCTGTCGAGCGCGAGCGTCCGCTCCAGCGCCGACGCCACCGCGCAGGCAGCCAGGATGGTCCGCGACCGCTTCGCGTCCACCCCGGCACGGTGCCAGTCCCAGGAGGGGATGCGGCGCCAGACCTCGGGTCCGGGCATGACGAGCAATCCGGCCGGCGCGGGGCCCGGGGCCGGCGTCCCGTAGCGACGCACGAGCCACCGCCACGCGCGAAACGCCTCGATGCCGGTCACCTTCTGCTCCAGCACCGCGGGCACCAGCGCCTCGAAGACGCGCCCGGTGCGGAGCAGCCGCACCCCGACGAAGCGCCGGGCCAGGTCGTGCAGCAGCGGGTGCTCCACCTCCAGCGCGGTGCTCGGGTCCCGCGCGCCGAGCAGGTCGGGGACGCCGCGCAGGGCCTCCTCCGCGCCGGGCCCCCAGGCGAAGACGACGACCGCACCGTCCGCGGCCTGCTCGAGACGGAGCGTGGCCGGCCCGGGACCGTCGGGTGACCAGCACGGAACCGTCCGCCAGATCGCGCCGTTGACAGTCATGTGGGTCGGGTCGCCGCCGCTGCGACGCAAGGGAGCCAACGTCCGCCGCAGGTCCAGCGGCAGACGGGAGCGGTAGCGGATCGCGGGCACGGCCCCATTCTCTTCGTAAACTCCCTGCTTGGGGTGGGCCGCGACGCGCGCCGCCCCCAGCAAACGCTCCAAGAAAGGGAACGATGGCGAAGTCGAGCAAGAACGATCGCCGTGCTCGGGTGGAGGCGATGCGCCGTGAGCAGCGCCGCAAGGAGCGCCGGTCGTCCTTCCTCGTCTACGGCGTCGGCAGCTTCATCGCCGTCGCCGTCCTGCTCGCCGCGATCGTCCCATCGGTGCTGCAGGCCCGGTCCAGGTCCGAGCAGCGGACCGTCGGCTACGTGAAGACGGCGAGCGCCGGGGCCAAGACCGCCGACTGCACCGGCGTCCGCAACGACGTTCAGATCAGCCGGGACCACGTCACGGCCACCGTCGACTACGCGAAGCTGCTGTCCGAGAAGGGTGAGCAGATCCCGCCGTCGTCCGGCCCGCACGACGCGAACCCGCTGCCCGACTCGATCCACTTCTACCAGCGGGCCGACAAGCCGAGGCTCGAGCGCGGGGTGCACAACCTCGAGCACGGGTTCGTGATCGGCTGGTACGACAACGAGCTCGCACCGGCCGAGGTCACCAAGCTGCAGACGATCGCTGCTCAGGCCGGTCAACGCTTCATCGCGGTGCCGTGGGACCGCGGCGTCTTCCCGGGCGGCCGGCACTTCGTCCTGACCGCCTGGGACCGGACGCAGCGCTGCGGAACGGTCAACGCTGACGTCGTCGCCAACTTCGTCAAGACCTACACCGACCCGACGGCGGGCCAGGACTGGAAGTCGCCGACCGCCGCAGAGTCCGGTGGCAGCGGCGGCACGGTGACGCCGGCCGGCAGCGGTGCGACCGGCGCGAACACCGGCACGACCGCGCCAAGTGCGGCCACGACCGCCCCCTCGACGTCAGGCGCCACCGCGCCCAAGCCCTCGGCCTCCGCCTCGAAGTAACGGCCCGGTTCAGCTCTGGTCGGAGCTGAACCGCACGCCGGCGGCCGGTAGCTGAACCCCGGGAAAGACGCGCGCCCCGTCCCGGAGTTCGTTCCGTTCGCCGAGGCGCACCTCGTCGCCGAGCACGACCCCGGTCAGCGCCGAGCCGGCGCCGACGACCGAGCCGCGGCCGACGATGCTGTTCACCACGACCGCCCCCGCCCCGACTCGGGCACTGTCGAACAGCACGCTGCCGGTCACCTGGGCGCCGGCGCCGACGACGACGTCCCGTCCGAGGGTGGTGCCACCGGTGACGGTCGCGTCGTCGGCCACCTCGGCGCCGTGGAGCAGCAGCGCCTCGCCCACCGGCCCGGGCAGGGCGCTCGACGAGATCAGGCCCCGCACCAGGTCGCAGGATCCCTGGACGAACGCGGCCGGGGTTCCGAGGTCCAGCCAGTACGAGGAGTCGACGAAGCCACGCACGAGCGCTCCGTCGCGGAGCAGCCCGGGGAACGTCTCGCGCTCGACCGAGACCCGCCGGCCGGCCGGGATGGCATCGATGACCGCGCGGTTGAAGACGTAGCAGCCGGCGTTGATCCTGTTGGTCGGCGGGTCGGGCGTCTTCTCCAGGAAGGCGGTGACGCGGCCGCTGTCGTCGGTCGGGACGACGCCGAAGGCGCGCGGGTCCTCGACCTCGACGAGGTGCAGGGTGACCTCGGCGCCGCTCGCCCGGTGGGTCTCGACCTGAGCGCGCAGGTCGACGCCGGACAGCACGTCGCCGTTGAAGATCAGCACCGGGTCGTGCGGCTTGCTGCGCAGGTGGTCGGCGACGTTGCGGATGCCGCCACCAGTACCGAGCGGCTCGGTCTCGGTGACGTAGGTCAGCTCCAGCCCGAAGGCGGATCCGTCGCCGAAGTACGCCTCGAACACCTCGGCGCGGTAGGAGGTGGCCAGCACGACGTGGGTGACGCCGGCGTCCCGGGCCCGAGCCAGCTGATGGGCCGTGAACGGCACCCCGGCGGTGGGGAGCATCGGCTTCGGGGCCGAGATCGTCAGCGGGCGCAGGCGGGTGCCTTTGCCACCGACGAGCATCACGGCTTCGAGGTCAGGCATGCGATGGAGTCTCGCAGAACGGCAGCCCCATCCACGACTGCCGGACCGTAGGGTCGCCCTTCGTGGGTCTCGACACGAGCGCGGAGTCGCCGCTGCCCGTACGCACGGTGGCCCGGCAGATCGCCGGCTGGATCGGCCGCCTCGGCCGGATCTGGGTCGAGGGGCAGGTCACCGAGATCTCCCGCCGGCCGGGCATGCGCACTGCCTTCATCACCCTGCGCGATCCGGTGGCGGACGTGTCGCTGCGGGTGGCGTGCAGCCCGGCGCTGGTGGCGGGCCTGCAGGACGGCGCCCGAGTCGTGCTGTGGGGTCAGCCGGAGATGCACCTGACCCGCGGTTCCCTGCAGCTGGTCGCCTACGACATCCGGCCGGTCGGCGTCGGCGAACTCCTGGCCCGGTTGGAGCGGCTGAAGGCGGTCCTCGCCGCGGAGGGTCTTTTCGCCGCGTCCCGCAAGCGGTCGCTGCCGTTCCTCCCCGGCACCGTCGGCCTGATCACAGGCCGTGGTTCGGCGGCGGAGCGGGACGTCGTGGAGAACGCCCGGCGCCGGTGGCCGGCGGTGCGGATCGCACTGCGCGAAGTGGCGGTCCAGGGGCCGCTGGCGGTCAGTGAGGTGTCTGCGGCGCTGCGTGAGCTGGACCGGGCCCCCGAGGTCGAGGTGATCGTGCTGGCCCGCGGCGGCGGGTCGCTGGAGGACCTGCTGCCCTTCTCCGACGAGGCGCTGGTACGGCTCGTCGCCGACGCCCGGACCCCGGTGGTCAGCGCCATCGGACACGAACAGGACACGCCGCTGCTGGACCTCGTCGCCGACCTCCGCTGCTCGACCCCCACGGATGCCGCGAAGCGCGTCGTCCCCGATGTCGGCGAGCAGCTTACCCTGGTCACCGGCCTGCGGGGCCGGGCGCACCGGGCGGTCGCCGGACGGCTGGAAGCGGAGCAGCACCGGCTCGACGGCCTGCGCCACCGGCCGGTGCTCGCCACCCCGGAGCGCGACCTCGAGCGCCGCAGCGGGGAGGTCGGCGCGCTCCGGGACCGCGGCACCAGGAGTCTGGCAGCCGCTCTCGACCGGGCGGAATCCGGGCTGGTGCACAGCGTGGCCAGGGTCCGCGCCATGAGCCCGCTCGCCACGTTGGAGCGCGGCTACGCGGTGGTTCAGCGCAGCGACGGGTCGGTCCTGCGCTCGGCGGACGACGCCGCGGACGGCGAGAGCCTCGACGTGCGGCTGGCCGCCGGTCGACTGAACGTCTCCGTGGACGGACGCGTCCCGGAGGTCGTCCCATGAGCGAGCAGCCGACCTACGAGCAGGCCCGGGCGGAACTCGAGGACGTCGTCCGGCGCCTGGAGGCGGGGGGTGTTCCCCTCGAGGAGTCGCTGGCGCTCTGGGAGCGCGGCGAAGAACTCGCCCGCCAGTGCCAGGCCTGGCTGGAAGGGGCGCGGCAGCGGATGCGGGCCGTCCGCGAGGCGGAGGGCGACTTCCCGGAGGCCTCGACTATGAAGGCCCCGACTGTGAAGACCCCGGCCGTCGAGACTCAGCCGCCGGAGGACCGGACCGGCTGATCGCGTAGGGAGCCGGCCAGCGCTACCAGCTCGTCGTAGGTCGCCCCGTTGTCGGAGCCACCGTCGGACAACGTCAGGGTCGCTCCGCCGGCCAGCGACCGCACGATCGCGACATGGGCGGCGTTGCCGCTCCCGGACCGCCGGATCTCGTAGGCGACCCCGTTGACCGTCACCGTGCCCGCCGCGGTCGGGGGAACCTTGCCGTCGGTGAAGAAGCGGGAATTCGGCTGATCCGTCTCGTCGAGCTGGGCGAAGCGGACGCGGTCCAGGACCAGCCCGAGGTGCAGCTCGGTCGCTCCGGTGTTGCCGATCCGCGCGTAGTTCACCTGCCAACCAGGTGGCACCGGATCCGGGGTCACGATCGGGTACTTCGCGGAGTTGCGGAGGATCTCGACCTGGGGCTGCCAGTCGACCGTCGGGATCGGGTTCTGGTGGTTCTTGGGCTGCAGCGCCACGAAAATCAGGACCCCGGCGACGATCACGCCCAGCGACAGCAGCATGTCTCGCACGGTCTCGTAGCCGCGCTTCTTCGTTGCCGGGGCCACGGGTCCATTGTGCGCCCGCGTGCTGCTCGGGCCCGCCTGCGCGGACCCGCCTGGTAGGCCTGCCTGGTCAGCCCGCCTGGTCAAACCTGCCTGGTCAGGCCCGGACCGGCCGGTACTCCTCGACGGCCACGCGATGCAGGTCGAAGATCTCGCCGAGGGAGCTCCAAAGTGAGCCGCCGAGCCGCGCGACCGGCGCCAGCAGCTCAGGCGCCACCGTGCCGTCGCGCAGCACCGCAGGATCGACCGCGATGTGCAGGACCTCGCCGAACACGACCGTGCTGTCACCGAAGGAGCGCTCGTCGACCAAGCAGCACTCGATCGCGATGGGTGATTCGGCGACCCGCGGAGGCGCGACCATCTCGGACGGCTCGACGGTCAGCCCGACGGCGAGGAACTCGTCGACCTCGGACGGGAACCGGGTCGCGGTGCGGTTGACGCTCTCGACCAACTGTTCGGTGCTCACGTTGATCACGAACTCGCCGGTCTCCCGCACGTTGCGCAGGGAGTCCTTGACGCCGATGGAGGTGAACTGGACGACCGGCGGTTGCACGCTCGAGACGGTGAAGTACGAGTGTGGGGCGAGGTTGTCGATGCCGCCGCGCGACCGGGTCGAGACCCACGCGATCGGTCGTGGGACGACGATGCTGTTGAGCAGGGCGTAGACGTCCTTGCCGAGCTGTTTCGGGTCGAAGTCCACGCGCGCCATGCGACAGGTCTTCCCGGCCGGGAGCGGACGGCCCACCGGGCCACGGTGCACCTGCTCACACCGGCACTCTCAAGCGAGGGGAGAAACAGCGGTCGGGCCCCCCGACCCGACCACTGTCCCCCGACTCCCCCCCGATGTCCGGCGCGATGTCGCGCCTGACCGGAGTTCCGGAGCCGCCGACCCCCCAGCCTGTCTGCGGCCCCGGAACGTTTGCGGGCAACGCATCAAGTGGACGCGGCCCTGGCTACGAATTTCGACACCCGCGTCAGGTCTCCTTCCGGCAACCTTCGGCCAATACGATCCGGGGCGTGAGCACCTCTCCCATGTCGACGTCCACCTCGGCGCCAGCTAGCGACCCGTCGACCGACCCCACGCCCTCTCCGCTGGAGGTCCGCGGACAGGCCCCCGACCGGAACCTCGCGCTCGAGCTCGTCCGCGTCACCGAGGCGGCCGCCCTCGCGGCGGCTCGCTGGGTGGGCCGCGGCGACAAGAACGGCGCTGACGGAGCCGCGGTCGACGCGATGCGTCGGCTGGTGGGCACCGTGTCGATGAAGGGCGTCGTCGTCATCGGGGAAGGCGAGAAGGACGAGGCCCCGATGCTGTTCAACGGCGAAGAGGTCGGCGACGGCCTCGGGCCCGAGTGCGATGTCGCGGTCGACCCGGTGGACGGGACGACGCTCACCGCGAAGGGCATGAACAACGCCGTCGCCGTGATGGCGGTGAGCGAACGCGGCTCCATGTACGACGCCAGCGTCTGCTTCTACATGGACAAGCTCGTCGCCGGGCCGGAGTCGGTGGACGTCGTCGACATCAACGCCCCGGTCGCGGACAACATCGCCGCTGTTGCCAGGGCGAAGGGGGTCGCCGTCCGCGATGTGACCGTCGCGATCCTCGAACGGCCCCGGCACGAGGACCTGGTCCGCCGCGTCCGGGAGGCGGGCGCCCGCGTGAAGCTGCTCACCGACGGAGACGTCGCGGGCGCGGTCATGGCGGCTAACGAGACCCCCGGCGTGGACCTGCTGCTCGGCGTCGGCGGGACCCCGGAGGGGATCATCACCGCCTGCGCGATGCTCTGCCTCGGCGGCACCATCCAGGTGAAGCTGTGGCCGAAGGACGACGACGAACGCCGCCGGGTCCTCGAGGCGGGGCGCGACCCCGAGCAGGTGCTCTTCACCTCGGATCTGGTGCGCAGCGACAATGTCTTCTTCGTCGCGACCGGCATCACCGACGGTGAGCTGATGGAGGGCGTCACCTACCGGCCGGGCGGCGCCACCACCGACAGCCTGGTGATGCGATCCAAGAGCGGCACCATCCGCCGGGTGCAGAGCCAGCACCGGCTCTCGAAGCTGCAGGCGTATTCGACCGTCCCGTTCTAGTCTCGGCCCGTTTTCGAGGGACCTGTGTGGGGTTGTGCCGGGCCCGCCCGGTCCAACCCCACACAGCTTCGGCGCCCGGGCCCCCTGGAGCGGCCTGGGAGGTCGGTCTAGGGGGTCGACTGGTCCGGCTGCGAGGCGGCGGCCAGCTGGCGGCGCAGGAACGGAATGACCGCCGCCTCCACCGCCGCCGGGTTGTCGGCGTGCGGCCAATGGCCGGAGTCGTCCAACACGGTCACCTCGGCCCCCGGAAACGTCTCCCGCTGTCGGTAGGCGAGGTCGACGGAGATGTAGGGATCCCGCGCTCCCCAGACGACGAGCGCCGGGATTTTCTGCGGGCGCAGAAGGGTGTGGAGCGCCAAGGAGTCACCGGCAGGGTCCGGCGTGGCGCGGTAGAGCCGGCGCACGCCCCGGCGGGTGGCGCGGTCGAAGTTCGCCCACATCCGGTCGAAGAAGGGCTCCGGCAGCCCGCGGGGATTGCCGTGGCGCAGGAGCAGCTTCAGCGCCGGCTTGGTCGACGTGGCCATGAATGCCGCACCCACCACCGGAGTCCGCCAGATTTTCGCGAGGTAGTGCCACCGGTAGTTCAGCAACACCCCCGTGTCGATCAACGTGACGCTCGCGGCCCGGTCCAGGTTCTGCGCTGCCCAGGTCAGGCCCCACGGGCCACCGAAGTCGTGCAGCACGAGGTGGGCCCGGGTCACACCCGCCTCGTCGAGCACACCGTTGAGGTGCCGGGCGTATCCGGCGGTCGTGTAGTCGAAGTCGTCCGGCTTGTCCGCGGTCCCATAACCCGGCATGTCCGGCGCGACTGCCCGGCCGTAGGCGCCGACCGCGGCTGCCAGCGGAGCGAACTCCTCGCCGGAGCCGGGGTTACCGTGCACGAAGACCACGGCCTCGGCCGAGTCGGCCGGCCCGGCGAGCACCACCGGAGTCCGGAGCCCGTCGACGACCAGCGTTCGCCGCTCGAGCGCCTCCGCGGTCACGTCGACCCTCCCGCCGCGGCCGGCTCAGCAGCAGGCTCAGACGCGGGCTGGCTCGCGGTATTCGCGCCGCCAGCCGCGGTCGTGCGCGGCGGCGGGACGGGGACCGGCGCGGCGGCACGGCGGCGGCCCCGCAGCAGCCGCTCCAGCGCGTTGAACGGCCGGCCCGTCGCGTAGTCCGAGATCATCGTGTGGTGCGGTCCGAGCTGTCGCCGCATGCGGCGGGCGTACCGCCGAAGGGGACGCGTCAGGTCCTGCCGGCGCAGCAGGTCGGCCGCGGTCGCATCGACGAGCCACTCCGCGCTCTGGAACGCCCACCCGCACCCCACGCCCCACAGGTAATCGGCGACCAGCCCGGCGTCTCCGATCAGCGTCACCCCGCGACCGGCGAGCGCACGCCGCTGACTGGGATAGTTGATCATCCCGATCACGTCGGACACCCGGGTCGCGTCGGTGAGATCACTGAACCGGTCACGGAAACCTCCCAGGGGTGGAGCTCGCGCCCCGGCCACCGAATCCGGGGCGAACGGCTCCGCAGTCTGGCACCGGTGCGGGCGGAGCGGTACCGGTCCGGCAGGGTGCGCAATGCCCGCAATCTGCAGGGCTCGCTAACCTGCAGGACGTGAGCGAGGACGAATTCCGGGTCGAGCACGACTCGATGGGCGAGGTAAGGGTTCCCAAGGCCGCCAAGTGGCGTGCCCAGACGCAGCGGGCGGTGGAGAACTTCCCGGTCAGCGGTACGCGGGTGGAGGAGCGACTCGTCGCCGCCCTCGCCGCGATCAAGCGAGCCGCTGCGGGCGTCAACGCCCAGCTCGGCGTGGTGCCGGAAGACGTGGCGACGGCGATCGCCGAGGCGGCCGACGAGGTCGTGGCCGGCGAGTGGACCGACCAGTTCCCACTCGACGTGTTCCAGACCGGATCCGGCACGTCGACGAACATGAACACCAACGAGGTGCTGGCCGGACTCGCCGGCGACAAGCTGGGTTCCCCGGTTCACCCGAACGACCACGTCAACGCCAGCCAGTCGTCGAACGACACCTTCCCCTCGGCGATCCACGTCGCCGCGGCGCGATCGATTGCCGAAGAGCTCCTCCCGGCGATCGATCACCTCGCCGAGTCCCTCGGGCGCAAGGAGACCGAGTTCGCCGAGGTTGTGAAGAGCGGCCGCACCCACCTCATGGACGCGACGCCGGTGACGCTCGGCCAGGAGTTCGGCGGCTACGCGGCGGCGGTGCGCTACGGCCGGGAGCGGCTCGAGGCGACCCTCCCCCGGGTGCGTGAGCTGCCACTCGGTGGCACCGCCGTCGGCACCGGCATCAACACGCCTCCCGGCTTCGCGGCCAAGGTGATCGAGCGGCTGTCCGCCGACCTCGGGCTGCCGCTGACCGAGGCCCGCAACCACTTCGAGGCGCAGGCATCCCGCGACGCGCTGGTCGAGTGCTCCGGCATGCTGCGCACCTACGCGATGTCCCTGTACAAGATCGCGAACGACCTGCGCTGGATGGGATCCGGTCCCCGCGCCGGCCTGTCCGAGATCCGGCTGCCCGACCTGCAGCCCGGCTCGTCGATCATGCCGGGCAAGGTCAACCCGGTCATCCCCGAGGCGGTCTGCCAGGTGGTCGCGCAGGTGGTCGGCAACGACGCCGCCGTCGCCTTCGGGGGCAGCGCCGGCACCTTCGAACTGAACGTGATGCTGCCCGTGATCGGGCGCAACCTGCTCGAGTCGATCCGGATCCTCGCGAACATCAGCCGGTTGCTGGCCGACCGGTGCGTGGACGGCATCGAGGCCGACGCCGAGCGCTGCCGCCGGTACGCCGAGTCGTCCGCGTCGATCGTCACGCCGCTCAACCGCTACATCGGCTACGAGGAGGCGGCCAAGGTCGCCAAGCAGTCGCTGAAGGAGGAGAAGACGATCCGCGAGGTGATCGTGGAGCGGGGCTACATCAGCGACGGCAAGCTCACCGAGCAACAGCTCGATGACGCCCTCGACCTGCTGGCAATGACCCGGCCGGCTGCTGGTTGAGCCGCGGCGGCCGACGCCTGGCGCGCGAGCCGCGGTGCTGGGCCGCGTAAGAAAGCACCGGTCCTGACCGGCAGGAAATTACGCAGCTCGGCCGCCGAGGCCCCCACCCACGAGGGAGTGGCCACATATGTCCGCTTTGTGTGACCGAACCACTGGAATTTGTGCGGCAAAGGCCCAGGTCCAGGACTAGCCCTGAGTCCGGCGGGGCACAGCGGACGTAGCGGACCGCGGTCCGCGTCACTGTTGTGCTGGTTGCTCGTTGGAGGGGACATGGCGACCGAGACCGAGGAAACGAACGACACGAAGCGTGGACGTGGCGGCTTACGCCATCGGTTCGCCGCGCACAACGCAGGGTCTCAACTCAAGACGGGGGCCGGGAGCGTCGCGGGGATCCTGGCGACGATCGTCATGGTCATCGCCGGCATCGCTGCCGCGATCCTGGTCCTGCACATCGTCTTCGTGATGTTCAAGGGCAACCCGAGCAATAACGTCGTGAGTCACGTGACGGACTACGCGAACAACCTCGCGGGGCCGTTCAAGGACCTGTTCAGCTTCAAGAACCCGAAGACGAACACTCTGATCAACTACGGCATCGCGGCTCTCGTCTGGGTGGCCGGCGGGAAGCTCGTCGCTGGCCTTCTGCAGCGCATCAAGACCTGACCAGTTCGCACGGACGGGCGGCCACCGGCTTCGGTGACCGCCCGTTCTGCAGTTGTGGGAGCGGCCGGGAGCGGTCAGGCTCCGAAGCGCCGGCTGCGGACCGCGTAGGCCCGGAGCGCCCGCAGGAAGTCGGTCCGCCGGAAGTCCGGCCAGTACGCCTCGCAGAAGTGGAACTCGCTGTGGGCGCTCTGCCAGAGCAGGAAGCCGGATAGGCGCTGCTCGCCGCTGGTCCGGATGACCAGGTCGGGATCGGGCTGGCCTCGGGTGTAGAGGTGCTCGGCGATGTGGTCGACGTCGAGGAACGACGCGACCTCCTCGAGGGTCGCGCCGTTGGCTGCATGCTCCTGCAGCAGCGACCGCACCGCATCGGCGATCTCGCGCCGCCCCCCGTAACCGACGGCGACGTTGACGTGCAGCCCGGGCTTCGCCGCGGTCGCGACGGCCGCCTCCTTCAGAACGGTCGCGGTCGACGCGGGGAGGAGATCGAGGGCTCCCATCGGATGGACGCGCCACGGCTCGTCGGAGGCGGCCAGGTCCGTCACCACCTTCTCGATCACCTCGAGCAGCGGGTCGAGCTCTTCACGCGAACGGGAGAGGTTGTCGGTGGAGAGCAGCCACAGCGTGACGACCTCGACGCCGGCGTCGGCGCACCAGCCGAGGAACTCCTGGACCTTGTCCGCCCCGCGGGAGTGCCCGTGCGAGACGTTCGCCGCGCCACGCTCCCGCGCCCACCGCCGGTTGCCGTCGAGGATGACGCCGACGTGGCGGGGAACCGGCGCACCCCGCAGCTCACGGGTCAGGCGGCGCTCGTAGGAGCGGTAGGCGGCCTCGGTCAGCCCTTCAGCAACACGATCGGCAAGGCCCACGAGTTCGTAATCTACGCCCGTGTGCCTGGGCTGTCCGCGCGCAGGAGAGCCGCCAGGGTGCCCCTGGCACGGCGAAAGGGCCCCACCGGATCAGTGGGGCCCTGTCGTCGTGCCGGTGCGAAGCGGTCGAGAGGGTCAGCTCTCGAGACGACGGATGAGCGCCTCGTGCTCGTCCATCAGTTCCTGCGGCAGGTGGGCACCGAACTTCTCGTAGTCGCCCGGGATCAGGGCCGCCTCTTCCTTCCAGACCGCCGTGTTCACCGTGAGCAGCACGTGGAGCTGGTGGTCCGTGAGGTCGAGCCCGGACAGGTCGAGAGCCTCCTTGGTCGGCGTCAGGCCGATCGGCGTCTCCTGCGCGTCGGCCTTACCGTCGAGCCGCTCGACGATCCACTTCAGGACGCGGGTGTTCTCCGCGAAGCCCGGCCAGATGTACTTGCCGTGCTCGTCCTTGCGGAACCAGTTGACGAAGTAGATCTTCGGCAGCTTGCTCTGGTCAGCCTGCTTGCCCATCTTCAGCCAGTGGCCGAAGTAGTCGGCCATGTTGTAGCCGCAGAACGGCAGCATGGCGAAGGGGTCGCGACGCAGCGCGCCGACCTTGTTCTCGGCGGCCGCGGTGCCCTCGGAGGCCACGTTGGAGGCCAGGAAGACGCCGTGCTGCCAGTTGAACGACTCGGTCACCAGCGGGACGGCGGTGGCGCGACGGCCACCGAACAGGATGGCCGAGATCGGCACACCCTTCGGGTCCTCCCACTCGGGGGCGATGGTCGGGCACTGCGAGGCCGGCACGGTGAACCGGGAGTTCGGGTGCGCGGCGGGCTCCGGGGACTCCGGGGTCCAGTCGCGACCCTTCCAGTCGATGAGGTGCGCCGGCGGCTCGTCGGTCAGGCCCTCCCACCACACGTCGCCGTCGTCGGTCAGCGCGACGTTGGTGAACACCGAGTTGCCCCAGAGGCTGTCGATGGCGTTCTTGTTGGTGGAGATGCCGGTGCCGGGAGCGACGCCGAAGAAGCCAGCCTCCGGGTTGACGGCGTAGAGCTGGCCGTCCTCGCCGAAGCGCATCCAGCAGATGTCGTCACCGACGGTCTCGGCCTTCCAGCCCTCGAGCGACGGCTGGAGCATGGCGAGGTTGGTCTTGCCACACGCACTCGGGAACCCGGCGGCGATGTACTTCACGACGCCCTCGGGCGAGGTCAGCTTGAGGATCAGCATGTGCTCGGCGAACCAGCCCTCGTCGCGCGCCATGACGCTGGCGATCCGCAGGGCGTAGCACTTCTTGCCGAGCAGGGCGTTGCCGCCGTAGCCGGACCCGTAGGACCAGATCTCGCGGGTCTCCGGGTAGTGGACGATGTACTTCGTCTCGTTGCACGGCCACGGGACGTCGGCCTGCCCCGCGGTCAGCGGCGCGCCGAGGGAGTGCACGGCCGGCACGAAGAAGCCGTCCTCGCCCATCTCGTCGAGCGCAGGCTTGCCCATCCGGGTCATGACGCGCATCGAGATGGCGACGTAGGCGCTGTCGGTGATCTCCACACCGAGCGCGCTGATCTTCGAGCCGAGCGGGCCCATGCAGAACGGGACGACGAACATGGTGCGGCCGCGCATGGAGCCGGCGAACAGGCCCTTGAGCGTCCCGCGCATTTCCGCGGGGTCGGTCCAGTTGTTCGTCGGCCCGGCGTCCTCGGCCTTCTCCGAACAGATGAATGTGCGGCTCTCGACCCGGGCGACGTCGCGCGGGTCGGACGCTGCGTAGAACGAGTTCGGACGCTTCTCCGGATTGAGCGTACGCAGCGTCCCGCTCTCGACCAGCTGACTGGTCAACCTCTCCCACTCCTCGTCGGAGCCGTCGCACCAGTACACGCGGTCGGGCTGGGTGAGTTCGGCGATCTCACGCACCCAGGCGATGAGCTTCTGGTGCTTCGTAGGGGCCTCATCGAGGCCGGGAATAGTGGCAGCGGTGGTCACGAGCACTCCCTCAAAGACGTCGACCCGAAGGCGCTCCGCTGCGGCCTTCGGGTAGGGGCACTTTACCTGGCGACCGTCTTTGCGTCCTTGATAAGCACCGATAGCGTCGCGGTGTGAGCAATCTCGGGGTGGTCGAGCCGGTCCATCCACGCGACGTCCTGCGCCCCCGCCTACGGGGCTGGCTGCACCTGGTGGCTGCCCCGGTCGCCCTCGTCGCCGGGGTGGTGCTGATCGCCTTCGGCACGCATCACCGCATCGCGCTCACCGTCTACACGATCAGCGTGGTGGGGCTGTTCACCACCAGCGCGACCTACCACCGGGTGACGTGGACGCCGCGGGGGCGCCGCATCATGAAGCGGCTCGACCACTCGATGATCTTCGTGCTCATCGCCGGGTCCTACACCGGGTTCGCGGCCGTCGCGTTGCAGCCGCACCAGGCCCGGGAGGTGCTCATCGTCGTCTGGGCGGGCGCGCTGCTCGGCGTGGCGTTCCGGATGCTGTGGCCATCCGCCCCCCGGTGGGTGATGACGCCTGCCTACGTGGCGCTCGGCTGGGTCGCGATCTTCTTCATGGGCGCGATCATCAGAGGCGGCGGGGTAGCCGCGGCCGTGCTCATGCTCGTGGGAGGCGCCTTCTACTCACTCGGCGCCGCGGCCTACGCGACGCGGCGGCCCGACCCCCGCCCCGCGACGTTCGGCTACCACGAGGTCTTCCACCTCTGCACGTTGATCGGGGCGCTGTGCCACTACGTCGGCATCTGGCTGGCGCTCTACTGACGCTCCGCCGGCGGCCGCCACCGCGGCTTGACCGAGGCTGATCCCGCCGTCGTTCGGCGGCACCTGTTGATGCTCGAGCACGTCGAAGCCGGCCTCCTCCAGCCCCTCGCGGCACAGGGTGGAGAGCAGCACGTTCTGGAACACGCCGCCGCTCAGGGCGGCGGTCGTGACCGCGGTCCGGTTCCGAATTTGGACGCAGACGGTCACGACCGCAGCGGCCAACCCGCGGTGGAACCGTGCCGCGATCCGCTCGACGGCGACGCCGGACCGCAGATCCTCGGCGACCGCCGCGACGAGGTCCTCGCCGCAGACACGCAGCGGGGAACCGGGCAGCTGGGAACCGGGCAGCTGGGAACCGGACAGCTGGGAACCGGGAAGCTGGGAACCGGGAAGGACCGACACCGGATACCGACCGGCTTCCGCCGGGTCGGCGTGCTGCTCGAGTTCGACCGCCGCTTGTCCCTCGTAGGTCACCTCGTCGCGCAGACCGACCAGCGCGGCCACCGCGTCGAAGAGCCGTCCGGCGCTCGAGGTCAGCGGGCTGTTCACCCCCGCCGTGGCCAGGCGCTGCACCTCGTCCCACCGCCGGTCGTGCCGCCGTGCCACGGTCAGGCCCTCCAACCCCAGCAGCCCCGCATAGGCCGCCGCCATCCGCCACGGCTCGCGCACCGCCCGCGCGCCACCGGGCAGCGGGACCGCGGTGAGATGCGCGACGCGGGTGAAACCGACCAGATCGGCGAGCAGGAACTCACCGCCCCACAGCGTGCCGTCGGTGCCCATGCCGAGCCCGTCGAAGGCGACGCCGATCACCGGCCCGACCCGTCCGTTGTCGGCCAAGCACGACGCGACATGCGCGTGGTGATGCTGGATGCCGAGAAGCTCGAGATCCGGGTCCGCCGCGGCCAGGTCGAACGCGTACTTCGTCGACAGGTACTCCGGATGAAGGTCGTGCGCCACCACCGCCGGCGCGATCGCGAACAGCCGCTGGAAGTGGTCGATCCCGTCCGTGTAGCTGCGCAGGGTCTCGTAGTTCTCCAGGTCCCCGATGTGCTGGGAGACGAAGGCGGAGGAGCCGCGGGCGAGGCAGAACGTGTTCTTCAGCTCCGGACCGCAGGCGAGCACCGGCCGCCCGGCCGGCACCGGCAGCCGGACGGGAGCCGGGACGTATCCGCGCGATCGGCGCACCGGAACCGTCCGCCCGCCCGGCCGGCCGACCGCGCGCATCACCGAATCGTCCACCCGGGTCCGGATGACCCGGTCGTGCACGAGCAGCCCCTCGACCAGCGGACCCAGTCGGCGCAGCGCGTCCTCGTCGTCGAACGCGATCGGCTCGTCCGAGACGTTGCCGCTGGTCAGCACCAGCGGCTCCCCGACCTCCGCGAGCAGCAGGTGGTGCAGCGGGGTGTACGGGAGCATCAGCCCGAGCGTGGCCTGCCCGGGAGCGACCGCGTCCGCGAGCCGGACCGCTCCCCCGGCCCGGGGCAGCAGCACGATCGGCCGGGCCGGGCCGGTGAGGTCGGCCGCGTCGGCCGAACCGACGACACAGAGCTCGCGGGCGGTCGCGAGATCCGGAACCAGCACTGCGAACGGACGGTCCTCGCGGTGCTTGCGGTTACGCAGAGTAGTCACGGCCGAGAGCGACGTCGCCACCGCCGCGAGGTGGTACCCGCCGAGCCCTTTCACCGCGACGACCCCTCCGGCCCGCAGCAGGGCGGCCGCCTGCCGGATCGGATCGCCTGCGGCCTCGCCCTCGACCTCGGCCTCGGCCTCACCGCCACGGGACGTGCTCCCGTCCGGGTCCAGCAGCCGGACGCGCGGCCCGCAGTCAGGGCAACAGACCGGCTCGGCGTGGAAACGGCGGTCCAGCGGGTCCTCGTACTCGCGCCGGCAGGCGGCACACATCACGAAGTCGGCCATGGTCGTCGCGGCCCGGTCGTAGGGCACGTCGGTGACGATGGTCAGCCGCGGTCCGCAGTTCGTGCAGTTGACGAAGGGGTAGCGGAATCGCCGGTCAGCCGGGTCAGCGAGCTCGGCCAAGCACTCCGCACAGGTCGCCGAATCGGCCGCGACGAGCGCCTCCCGTACCCCGTCCCGGGTGCTCTCGACGACCCGGAACGCGTCGTCCTGCCGAAGCGCGAGGGCCTCCACCCGCACCGTCTCCACCCGCGCGAGCGGAGGCCCGTCCCGCAGTCCGCGGAGCAGGTCCTGCAGCGCCGCATCGTCACCTTCGGCCTCGACGAAGACCCCGCCGGGATCATTACCGACGAATCCGGACAGGTGGAGTCGGGTCGCAAGCCCGGCGACGAACGGCCGGTAACCGACGCCCTGAACCGTGCCGGTGACGCGGGCGCGCAG
Source organism: Frankiaceae bacterium (assembly GCA_035468175.1). Classification (GTDB taxonomy): domain Bacteria; phylum Actinomycetota; class Actinomycetes; order Frankiales; family Frankiaceae; genus JAVEDQ01. The sequence goes on along the minus strand of DATITC010000142.1, from coordinate 7,063 downwards.
CCGCCGGCGCGCTCGAGGTTCATCTCCGAGCGCCACCAGCGCTCCTCCCTCGTCCCGGTTGACAGGGCCGAAGTGTGCGGTATATCACCAACCGGCGCCGCGCACCCGGTAGACGCCGAGGGCCCCGCGACGTGCCGGCCTGAGCAGAGCAGCCGGTCGAGGGGAGGGCTCGGATGCCCACAGCAGAGGCGCTTCAGGCCGAGAACACGACGGTTCACGTTCTGTGGATCAACGCGGGACTGAGCTGTGACGGGGACTCGGTCGCCCTGACCGCCGCCACACAGCCGAGTATCGAGGAGATCGCCCTCGGTGCACTTCCGGGACTCCCCAACGTCGCGGTGCACTGGCCGCTGATCGACTTCGAGTGTGGCCCGACCGGCGGGGCGGACGACTTCCTCGAATGGTTCCGGAAGGCCGACCGCGGTGAGATCGACCCGTTCGTCCTGGTCGTCGAGGGGTCGATCCCGAACGAGGCGCTGCACGACGACGGCTACTGGTCCGGGTTCGGCAGCAATCCGCTGACCGGGCAGCCGATAACGACCAGCGAGTGGTTGGACAAGCTCGCCCCCAAGGCACTGGTCGTCCTCGCCGTCGGCACCTGCGCGACCTACGGCGGCATCCACGCGATGGCCGGCAACCCGACCGGGGCGATGGGCGTGCCCGACTACCTCGGGTGGGAGTGGAAGTCGAAGGCCGGCATCCCGATCGTCTGCGTACCGGGCTGTCCGATCCAGCCGGACAACCTCTCCGAGACGATCACCTATCTGCTCTACCAGGCGACCGGCCAGGCACCGATGATCCCGCTCGACGACGCCCTCCGCCCCACCTGGCTGTTCGGGCAGACTGTGCACGAGGGCTGCGACCGGGCCGGCTACTACGAGCAGGGCGAGTTCGCGACGGAGTACGGGTCGCCCAAGTGCATCGTCAAACTCGGCTGCTGGGGGCCGGTGGTGCAGTGCAACGTGCCCAAGCGTGGCTGGATCAACGGCGTCGGCGGTTGCCCGAACGTCGGCGGCATCTGCATCGGCTGCACCATGCCCGGCTTCCCGGACAAGTTCATGCCGTTCATGGACGAGCCGCCCGGCGCGAAGATCTCCACGAAAGTGATCGGGCTGTACGGGTCGACCATCCGCACGTTGCGCGGCACGACGACCAAGACGCTCGACAAGGAACCCAGGTGGCGGGTCCCGGGTCGAGAGCTGATGAGCGGGGCGACCCGCACCTGGTGAACCGAGCCGGACCGAAATGTTCGGCTCCGCCGCTCCGTTCGGCGTCCGTCGTTCGGGCCGGCACCGGCGTCTAGAACCCGCGCCGGCCATCCGTACCTGCGGCGTCCTGCCGTGATCAAGGCCGAGGGGGCCCTTTTCGATGACCGCGATACTCCCGAGCAGCGCGCGCACGTCCGAACAGGACAAGGGACTCGTGGAGATGGCCTGGGACCCGATCACCCGGATCGTGGGCAGCCTCGGCATCTACACGAAGATCGATTTTGCGAATCGGACCGTGGCGGAATGCCACAGCACGTCGTCGATCTTCCGCGGCTATTCGATCTTCATGAAGGGCAAGGACCCGCGGGACGCGCACTTCATCACCAGCCGGATCTGCGGCATCTGCGGCGACAACCACGCCACCTGCTCCTGCTATGCGCAGAACATGGCCTTCGGGGTGAAGCCCCCGCACCTCGCCGAGTGGATCGTCAACCTCGGTGAAGCCGCCGAATACATGTTCGACCACAACATCTTCCAGGAGAACCTGGTCGGGGTGGACTACTGCGAGCGCATGGTCTCGGAAACCAACCCCGGGGTGCTTGCCCGGGCCGAGGCGACGGCCGCACCGAACTCGGGCGTCCACGGCTACCGCACCGTCGCCGACATCATGCGGGCGCTCAACCCCTTCACCGGCGAGTTCTACCGGGAGGCGCTGCAGGTCAGCCGCTCCACGCGGGAGATGTTCTGCCTGATGGAGGGGCGGCACGTCCACCCGTCGACGCTCTACCCGGGCGGCGTCGGGACGGTCGCAACGATCCAGCTGATGACGGACTACATGAGCCGGCTGATGCGCTACGTCGAGTTCATGAAGAAGGTCGTGCCGATGCACGACGACCTGTTCGACTTCTTCTACGAGGCGCTGCCGGGCTACGAGCAGGTCGGGCTGCGCCGGACCCTGCTCGGCTGCTGGGGCGCCTTCCAGGACCCCGAGGTCTGCAACTTCGAGTACAAGGACATGACCGAGTGGGGCCGGCGGATGTTCGTGACCCCCGGCGTCGTCGTGGACGGCCAGCTGGTCACCAACGACCTCGTCGACATCAACCTCGGCATCCGGATCCTGCTCGGCAGCTCGTACTACGAGGACTGGACCGACCAGGAGATGTTCGTGGCCCGGGACCCGCTGGGCAACCCGGTGGACCGGCGGCACCCGTGGAACCAGCACACCAACCCGCGGCCGCAGAAGCGCGACCTCGACGACAAGTACAGCTGGGTGATGTCGCCGCGCTGGTTCGACGGCACCGACCACCTCGCGCTCGACACCGGCGGCGGCCCGCTGGCGCGCCTGTGGTCGACGGCCCTGTCCGGCCTGGTCGACACCGGCTATGTGAAGGCGACCGGGCACAGCGTGCAGATCCACCTGCCGAAGACCGCGCTGAAGGGCCCGGTCGACTTCGAATGGAAGATCCCGCAGTGGAGCAACACGATCGAGCGGAATCGAGCGCGGACCTACTTCCAGGCCTATGCCGCCGCCTGCGCGCTGCACTTCGCGGAGAAGGCGCTGGAAGAGATCCGGGCCGGCCGCACCAAGACCTGGGAACCGTTCGACGTGCCGGACGAGGGCATCGGGTGCGGGTTCACCGAGGCGGTTCGCGGCGTGCTCTCGCACCACATGGTGATCCGCGACGGCAAGATCGCGAACTATCACCCGTATCCACCGACGCCGTGGAACGCGAACCCTCGAGACTCCTACGGCACACCCGGTCCGTACGAGGACGCGGTGCAGGACCAACCGCTGTTCGAGGAGAACGACCGGGAGCACTTCAAGGGCATCGACATCATGCGGACGGTCCGCAGCTTCGACCCCTGCCTGCCGTGCGGGGTGCACATGTATCTCGGCGACGGTAAGACGCTGCAGAAGCTCCACTCCCCCACCCAGGCCGCCACGGGCGAGGTGGCGGGTGCCTGACGCAACCACTCCCACGACAGACCCGCGCACCACCGGCAAGCGCATCGAGGCGTTGCTGGAGGCGAGCGCAGCCGCCGGTCCGGCCGCGCGGGAGCGGTCCGAAGAGCTGGTCCGGCTCGTCGTCGACCTCTACGGCGCCGGCTTGGAACGGTTGCTGGAACTCGTCGACGAGACGGTCGGGGTGAGCGGCGACCTGCTCGAGCGACTAGCCGACGACGATCTCGTCGCCAGCCTGCTGCTCGTATCCGGGCTGCACCCCTTCGGCGTCGAGGAACGGATCGGCCGGGCGCTCGACTCGGTGCGGCCCTACCTGGGCTCGCACGGCGGTGACGTCACGTTGGTCGGGATCTCCGACGACGGTGTGGTGCAGCTGCGGATGCTCGGCAGCTGCGACGGCTGCCCGTCGTCCTCGGTCACCCTGGAGCTCGCGGTGACCGAGGCGATCGAGGCGGCCGCGCCCGAGGTCACCGGGATCGCGGTCGAACCGGCCCGTGCGCCGGCTGCGACTTCTGCTTCGACACAGGCGACACAGGCGGGGCTCATCCCGGTCGACTCGCTGCGCGCCCGGACCCGCGAACAGCCGCCGGGGGCCGGCGGCAGCCACCTGCCGCTCGACGATGCCGCGGACCTGCCCGACGGAACCGTGCGGCATCTGTTCCTGGACGGGATGCCGGTCCTGCTGTGCCGCTGGCGGGACGCGCGCTACGCCTACCGCGACCTGTGCCCGCAGTGCGCTTCCGACTTCACCGCCGGCATGGGCACCGCTGCGCTCAGCCGCGAACTCGCGTCCGGCGCTCCGCTGCTCACCTGCCCGGGATGCGGCCGGCACTACGACGTGCACCGCGCCGGTCTCGGGCGGGAGGACGACGCCGGTCACCTCGAACCCTTCCCGCTGCTCGAGCGGGACGGCCGGCTCGAAGTCGTCCTTCCGGCCCATCCCCCGGTGCCGGTGTGACGGGGCCGGCATGACGGTGCAGACATGACGGTGCAGCCATGACGGTGCCGGCATCGCCCGACGCGCTCGCCGTCCTCCGCCGGATCCGCTCCCGGCCGGCGGACAGCCCACCCGGCGAGCGCTGCGAGATGTGCGGCGAGCCCATCCCCGCCGATGAGCAGACCCTGCTTCCCCGGGCCGGCGGCAACGGCCGCGCGCACGCCCATGTCGTCGACCTGGGGCACCGGCGGCTGCTGTGCACCTGCCGGCCGTGCGCGCTGCTGTTCACGGCCGACGACGCGACCCTCGCCTACCGGACGGTGCCGGACCGGTACCTCTCCCTCCCCCAGCTCGACGTGGATTGGGACGCCCTGGACGTGCCGGTCGGGCTGGCGTTCTTCTTCGTCAACTCCACGCTCGGCCGGACCGTCGGCTGCTACCCCAGCCCCGCCGGGGCGACCGAGTCGCAGCTGCCGCTCGCCCGCTGGCACGACGTCGTCGAGGCCAATCCGGTCCTGGGTGACTTGCGACCGGATGTAGAGGCGCTTCTGGTGGGTCACCGCGGACCGACCACGACCGACAGCTACCTGGTCCCCATCGACGCCTGCTATGCGCTGGTCGGCCAGCTCCGCCAGCGCTGGCGCGGATTCGACGGCGGCTCCGACGTACGGGACCTCCTGACCGCCTTCTTCACCGAGCTGGCCGCGGTCAGCCGTCCGGCACCTCGGGTGGAGCCCAGCCGATGACCCTCGAGATCTCGGTCCTCGACGTCCTACCGGAGCCGTTCGCCGCGGTTCCGACACTGATCTTCCGGCTGCGCGTGACCGACGACGGCGCGGTACCGGTGTCCGCGATCGCCCTGCGCGCGCAGATCCAGATCCAACCGCAGCGCCGGCAGTACACCGACGACGAGGCGGCGCTGCTGACCGATCAGTTCGGCGGTCGCCAACGGTGGCGCGACACGTTGCGTCCCTTCCTGTGGACCCACGCCTCGACGATGGTCCGCGGCTTCACCGGCGACCTCGAGTTCGACCTCCCGGTGCCGTGCACCTACGACCTCGAGGTCACCGGCACGCCGTACCTGCACGCACTGCGTCAGGGGGAGATCCCGCTCGAGTTGCTGTTCAGCGGCACCGCGTTCCGGCCCGCGGGGAGCAGCGGCGGCCTCGGCGTCGAGCAGATCCCGTGGCATCTGCAGGCGACCCACCAGCTCCCGGTCGCCGTCTGGCGGGCGCTGATGGACCGCTTCTTCCCGCACGCGGCTTGGCTTCGCCTCGACCGCGACACCGTGGACGCGTTGATCCGCTATCGCACCGAACGCGGACTGATCTCGTCGGACGCGGCGGTGCTGCAGCTGCTGGACGGAGCTTCTGCGGAAGCTGCCGCTGCCGGACCTACCGTCGGCGCAGCGGAAGCAGCGCGATGACCGGCCCCGACCCCCTCTCCGCCGCCCGCCGCATCGCGGATGCCGTGCTCTACGAGGGCTTCCTGCTCTACCCGTACCGGGCCTCCTCCGCGAAGAACCAGGTGCGGTGGCAGTTCGGGGTGCTCGGACCGCGGGGAGCTGTGGACGCCGGGGTCGGTGAGCCGGCGGACCTCGCGACGAGCTGCCTCCTCCAGGTCGACCAGGACGACCTCGTGCTGGAACTGCACGTGCGCTTCCTGCAGGTGCAGCGCCGGCGGGTGGAGGAGGTCGATTCCGAGCACTCGACCGGGCCGAACCACGTCCGCTTCCGTCCCGTCGACGAACTGCGCGCGGGCGGGGCGCGCTGGCTCAGCTGGCAGGAAGCGGTGGAGCAAGAGGTCGGCGTCACCCAGCTCGGGCTCGACGAGCTCATTCACGGCAGGTCTCTGCCCGTGTACGTGCCGGGCGGCCAGGACGTCGAACCCGTCGCCGACGCTGCCGGGCACCTGGTGGGCCGGCTCGTCCGGACGCGTCAGCCGCTGGAGGCGGGGCTCGACCTGCTCGCGGTCCCGGACGCGGAACGGACCGGGCTGTACCGGCTGGAGATCCGGCTGGCCAACCAGGCCTCGTGGGGCAGTGCCAGCCCGAGCCGGACCGACGACCGGGTCGCGCTCCGCAACGCTGCGGCCGACCACTCGTTCGTCGGCACCCACCTGCTGCTCCAGGTGCACGGCGGCGCGTTCCTGTCGGTCATCGATCCGCCGCCGGGATTCGAGACGGCCGCGCGCGCCTGCCGCTCGGACCGCTGCTGGCCCGTGCTCGTCGGCGCGGAGCACGTCGGTCCGGTCGTCCTGTCGGCGCCGATCATCTTGGAGGACAACCCGACGATCGCCCCGGAGAGCCCGGGCGACCTGTTCGATGCGACCGAGATCGATGAGATCCTGACCCTGCGCGTCCAGACCCTGACGGACGACGAGAAGGCCGCCGCCCGCGCCACCGACGACCGTGCGGCGGCGATCGTCGACCGTTGCGACGCGCTGACCGACGCGGAGATGGAGCGCCTGCACGGAGCCTTGCGCACGCCCGGTTCCGCCGGCAGCCTCGCCGACGCCGACAGTGTCGCCAGCCGGGCCGACGCCGAGGTGCCGTGGTGGACGCCCGAGGCAGACGCCGCCGTCGATCCCGGGTCGGACGCCGTTCACATCGCCGGGATGCCGGTCGCTCGCGGCAGCCGCGTCCGGTTGCGTCCCGTCCGGCGCGCGGACGCGCAGGACCTCTTCCTGGCCGGACAGGTGGCCGTCGTCGCCGGCGTCCACGCCGACGTCGATGGCCAGACCCACATCGCCGTCACGCTGGAGGACGACCCGGCCGCCGACCTGCACGACTGGTACGGCCGCTACTACTACTTCGGGCCGGAGGAGATCGAGCCGCTGATCGGTTCCGACGGCACTGCCGGCACTGCCGGCACTGCCGTCGCCGACGGTCCCGACACCCGCACCTCGAGAGCCGACCGGTGAACCCGCCGCAGACCCTGGTGGCCGGGGTCGGGA
>DATITC010000141.1:0-3433 GCA_035468175.1 Frankiaceae bacterium | reverse complement strand
AGTGCCCCGCTGGTGCCGCGGGCGAAGACGTCGAAGCGCCCCGCCGCCCATGACACGACGGACGGCTGGGAGGCGAGAGAACCGCCGAGGTCGCGAACGACCGTCCAGCTCCCCCCGACCGGCCGGTACTGGTACAGCAGGGTGCCGCCCGAGGACCGAGTGAAGACATCGAGCCGCCCGGGGCTCAACGACGTGGCCGCCGGACTCGCGACCTCCGTCGCGTCGGGGACCGGTGGAACCGCCGCGACCACGGGAGAAGCGGACACCGACAGACCTGCGAGCAACAGGCCGGCGGCCGCGCCAGCTGTCAGCAACCGGCGCGCTACCTGCCGCGGAACCATCTCGACCTCCTCCGAAGGCAGCCAACGCCAGTGTGCTTGCCGTACACGGCGGCATGGGGTCGAACGTCACCGGACCGGAGCAGGACGGACCCCTGACGTCAGGGCATGACCGACCTGCTTCCCCGACCTCATCGAGCAGGGATCTGGCAGCCGGCAATGGCTGCTACGTCGTACACGACGGCGGGAGCCCCATCGCGTTCCAGGTCGAAAGGCGCCGCCCGCCGAGGTCGGGATCCGGATGGTCGGCGCGCACACCGACCCCCCGACGTTCAAGGTCCGGCCGCGACCGGACGTGTGCCGGGCCGGCTACCGGCTCGTCGGCGTTGCCCTGCCGCTGGAAGTGCAACGAGGCCGGGGTCCCGCGTGGCGTTCGATTGGCCCGAGACAGGGCAGCTTCGCGCCAAAGCCACGAACCAGCATCCGCGCAGATAGCCGGCGCTAAGCGCGCTCGAGAATGCCCGCTCATGCCGATGGTCGGTTGTTGCGCCGTCTGCACGGCAACCCGCCGTTTTGGCAGCGCTGGCCGACTGGCCCTAATCGCCGTAGACCAGCCCGGACCGGTAGGCCGCGATCACGGCTTGAACCCGGTCCCGGGCCGGAAGCTTCGCGAAGATGCGGGCGATATGTGTCTTGACCGTCGCCTCGCCGAGCACGAGCCGCTCGGCGATTTCACTGTTGGCCAGGCCTTCTGCCATGAGGAGAAGGACCTCGCGCTCGCGCTGGCTGAGCGACCCGACGGCGGCGCGGTCGGCTGCGGCAGGTCGGCGTCGGGCGAAGTCGTTCAGGAGTCGTCGTGTGACGGCCGGCGCGATCATCGCATCACCGGCGGCCAGGACGCGGAGCGCTGTCACCAGTTGATCCGCCGGCGCGTCTTTGAGCAGGAATCCTGAAGCCCCGGCGGCCAGCGAGTCGTACACGTACTCATCGTGATCGAACGTGGTGAGGATGAGTACCCGGCTGGAGCATTGCGGATCGGCAACGATGCGGGTCGTCGCTTCCAGGCCGTCCATGGCCGGCATCCGGATGTCCATGATCACGACGTCTGGGGCGTGCTGACGCGTGAGGGCTACGGCCTGTCGGCCGTCCGCCGCGTCCCCCACCACCTCGATGTCGGGCTCCCGGCTGAGGATCAGCCGGAAGCCGGTCCGGACCATCTCCTGGTCGTCGGCGATGAGCACGCGCACGGTCATGACGGCTCGGAAAGGGGGACGCGGGCGCGGACCTCGAAGCCCCCGCCATCGCGGTTTCCGGCCGTGAGCTCGCCTCCGTATACGGCGACCCGCTCGCGCATCCCGAGTAGGCCTCGTCCGCCGGACAGTCCGTTGCCGGCCGTCAGGCCGGGGCCGTCGTCGGTGATGCGGACATGAAGATCGGGCGGAGCCGTGGTGATCTCGACTGTGACGTTTGCCTGCCCCGCGTATTTCAGGGCATTGGTCAGCGCCTCCTGGACGATGCGATAGGCGTTGAGCTCGAGTGCCGGCGAGAGCGGCACGTCCTGCCCGGAGCGGCTGATCTCGACCGTCAGGCCGGCAGCGCGTACCTGAGCCGCGAGGCGTCCGAGCGAGTCCAGCCCGGGCTGCGGCTGCCGGGCTGCTTCTTGCCCTGCGGGTAGGTCTTCCCGGAGCAGCCCGAGCAACCGCCGCATGTCGGTCAACGCCGCCCGGCTCGCCTCCTCGATGGTGTCGAGGGCCTGCCGCGCGGCCGGCTGCTCGCCCTCCAGCACCCGTTGCGCCCCTTGTGCCTGGATGACGACCACGCTGACGCTGTGCGTCACCACGTCGTGCAATTCGCGTGCCAGCCGTTTCCGCTCGAGCGTCACCGCCTCGCGGGCGAGGTCATCTCGCTCGAGCTCCAGCTTCCGCAACAGGTCTCCGGACCGATCGGCACGACCGCGCTGGACGCGAACCACCCGTCCCAGTCCCCACACGACGACGGGGATCATCAGGTCGCTCACCATTCCCGACACCGAGCCGTATTCGGGTGAGCGCAGGTCGTGCAGGACCACACCGAGTGCGAGGACCAGACCGCCGGCTCCGGCCTGTTTCAGGTTGCGTTCGGCAGCCACCGTGAAGGCGGCCAACATGATCGACAGGTAGAGCCCGAAATCGGCAGGCGGATGCGACGACAACCCCATCGACGCGGTCGCAACCATGATCACTGCGCACGTGGGGAGCGGAGCCGACCGTCGAAGCGCCAGCGCACCGGTCGCCACGGCGACGGCCAGCCGGTTCGGCACGGCCGTGTCCATCGGCAGCTGCGCCTGAGCGAGCACCGTCAACAGAGCCGCGATGATGCTGTCGATCCCACCCGGGTGACGGCCGATCTCGGACCAGACGACGGTCAGGGGCCGGCCGGAGCGCTCCACACCGCCGAGGACCATGCAGGGACCGTAGAGGCTCTGCCGGCCCCTGTGGATCAGTTTGCGGACGGACAAGCAGTCCGCCCACAGGCGGACTTACTGACGGCGAGGTTCACAGCTAGGGCGGACGACGACGACCGGCCCCCGCCCGCAGCCTGGACAGGCGCCGACAAGCGGCACACCGTTTCCCCTTGGAGGGGCCATGGACATCGTCTTCCTCATCATCGCTCTCGCGGTTGCGCTGCTGCTTCCACGCAGCCGCGCCCTGGTCGCGACCGGACTCGCCTGGGCCGTCTGCCTAGCCTTCGTCGGCTGGGGTCCGGCGCACAACGCCAACGTGCACACCGATTCGACGGGCTTCTGGGCACCGTGGATCGTCGTGCTGTTGATGGGCCTCGGCCTCGTCGCCGGCATCGACTTCGTCCAGCGCCGACGGGCGCCGCATCGGCCGTGAACGGGCCCATCTGACGCGGTCGCGCATCTGAGCGCAACCACGGCCAAGAGACAGGACCCAGTACAGGCCGGCTACACCCCCGCGACCGTCGGATACTGAGCAGCGCAGTTCCCGCCCACGGGGCGCACCCAACTCCGGCGAAGTAACCGACCACGCCTCTGACAACGCGCATCTGCTGCGTCGTGGCGGTGTCAGGACGGCCAGTGGCTGATCTCCGGCGAGTGGTTCGAGATGAATAAGATTCCTCGTCTCTCGATGCCGATCCTCAACCCCGCTGCC
>DATITC010000140.1:0-23935 GCA_035468175.1 Frankiaceae bacterium | reverse complement strand
CGTTATAGCCGCACTCGCCTGCGGCACAGCCAGCGTCGTCGTGGCGGGAAGCGGCCTCGCCGCTGGTGCTTCCTCCCAAGGACAAGGCGACACCCACAGCCACCGAACGCTGACCCTCTACCAACGTCAGGGAGGTCTCCTGTTCGTACCCGGCCCCGGACCGTCGGACCAAGGGACACAAGTGGTCGGCAGCTTCGACCTGCATTCGGGTGCAATCAACGGGCGGATAGTTGGACATGCGGTCACCCAGTGCATCCTCGAAGGCGCGCCGGGCAACTCGCCTTCGAAAATGGTGTTGTGCCACAGCATGAACATGGTTCAGGGTGGGCAAATCGCCACCTCAGGGCTGTTCCCGAAGAGTAACTTCTTCGCCAACCCGGGCGCCATCACCGGCGGCACCGGCACATACCGCGCCGCGACCGGTCAGGTCACTGGGACCCCGCTCGGAGATACGGAAAATCGCAACAGCAAGCTCGTGTTTGATCTCGGAAACTGATGGAGATTAGGCGCGGGTAAAGCGCAGAGCTGACCTGGACACCATCCGATTACGAGGCCAGAGGGGCATCGGTAAGCCGGTGCCCCTCTGTCACGTCAGCCCTATGATCAAGCTAACTTGCAAATGGGCTACGCAGCCGCCTTTGAAGTCAGAGTCCGGCGACAAGAAAGGCGGACAACCAAGGGTGCACCACGGCTACCGGCCCGACCGCCAGCTTTTCGAGCGTGCTGCGACCACTCGGACACGCTCTCCCGGAGATCCGCAGCGTGATCCTCCGTCAGATCAATATCGTAGCTCTGACCGTCCAGGCCGAAGCTCACGGTCTCCGCAGCCACCTGCTCGGGATCGAGATCGTCCAATAGCTCCAAGATGGTTCTCTGCGCCATACCGCCAGTTCACCACGACAGCGCGGAGCCACCCGAACTCGACATGCTCACGGTCGGGGTTGATCTCGCAGGGAGCGATGGGCACGGAACCCCTGAACGGCGGAGATCACTCCTAGAAGAGCGACGGCGAGGCACCACCAGCGGCCCCAGCCGTGCCCATGATCACCAGAAAGACGCACAGCACGATATACGCGACGTAGCCCTATCGGAGTCACGCTTGCTTCTCCAGAGTTCCGGTCCAGCAGCGCATGAACCCGGTCTGCCAGCGGTCCAGGTCGAGCAGCAGGTCCGGACGGAGATCGGGCGTTCAATACTTCGGGCAGATCGCACCAGCTTCCCGCTGGCGGGATCCGGTTCGCGGACTGCAGCCAGGAGACTTGGCTAAGTGACAGCCCGGGAACCGCGCATAATTCGGGGGGCATCACTTATTTTCCTGGGCATTGAGTTCCGCCAGCCTTTTAAGCCACCATCCGGACTATCCCCAGCAGTCGCCGGGGGTTTTCCCTATCGGAGGGATCCACACCACGTCGAGGTGTCGGAGTTGTCCGACCATCTCAACCGGCGGCGCGCAGGCACGCGAGGACGGCGAGCACCCGGCGGTTGATGTCCGGCGTGTGCGGAAGGTGCAGTTTCGAGAAGATCGATGCGATATTCGCCTCGATCGTCTTAGGGCTCAGGAACAGGTCGTGCGCAATTCCGCTATTCGTGCGCCCCTGCGCCATCAACGTCAAGATCTCGTTCTCACGGGGCGACAATTGTTCCAACTCAGGCGTCACACGGCGACGGTCGAGGAGTCGATTCACGATATCGGGGTCGACCACCGTCTCGCCCCGGACAAGGCGCTCGAGAGCCATGAGCAATCCCCCGGCGTCATCGACACGATCCTTGAGCAGGTAACCCACGGAGTGGGCGCCGTTCTCGAGCAACCGAACGGCGTACGTCGTTTCGACGTAGGTCGATAGAACGAGTACCGCAACACCCGGGAAATCGGCGCGGATCTTCGCCGCAGCGGTCAGCCCTTCCTCGCTGAAGGTAGGTGGGAGGCGGATGTCGATGATCGCGGCGTCCAATTGCGCTTCGGAGACAGCCGCGACGAGGGCGTCCGCGTCGCCGGTCTCGGCGGCTACGTCGACGTCGAGGTCGGCGAGCAGGAGCGCGAGACCGTGCCGGAACAACGCCGAGTCGTCGCAGAGCACTACGCGCACGGCAGGGCGGCCTCGACTCGAGTTCCGCGCCCGGGATCGCTTTCGATCCGGAACGTCCCGCCGAGCGCCGCGACCCGGTCGCTCAGCCCGGCGAGACCTCGGCCGGCGGCCGCAGTGGCGCCACCGGCGCCGTCGTCCTCCACCACAAGCAGCAAGCAGCCCGCGCGCTGGCTCGCCCGGACGGTTGCCGAACCCGCACCAGAGTGCTTGACGACGTTTGTCAGGCATTCGCAGATGAGGAAGTACGCGGCCATCTCGACGTCTGCCGGCCAGCGACGATCCTCCACTTCGGTGCTGACCCCGAGCGGCAGCCGTTCGGTGACGTTGCCCAGCGCCGCGGCGAGACCCGACTGGCTGAGCACTGGCGGATGCAGCCCGGCGGCCAGTTCCCGCAGGTCCTCAAGTGCTGCGCGCAGGTCGTCGCGCGCGGTGTCCAGCGCCGCGCGCGAGGCGGCATCCGGAGCCCGGGTGCGGGCCCGGGACAGCGACGCCGACGCGGCGAGCAGCCGCTGCTGCGCACCGTCGTGCAGGTCGCGCTCGACCTTGCGCCGCTCCTCCACCCCGGCGAGAACCAGCCGACGCCTGGACTGCTTCACTTCGTTCAGCCGAGCGAGTGACACCGCCTGCAGCCGCGCGTTGTCCAACGAGAGGCGGACTGCGATCAGGGCCGGGTCGAGCACGTCACGGTGGGCGGCCAAGCCATGGTCCGTGACGACGACCGCTAGGGGCTGGCCGTCCGAATCGTCGATCGGAACGAGGAGGTGATCCGGACGTAGATCGTCCATTGCCATGCGGCGACCGACCGCGTCCACCCAGCCGGATGAGTCAGGTAGCCGGAAGGCCAATTCCAGGCGCGGCTCGGATACCGCGGATCGCAGCGCATTCCGGATCTGCTCCGGGGTGTCGGCATGAGCCATCCCTACGACGACGTCCGCGACGTGCGCGCTCTCCAGCCGCCCCTGCAAGGCGATGACGGCGAAGGCAGCCGGGATCGTGAGCACTGCGATGTCGGCCGCGAGCGTCGCCGAGCGCAGCCAGCCGTCGGGGAGCGGCATCAGCCAGCTCACCGAAAGTAGGCAGAAGGCGATTGCAGCGGCGGGAGCGAGAACCGTCACCGGCCAGGTCCGAAGCCGCATGAGGCCGGTGGATCGGCGCAGACGACCCCCCACCGCGACGAGAAGTCCGACGGATAGCAGGGCACATCCGGCGTGGTAGACCCAGGCGGCCGCCGTGTAGGTCCGAGGATTGTGGATCAGGGTCGGCCACCAGACCCCGAAGGAACCGGCCCAGGTCGGGTCCCAGAGCACAGCGTCCAGAAGCCGACCCAGGAACAACCAGCCGATAAGGAATGCCGCAAATGCACGAATCGCTCGGGTAGGGAGCCGCGCTTCGGGATAGCGGAGCAGCACGACCGCGAGGATGCCGATTGGCAGCGGGAGGCTCATCCATTGGAGAAACGCCGCCGGCCCGAACTCCAAGCTGAGGGTCGAGAACAACGACATCAGCCCCGCCACGACGACAAGGCCCCCATTGGCGCGCTGGTGCGGCCTCGTCAGCAGGTAGCCCCCCGTCACGGTCAGACTCAGTCCCGCGAGGCCGTCGAGCAGCGCAATGGTCGGGTCGCCGGAGGACATCTGCACCTGCCAGACCGGCCAGCGCAGCCCGACGAGGACGACGAGCAGCGACACCACGGCGCAGCTGGCCACCACGGTGTGACCCGGCACCCGATACCTCGGCACCGGTGGAGTGTGCGCTTCCGGGTCGAGTGCGGCCAGCATTCGTCAAGCCGCAGCGCCGTGCGGGCCGCGTCCCTCCCGCAGTCCCTCCTCTGCCGTCCTATTTTATTGCATCAGGTGCACATAAGAAACTACTTCCTTCAAGGCTCGGGTGGTTGTTTCACCTCATCTGACGCGCACACTGGCCGTCGCTCGAAGGAGGGCGTTTGCGGTGACATCGAAATGTGGCGCGGCCATCCTCGCTCTGGTCCTCGTGGGTGCATCCGCCTGCGCTTTCACGTCCTCGACGACGAAGTCACCGAGCGATATCCACACCACGGCGTCGCTTCCGCCGATACCCGGGTCCGTCCAGCCCGCCGGCGTCATCGCCTTTCGGCGGTACACCGGCTTTGACCTCGAAACCTCACAGATCGTCACGTCCCGGGTTGACGGCAGCAACCAGCAGATCATGACGCGGCCCGAGAGGGGCGTCCGAGACACGCTTCCCGCCTGGTCCTATGACGGCAGGCGCATCGCATTCATGCGCAACACCCCGGCGCCGCACGCGACATCGGAGGTCGATGTCGTCGAGCGGTCCAGCGGTGCCATCACGCAGCTCACGCACAGTCCTCCGGCCAGCAGCTGCGGAGGGTCCAGCGGCCCGCAGCCGGCTGCTCCGGCATCGGACGTGTCCTGCAACGGGGATCCGGCCTGGTCTCCGGACGGTCAGACCCTCGCCTACACCCATCGCTACCGCCAGAACTCGGTCGAGCGCTCCGAGATCTGGCTGGTGGACGCCACCGGCGGTCGTGCTCGTTCCCTGATTCAGGGTGGGTTGCCGGCACGCGACTCCAGTCCCGTCTGGTCGCCGGACGGAACGCGCCTCGCCTTCGAGCACGTCAACGACAACGGCACCTCGTCGATCTTCCTCGTGCGAGCGGACGGAACGGGCGAACGGCAATTGACCCCGTCCAACCTGAAATTCGGCGACCACGCGGCGTGGTCGGCCGACGGCAGCAGACTCTTGTTCCGCAGCAACCCCGGCGACCCGACCCAGGAGTTCCAGCAGTCAGATCTGTACACCGTCCGGCCCGATGGGACCGGCCTCACGAAGCTCAACCAGTCCGACCGTGATGTCGAGTTCCTCTCGGCATCCTGGTCACCGGACGGCCAATGGATCGTCGCGGGCTTGGTGCGGCGAGGCAGTCACCACGACCAGGCCCAGCTCTATCTGCTGAGCTCATCCGCCAATCAGGGTCGCCTGGTGGTCGCTGACCCGAACTGGCAGAGCGCTCCTCGGTGGCTTCCTGCCTCCGGCGAAACAGCACCTTGACCCCGCAGTGTTGCGCCGTACAGACAGTGACGCCGTACAGACAGTGACGCCGTCGGACCCCCCGATCCCGACGACGTCGCTGAGCCTGCAGGCGCGCCCTACCGGATGGAGGCGCCCGAGATGGTGCGGGCGATGACCAGCCGCTGGATCTCGCTGGTGCCCTCGAAGATCGTGTAGATCTTCGCGTCGCGGGCCATCCGCTCGACCGGATAGTCGCGGGTGTAGCCGTTGCCCCCGAGGATCTGCATGGCCTGCTCGGTGACCCGCACCGCGGTCTCGCCGGCGTACAGCTTCGACTGCGAGCCCTCGGCCGCAGTGAACGGCTTCTGGTTGCGGGCCATCCACGCCGCGCGGTGCACCAGCAGACGGCTGGCGTCGACCTGGGTCTTCATGTCGGCGAGCATGAAGGCGACAGCCTGGTTCTCGATGATCGGCTTGCCGAACTGGACGCGCTGCTTGGAGTACTCGAGCGCGTAGTCGTACGCAGCCCGGGCGATGCCGACCGCCTGCGCGCCGACCGACGGACGCGAGGCCTCGAAGGTGGCCATCGACGCGTTGCCCTTGCCGCTGCGGGTGCCCGCACGAGCCCGGGCGATGCGCTCGTCGAGCTTCTCCTTGCCACCGAGCAGGCAGGACCCGGGAACACGCACGTTGTCGAGGACGACCTCGGCTGTGTGCGACGCCCGGATGCCGTGCTTCTGGAACTTCTGCCCCTGCGAGAGGCCGGGCGTGTTCGGCGGGATGACGAAGGAGGCGTGCCCGCGGGTCTTCAGCTCGGGCTCGACGGTGCAGACCACGACGTGGACGTCGGCGATGCCACCGTTGGTCGCCCAGGTCTTGGTGCCGTTGATGACCCACTCGTCCTTGGCCTCGTCGTAGACGGCGCGGGTGCGGATGGCGCCGACGTCGGAACCGGCGTCCGGCTCGGACGAGCAGAACGAGCCGAGCTTGACGTCGTTCTCGTCGCCGAACATCTGCGGCACCCACTCGCCGATCTGCTCGTTGGTGCCGTTGGCGAGCACCGCGACGGAGGCGAGGGTCGTGCCGACGATGGCGAGGCCGATGCCGGCGTCACCCCAGAACAGCTCTTCCATGACGACCGGGATGGCGAGGCCGCTCGGCTCGAACCACTGCTGTGCGTAGAACTCGAGCGAGTAGAGGCCGTTCTTTGCGGCCTCCTGGATGATCGGCCACGGGGTCGATTCCTTCTCGTCCCACTCGTGAGCCGCCGGACGCACCACGTTCTCCGCGAACTCGTGCACCCACTTCTGGACCTCGACGACGTCCTCGGACATCTCCAGGCTGTACTCGCCCATACGTCTTCTTTCTTTGTTGGTGAACGACGTGGACTATGGTGTTACCGGCAGTAACGTTAGTCAAGTGACGGGTGAGCAGCGCCACAACTAGGCTCGACGGTGAGACGGGGCCACGACTCCCGGTACGGCGGAGGAAGGCGAGGGATGAGCAGCCCCGACGCGCAGTCCACCCCGGAGCCGGAATCGGCCAGGAGCGAGCTCGCCCTCTCCTCCGCACCGGCGGCCCGCAGCGGCCGCTCGCAGGAGCGCCGTCGCAGCCTGCTGGAGGCGGCCGACCGGGTGGTCCGCCGCTCCGGCCCGGAGGCGTCGATGGCCGCGATCGCCGCCGAGGCCGGCATCAGCAAGCCGGTCGTCTACCGCCACTTCGGCGACAAGGGCGGGCTCTACCGGGCCCTGGCCGACCGGCACATCGAGGACCTGATGGGCCGACTCTCCACGGCCCTCCGGCAGCCGGCCGACCGCTCCGAGCGCACCCGCCTGGTCATCGACGCGTACCTCGCGGCGATCGAGGAGGAGCCGCAGGTCTACCGCTTCCTGCTGCACCGCGCTCCGATCGAGGAGCCGACCCTGACCGGACTGGTCGCCGAGCTCACCCGGCGGGTGGCCGAAGCGCTCTCGGCCGGGATCGCCGGCGAACTCGACCTGCCCCCCTCGGCCCGCCCGACCGCGCTGGCCTGGGCCTACGGAATGGTCGGCGCGGTGCAGGCCGCCGGGGACTGGTGGCTGCAGACCCGGGAGGTCCCCCGCGAGCGGCTGGTCGACGACCTGTGCGAGCTGCTCACGCGCGGCTGGGTCGACCCGCCGCGCCACTGACCAGCACCGCGCCACTGACCAGCACCGGAGACTCACCAGCCTCGGGTGCCCGGTCCGCCTTTGAACGGGCCGACGATCCGGGACGTGATCCAGCCGCCGTAGAAGTCGCCGGCCTGCGCCTGCACCTGCTCGCCGTCGAGCCAGCAGCGGTCCATCCTGGACGGATAGAAGGCGACGTGGCCGGCAATCTCCGCGTAGTGCCGCGTCGGCTGCGGGTAGTGCCACGCGACGCGCGCAAGCACGTCCGAGGTGCCAGGAACGATGGCGTCGTAGTACGACGCGGTCCCCTTCCATTCGCAGTAGGACGCCGCAGCGCCGGGCGATGTCTCCTGCAGCACGCCGTCGGCCACGTCCTCGATCGGGACGTAGTGCACCGGCGGATGGCTGGTCTCCAGCACGCGCAGCGATCGGGTCGTTTCGACGATCTGGTGGCCACCGAGCTCGATGACCAGCAGCGCCGGAGAGCGCTCGAGCCGTGGCGGCCGCGGATAGTCCCAGACCGACTCGACCGTCGGGGTGCTCATCTGGTCGCCTTCTTCTCGGCCTGCGCCCGCCCGTGGAACTCGTCCATCGAGGCATGCACCCCGAGGATGTCCATAGCGCGGTCGAACAGACGGACCGGGAGCCCGCGCAGGAACGGCAGGGTCGCGACGGACCACGGCATGAACAGCTCGTACTTGTCCCGCTCGACCGCCGAGATGACCTTGTTGGCCACGTCCTGCTCCTCGAGGATCGGGAGCAACCAGCCGACCTTCGACTTCACGCCGTCGAACATGCCGGTGTTGATGTAGTACGGGCAGACCAGCGTCGTCTTGAGGTCCGGGGCGTAGCGGTGCAGCTCGACGCGCAACGACTCGGCGAACCCGACCGCGGCGTGCTTGGTCGCCGAGTAGTCCACCTGCCGGACCACGCCGCACAGGCCGGCGGCGGAGGCGATGGTGACGATGTGTCCGGAGCGGCGCTGCTTCATCGACGGCAGGAAGGCGCGGGTCGCCCAGTAGAGGCCGAGCACGTTCACGTCGAACGTCTTGCGGATCTCGGCGTCGGTCAATTCATCGATCAGCTTGCCGTTGATCACGCCCGCGTTGAGGATCAGTACGTCGACCGGCCCGACCTCGGACTCGACCTTCCGGGCGGTCTCGGTCACGAGGTCGGCGTCGGTGACGTCGACGACGTAGGAGTGGCCGCGGCCGGGAGCGACGTCGTCGATCTCCTTGACCAGGACGTCGAGCCGGCCCCCGTCGATGTCCCAGGCGACCACGGTTGCGCCTTGTTGCGCGGCCTTCAGCGCCATCCGGCGGCCGATGCCCCCAGCAGCTCCGGTGACGACGACGGTCTTGCCCGGCAGTGCAGTCATTTGCGGCCCTTTCCCCTGGTCGGGCCCCGGCCCGACCATCTGTGAACGCTCGCCGGGTCAACTACCCGGAGTAGCGCCGTACATGCGCCGATGTCACGTTGAGGATGACACGTTGTCGACATTTCTCGCGGTCGACGAGCTCTCCGTACGGCGAGCCGGTGGAGCTCGAATGGACTGCCCACCTCATACATCGGCACCGCCCCCCTCAGCCGTCCGGCGGAACAGGAACCACACCGCCTTACCATGCCGGGTCTCGGCCGGCAGCACGCCCCACTCGTCGGCGAGGGCGCGGACCAGCATGATGCCGCGCCCGTTCTCGTTCCCGTCGGACGGGGTCTCCCCATTCGGCTGACCGGGAGTGACCTGGGAGCCGTCGCCCACGCAGATCAGCACGACGTCGTCGGTGACCGTGACGCTGACCTCAAGCGGCGTCCGAGCGTGCAGCACGGCGTTGGTGACCAACTCGCTGGTCAGCGATGAGCACGTCATCCAGTCGCTCGTCCGGCAGCACCGTGGCGGTGGACCGGAGCGCGTACCGACCTCCCCCGCCGCGTGCGGGATGAGTAGGTACGCGCCCCGCCTCAGGCTTCCAGCAGTTGCGTCAGCTGTGGTGTCGGCGGCGTCGGACGATCACCAGGAGGAGGACTGCCCCGCCTCCCACGATGGCAACCCTGTCCCACCGAACCGTCCGCTTCGTGCCGTACAGGGTGCTGCCGGGCAGTTCCGGCTGCATCCCGGGCGGCAACTCCCGCTGGCCCTGGCCGTTCAGCTGTGGGCCGGTGAACTGGGTCTTGAGCTCCTCGACCTTCCCTCGGAGCTGTTCGACGCCGCGGCGGGCGGCGCGCTTGGGACTGACGATGTCGGCGATGGCGTCGATCGTCTGCGCCAGTTCGGCACGCGTGTCCTCGATCTGTCGCTGGATCTGAGCGGGGTCCTGCGGCACGGGCTCGCGGCCTCCTTCGGTTCTGGTGAGGACGAGTATGCCCACGACCCTTACAGCTTCTAACCCTGCACGGCTAGCGGAAGCGGCCGGGTGGGTTTTCCCCTACCTCTGCCCCCATACTCCCTGCCCCCAACCCCTGCCGCCACTCAACGCGGCGAACGGCGATGTTCGCGTGCAATCTCTCCGCGGAACCCGCCGCGACGGCGGCTTCTGTCCGGATATGTCGGGCAGTAACGACTGTTCTACGCTGAGATTTCCCACGCACCCTCGCGGGGTCACGGGGGCTAGGCTTCGCTCGTGCCTCGCCTCGACACCGGAGACCCTGCTCCCGACTTCACCCTGCCGGACGCGGACGGCAACCCCGTCAGCCTGTCCGACTACCGCGGACGCAGCGTGATCGTGTACTTCTACCCCGCCGCCTCCACCCCGGGTTGCACGAAGCAGGCGTGCGACTTCCGGGACAACCTCAGCGACCTCGAGGGCCAGAACATCGCGGTCGTCGGCATCTCTCCGGACAAGCCCGCCAAACTCGCCAAGTTCCGCGACGACCAGGCGCTGACCTTCCCGCTGCTGTCCGACCCGGACCGCTCGGTGCTCGAGGCCTACGGCGCCTACGGCGAGAAGAAGCTGTACGGCAAGACGACGGTCGGGGTCATCCGCTCCACCGTCATCGTCGGGCCGGACGGCGCGGTGCAGACCGCGCTGTACAACGTGAAGGCCACCGGCCACGTCGCCAAGCTGATGCGGGACCTGCCGACCGCCTCCTGATTGCGGTAGCCGCCGGCGCACCGTGGCGGCAGACTGAGAGGCCCGCGGGAGTGGTGTAACGGCAGCCACGGCAGGTTTAGGTCCTGTTGCCTTAATCGGCGTGGGGGTTCGACTCCCCCCTCCCGCACCGCGTTATCCGGCAGCGACCGCCTGCGCCTCAACGCTGCGGACCAGCAACTCCGCGACCTCGATGAGCTTGCGGTGAGTCGTCTGCGAGGTGCGGACCAGCAGGGCGAACGCCTGATCACTTGAAATGGTGTGCCGCTCCATCAGGATGCCCTTCGCCTGACCGATGACGTCCCGGCTCTCGACCGCCTGGTTGAGCTGCTTCTGCATCTGCGCCCCGCGGAGCGCCACCGCGGCGTGCGAGGCGAACAGCCCCCCCACGTAGACCGAGTCCGAGTGGAAGGCGTGGGGCCGGCATGAGTAGAGGTTCAGCGCCCCGAGGTTGCGGCCGTCGGTGAACAGCTGGAAGGACAGCATGCTGCGGACGCCGAGGCCGACCGCCCGCGGCGCGAACCGCGGCCAGCGATGCTCCGCTTCCATGTTCTCGACGCTGACCGTGCGCTGTTGCCAGATGGCGTCGATGCAGGGGCCTTCGTTCAGCTCTTCCTGCGCGAGGTCGGCGAGCTCGACCAGCTTCGCGGTCGGCGCCACCGAGTGGATGTCGCGGCGCCCCTCCACCAACGAGATGCCGGCGTAGTCAGCGCCGGGGACCGTAAGGACGCTGCTCTCGGTCATGGCGTCCAGCGTCTCGTCGACACTGGACTCTTTCGCGAGGCTGCGGGCGAGATCGCTCAGCACTTGAGCGAGCCCCTCGTCCTCTAGGCCAAGAGTCGACTGCGCGATGGACATGGACCGCTCCTTGCTGAGCACTGATGAAAGCTGCGCAGCCCGCGACTAGCTGGTCCGGACGGGTACTGCTGGCACCTTCATGGTCCGTGATGAGGGCGCAACTGTCCACTACGACCGCCCCGGTGACGCGTCAGAGCAACGAGTGCAGCCGCGTCTCGAGGACCCGTGCCACCAGCTGCGGGGTGAGTCGCTCCGGCGATCCGCAGCAGAGCACCTCGAGGGCCTCGGCCCGGATGACCGGGGCCGACAGCTCGGGGTAGCGGAGGCCCAGCTCACGGAGGACGAACGCGAGCTCCGAGAGCATGCTCGGGGCAGTGGGAACCTCCGCGTCGCGCGCCCGCGGCACGGCAGCGGGTGCGGGCAAGGCAGCGGGTACGGCAGTGCCAATGGACGAGGCACGCGGGGCCGGCGCGACAGGCGCGATCGCGACGTCGGATGGAACCATTGGGTGCCCGCTTTCGGAAGCTGTCGCTGATGGCAGCTGCAGGCTCAACTCTTGCGAACAATAAGCCAAATGATTCAGTTACGCAAGGGCCAAGCAACTCGACCACAATGGCCCGTCCAAACGGTTTGTCAACCTGGGTGCGCGGCTAGAGCAAATGTGACTACCCCAGGCCTGACGGAGGCATCACAGCTTTGATCATCTTTGGTTCCCGCACCACGGTCCGGCTGTTGGCCATCCTAAACTTCGTCTGCGGACGTTGCGAAAACCCGTCCGCGCAGCGGATCGAGGAGCGGGTCCGAAAGTTCACGCTGTTCTTCATCCCGCTGTTCCCCATCGGCGCGCGCAGGACCTACGGCACCTGTACCTACTGCGGACTGGTGACCGATGTCGACAAGGAGACCCGGGAGCGGCTGCTCGCCCAGGCCGAGCAGCCCGGCCCGGGCGCGCAGCAGGGCCAGCCCCAGCTCTGATCGCTGAGCTGAGCTGAGGCTCAGGTCTTGTGGTCGCTTCTCGAGGCCTTCGCCGGGTTGTCCATGATCCGGTCAGCAACCACAGCGACCACGACCATCGCTGTCAACAGAGCGAACGTTGCTTTCATCACGGTCTTCACTTCGTCCATCTGATCCTCCGAGAATTCGCCACCCGCAACACGGCCACCTCCCTCGTGACCGTCCGTCGGAGCCGGTAAACCCGTTCAGGTGTTCGCCGGGTCCGAATGCCGCGTGTCCGGCAGCAGATCCGGTAGTAGATCCGGTAGTAGATCCGGTAGCACTGCGGCGAGCGCTCGGAAGGCGCGGCCGCGGTGGCTGATGGCGTCCTTGTCCGCCGGCTCCAGCTCCGCCGTCGTCCGCGTCGACCCGTCCGGGACGAAGATCGGGTCGTAGCCGAAGCCTTGCGCACCCCGCCGATCGCGCACCAACCGGCCGCAGACCTCGCCGCGCACCACACGCTCCGCACCATCCGGGAGCGCCACCGCCGCCGCGCAGACGAAGGCGGCGCCGAGCCGCTCGTCCGGCACGCCGCCCACCTGACCGAGAACCAGCGCGAGGTTGGCGTCGTCGTCGCCGTGCCGACCGCTCCAGCGCGCAGACAGCACCCCTGGCATGCCGTTGAGCGCGTCGACGGCGAGGCCGCTGTCGTCCGCGACCGCCGGCAGACCCGTTGCCTGAGCTGCCGAGCGGGCCTTCAGCAGGGCGTTCTCCTCGAACGTCGCGCCGGTCTCGTCGACCTCGGGGGCGGTCTCGGGCAGCGGGAGCAGTTCGAAGCCGGCGCCGAGGATGCGCCGCAGTTCGACCAGCTTCCCGGCGTTGCGGCTGGCCAGCACGATGCGGACGGTCACGTCAGGAGGTGGGGAGCAGCGCGTCGAGCGACTCCTGCTGACGGGCGGTGAGGTCCCTGCAGCCGGCGACCGCGAGGTCGAGCAGCGCGTCGAGCGTGGCCCGGTCGAACGGCTCCTGCTCCGCGGTGCCTTGGATCTCGACGAAGCGGCCGTCGCCGGTCACGACGACGTTCATGTCGGTGTCGGCGACCGAGTCCTCCTCGTAGCAGAGGTCCAGCCGCGGCTCTTCCCCGACGATGCCGACACTGACCGCGGCGACGCTCTGCACCAGCGCTTGCGGCTTGCCGAGCCCCCGGATCGCTTCGGCCAGGGCGACGTAGGCGCCGGTGATGGCAGCGGTGCGGGTACCCCCGTCGGCCACCAGGACGTCGCAGTCGATGGCGATGCTGACCTCGCCGAGCGCCTTCAGATCGACGCATGGGCGCAGCGCCCGGCCGACGAGCCGGCTGATCTCCGAGGTGCGGCCGCTGATCTTTCCCTTGACCGACTCGCGGGCGTTCCGGGTGTTGGTCGCGCTCGGCAGCATCGCGTACTCCGCGGTGACCCAGCCAAGACCGGTGCCCCGCCGCCACCGCGGCACCTCGTCCTGCACGCTGGCCGCGCACAGCACCCGGGTGCGGCCGAACTCGATCAACGCGGAACCCTGCGGGTACGTCTGCCAGCCGCGGGTGATGGTCACGGGACGGAGCTGGTCGGGGCGGCGGGCATCGGGTCGGGACATAGCCCCAGCTTCTCAAAGAGCAGCGCCGCGACGGCGAGCAACAGCAGCGCGAGGCTCCAGCCGCCGAGGACGTCGGTCGGCCAGTGCACGCCGAGCACGACGCGGCTGACCCCGACCAGCCCCGCGACCGTGACCAACCCGATGGAGAGCAGCACCCGCCGTGCCCGGCCATGGACCGACGGAGCCAGCAGCAAGAGCATCAACCCGTACCCGAGGGCCGCCGACGTGCTGTGCCCGGACGGGAAGCTCGTGCCGGAGGCGAAGCGGGCCCAGTCGGACATCGGCGGGCGCGGACGGTCGACCAGGACCATGGCCAGTAGCCGAACGCCCTGACCGAGGAGCAGCCCCGCCACCCCGGCGAGGACGACCCACCGCACGCCCGTCCGGCGGGCCGCGACGATCCCGGCGAGCAGCAGCAGCGGCACGAGGACCGGCCCGGTACCGAAGTTCGTCACGAACGACGCCAGCCCGAGGACCGGCTGCCGATGCTCCACCGCCAGCCGATGCAGCCACCGGTCCAAGGGAAACGACCCCGGATGAACGAGCACCAGAACCGCCAGTACGGCGAAGCCGATCAGCCCGAGCAGGCCGGCGACCCACCGGGTCAACGCGCGACCGGGCACCTCATTCGCCGCCGGCAAGGGGCAGCTCGAGTTCGACGAATGCGCCGCCGGAGCCGGATTCGCCTGAACCGACGCCGGCTGAACCGAAGCCGCCTGAACCGACGCCGCCTGAACCGACGTTGCCCGCCCACGCCCGCCCGCCATGCGCGGCCGCGACCTCGGCGACGATGGCGAGGCCCAGACCGGTACCGGCGTGGTCGGTGGCGTGCCGGCGGGCGGCGTCAGCGCGCCGGAAGCGCTCGAAGGCGTGCGGGAGGAAGTCCTCCGGAAAGCCCGGACCGGCGTCGGTGACCCGGATCCTGGCGTGCTGCTCATCGGCACGGGCCGCGAGGCAGACCCGCCCGCCGGGGCTGCTGTGCTCGAGCGCGTTGGAGAGAACGTTGTCCACCGCCCGCCGCAGGGCCGCGGGGTCCGCCGAGCCGGCCAGCGTCTCGGGCACCTCGACGACGAACTCGACGCCGACCGAGTCGGCCCGGGTGCGGAACGTGCGGGCGGTGCCGCGGAGCAGTTCGGCGATGTCGGTGCTCTGCAGCCGGACGAGTGGTTCGCCTTCGTCGGCCCGGGCCAGGAACAGCAGGTCGTCGGCGAGCTGCGAGAGCCGGTCCGCCTCGACGGCGGCGTAGCTGACCGCTTCGGCGAGTTCCTCCCGGCTGCGCCCCGGCCGGTCGGCGAGTTCGAGCTCGGTGCGGAGCACGGCCAGCGGGGTGCGCAGCTCGTGCCCGGCGTCGGAGACGAGGGCGCGCTGCCGGATGAGGCTGCGCTGCAGCCGCTCGAGCAGCTCGTTGAGCGTGGTGGCGAGGGCGGCGAGTTCGTCGCCGGTGTCCGGCACCCGCAGGCGCCCCGCGCCCGGCTGGGCGGACAGCGCGGCCGCATCCCGGCGCATCCGGTCGACGGGCCGCAGCGCCGCCCCGCCCAGCAACCACGTCCCGGCGGCGACGAAGAGGATCAGCAGCGGTCCGGCGAAGAGCATGCCGCGGGCGACCTCGTCGACGGCCTCGTCGTTGGTCGCTCGGGACGCACCCGCGATCGCGAGCCATGTGCCGCCGGCGCGCGCGACCGGCACGGCGGCGAGCCGGT
The DNA here is from genome assembly GCA_035468175.1 of Frankiaceae bacterium. Classification (GTDB taxonomy): domain Bacteria; phylum Actinomycetota; class Actinomycetes; order Frankiales; family Frankiaceae; genus JAVEDQ01. The sequence continues at coordinate 8,543 of DATITC010000140.1, read as the reverse complement.
ACTCCGACCGGCCGATACTGATCGAGCCGCGGAACGAGCCGCGGACGTTCGGGTTGCCGAAGTCGGGCGGCAACGTGATCGCCGGCAGCTGGACGTCGGTGGCGGAGATCAACGTGCCGGAGGGCGAGCGGTAGGCGTCGATGGCGTCGGGCAGCCCGCTGTGCAGTGGCGGCCGGGCCGGCACCAGCGGGACGCCGGCCGCGTCGTTGGACGCACCGGGGGTCGAGTCGCGCAGCACCGCCGCCAGCGTGTCCGCGCGGGAGGCGAGGTCGCCGTCGAGGTTCGACCGCAGCCCGCTGGTGAGGACGAACAGGAAGACGGCGGCGCCGGCGATGATCAGCAGCGCTGCCGCGAGCGTGTAAGTCGCGGTCAGGCGTGCCCGAAGACCACGGGGAAGCGGCGACCGGCTCACGCCGGCCAGCCTAGGGCCCGATGTCAGGCGTTGACCGGGGCGCCTTTCGGCACCCGGAGCCGGTAGCCGGCGCCCCGGACGGTTTCGACGTCCTCGCGGTCGAACGGCTTGTCGATCTTCCGCCGCAGGTAGGCGATGTACTGGTCGACCACGTTGCTGCTCGGGTCGTAGGCGAAGTCCCAGACGTGCTCGAGGATGCGGGTGCGGCTCAGCACCTCACCAGCGTGTCGCATCAAAAGCTCGAGCAGGGCGAATTCCTTGGCGGTCAGCTCGACCGACTGGCCGGCTCGGTGCACCGCGTGCGCCGCGGGGTCGAGGGTCAGGTCACCGACCTCGAGCACCGGCGCCCGCTCCGAGCTACCGCGGCGCAGCAGCGCCCGCAGCCGGGCGGTGAGCTCCGCGAAGGCGAACGGCTTGGTGAGGTAGTCATCCGCGCCGGCGTCGAGCCCGGCGACGCGGTCGGCGATACCGTCCCGGGCGGTCAACATCAGCACCGGGGACCAGCGCCGACGCTCGCGCATCTGCCGGCAGACGTCGTAGCCGCTCATCCCGGGCAGCATGGCGTCGAGCAGGACGATGTCGTAGTCGTTCTCGACCGCGAGGAACAGGCCCTCGTTCCCGTCCGCGGCCAGGTCGACGGCGTAGCCCTCTTCCTCCAGCCCACGCTTGAGGAGAGCAGCCATCCGGGTCTCGTCTTCCACCACCAGAACTCGCACGGCGTCAGTCTCACCCCGCCTTGATGTGCCAAAGATGTGATCGGGTCCGGTCAGCCTCACATGTCCCGGTGCCGACCGCTACCGGCACCCGCGCCATTGGTCGTTCCTGAACGGCCTGCCCGAAGGTGCATTCCCTGCAACGATCCTTTGCGGCTGGTATCACACGGGCAGGACGGACCTCGGCGCCGTGAGCCTCAACCCAGGACGAGGGTCGTGTCGGTCTGATCCGCCGGACCCGCGGTCGGGCCGCCGCCGGGCAGGTAGAGCCGACCGTTGACGACGGCGGCACCGATGCCCTGCCGGCCCTCGGGCAGCTCCTGCAGGCTGGTCCAGCGTTGCGTCGCCGGGTTGTACGCGGCCACGTTGCGGAACACGCGCGCCTCGGCCGCGTCCTCCCCGCCGATCACGACGAATCGCCCGTCCAGCGCAGCCCCCGCGACCGAGGACCGGGCGAGCGGCATCGGTGCCAGCGTCGTCCAGCGGTTCGTCCGCGGGTCGTACGCCTCGTGCGTCGCCAGATCGCCGGGACGGCCGGCGGCGACGTGCAGGATGCCATCGACGACAGCGCCCGCGGCATGGTCGCGCGCCGTCGGCATGGGCGCCGCCGTCGTCCAGCGGTTGCTCGCGGGGTCGTAGACGTCGTGCTCCTCGGTGTCGACCGACGAACCCGAGCCGGTGGTCTTCCCACCCACCAGGTGGAGGGCGCCGTTCAGGACCACGGCGACACCGGCGGTACGTGCGGTGGGTAGTGGCGCCCGCGTCGTCCAGCGATCGGTGCGCGGGTCGTAGGCGTAGAGGTTCGACGTGGGTCGGCCGGCCGCGCCGTAGCCGCCGGCGGCGTAGACCATCCCGTCGAGCCCGACGGCGCCGACGTGGTCGAGCGGCTCCGGCAGCGGCGCCGCGGTCCGCCACGCCCCGGTTGCGACGTCGAGGACGAGGTGGGTCGTGGAGTGCGCTCGGCCGCCGATGTAGCCGCCGAGCACATGGATCTGGCCGTCGATTTCGGCGACCCCGACCTCGCTGACGGCCACCGGCATCTGCGGGCCGAGCCGCCACGACAGCGTGGCCGGGTCGGCGGACGTCGACGACTGGCCCGCACCCGACGACCCTCCCGTCGGGACCTGCGTCTGCGTGACGGTCGGCGACGAACCGCCGGAAGAGCCCGAACCGCCGGAAGAACCAGAACAGCCGGAAAAGCCGACGAGGCCGATCAGCACCGCCGCGACGGCGAGTCCCCGCTTCACAGGTCGAACACCAGGCCAGGCTTCGCGATCGTGATCGGGCCGGAAAAGACGTTCGACGCTTCGTCGTAGAGCGCAGGCGGGTCGGCCCACGGAACGATGTGGGTCAGCACCAGGTGCCGGGCCGCGGCACGTGCGGCGGTCTCGCCGGCCTCCCGTCCGCTCATGTGTACGCCCGGCGGGTTCCGCGGGCTGTCGTGCCAGGACGCCTCGCACAGGAAGAGATCCGTGTCGACCGCGAGCCGGTCGAGGTTCTCGGAGCACCCGGTGTCCCCGGAGTACGTGATGGTCCGGTCGTCGGCCTCGAAACGGAACGCGTAGGCCTCGATGGGATGCGAGACCCGGTCCATCACGATGGAGAAGGGGCCGATGACCCGCCGGCCCGGGGCCAGGTCCCGGAACTCGTAGACGTCGCACAGCGCGTCCTCGGGCCAGTCCTCGAACGAGCTGCAGAGCCGCTGCTGGGTGTCCTTCGGCCCGTAGACCGGCAGCGGCGACAGCGGCCCCTCCGGGTGGTACCGGCGGGCGTAGGAGTAGGCGATGAGGTCGAGGCAGTGGTCGCCGTGCAGGTGGCTGAGCAGCACCGCGTCGACCCCGAGCAGCCCGACCCGCGCCTGCAGCGGCCCGAGCGCGCCGTTGCCGACGTCGAGCAGCAGCCGGAAGCCGTTCGACTCCAGCAGATAGGACGAACACGGCCCCTCCGGCCCGGGGAACGTCCCGGAGCAGCCGAGGATGGTGAGTTGCACGGTCAGGCCTCCGCCCGCTCGCGAGGACGGGAGCCGGAGTCCGACGCACCGAGCGTCTGCAACCCTAGACTTGAGAGCGCAGGGAGTTCACCGGTGGCGGCGAGGTCCAGCGCTCGCCGGACCACACCGACCTCCGGACCGAGGAACCGGCGTCCGAGCCGCTCGAACGGTTCGGGATCGCCGGTCGCGAGGAAGCGGTGCAGGGGGGCCGGCAGCTCCGCGTCGCGAAAGCCGTCGGTCTGGGCGAGCACCCGGTAGACGTCCTTGGCTGTCTCCTCGGCGCTGCTGACCAGCGTCACCGAATCACCCAGGACGAAGCTGAGGACACCGGTGAGCAGCGGGTAGTGAGTGCAGCCGAGCACCACGGTGTCCACCTCGGCCTGCTTCAGCGGCGCGACGTACTCCTGGGCGAGCTCCAGCAATGCCGTCGAGTAGGTCTCGCCCCGCTCCACGAAGTCCACGAAGCGGGGACACGCCGCGGTGGTGAGTTCGATCCCGGGTACGGCGTGGAATGCGTCGTCGTAGGCCTGGCTGCCGATGGTTGCCTGGGTACCGATGACGCCGACCCGCCCGGTGTGCGTGGAGCGGACGGCGCGCCGCACCGCTGGGAGCACGACCTCGACGACCGGGACGTCGTAGCGCTCCCGCGCGTCGCGCAGGCATGCCGAGCTGGCCGAGTTGCACGCGATGACCAGCATCTTCACGCCGTCAGCAACCAGGTGGTCCATGACCTTGAGCGCGTGCCGCCGGACCTCGGCGATCGGCAGCGGCCCGTAGGGACCGTGTGCGGTGTCGCCCACGTAGAGCAGGGGCTCGTGCGGCAACTGATCGAGGATCGCCCGCGCGACAGTGAGCCCCCCGACACCGGAGTCGAAGACCCCGATAGATGCGTTGCTCATCACCTTCAGGTTAATCGGCTGCCGGGTCGGGCGGACTGCACCCCGTGCGTGTAGCAATTGTCACATATGTCACAGATCGCCGAACGGATGCGGCGAGCGGGGCGGGTCAGGCCCAGAGCTGACCCTCGAGCGCGGCTTCGGCCTCTTCCAGCGAGCCGCCGTAGGCACCCGTCGACAGGTACTTCCAGCCGCCGTCGCAGACGACGAAGACGATGTCCGCCCGCTCCCCCGCCTGCGCGGCCTTCGCTCCCTGGGCGAGCGCCGCGTGCAGGATCCCGCCGGTGGAGATGCCGGCGAAGATGCCCTCCTCCTTGACCAGCTCGCGCGTGCGCCGCAGCGCGGCACGGTGGTCGACGGAGTAGCGGGTGGTCAGCACCGAGGCGTCGTACAACTCGGGGATGAAGCCCTCGTCGATGTTGCGGAGGCCGTAGACGATGTCGCCGTACTGCGGTTCCGCCGCGACGATCTTGACGTCGGGCACCTGCTCGCGCAGGTACCGGCCGACGCCCATGAGCGTCCCGGTGGTCCCGAGGCCGGCGACGAAGTGCGTGATCGTCGGTAGGTCGGCGAGGATCTCCGGGCCGGTGGTCTCGTAATGCGACTGGGCGTTCGCCGGGTTGCCGTACTGGTAGAGCATCACCCAGTCCGGGTTCTCCGCGGCCATCCGCTTCGCGACGGCCACCGCCTCGTTCGACCCGCCGGCCGCGGGCGAGGACACGATCTCGGCGCCCCACATCTGCAACAGCTGGCGGCGTTCGGACGACGTGTTCTCCGGCATGACGCAGACCAGCCGGTAACCGTGCTGCTGGCAGACCATCGCCAGCGAGATCCCGGTGTTGCCGGAGGTCGGCTCCAGCACCGTGGCCCCCGGAAAGAGCCGGCCGTCCTTCTCCGCCTGCGCGACCATGTACAACGCCGGCCGGTCCTTCACGGACCCGGTCGGGTTGTTCTGCTCCAACTTCGCCCAGAGCCGGACATCGGCGGACGGGGACAGCCTCGGCAACCCCACCAGCGGGGTATTGCCGACCGAGTCGATGAGGCTCTCGAACCGCATGGGGCGACGAACGTCCGTTCCGAATCGGGGGTGCGGCGGACACCGAGGGTTGCGGCGGGTACCGAGGGTTCGGTGAGCGCGACGGGCTCAGCCGCCGGCGACCGCCGGGAGGATCGTCACCGTCGAGTTCTCACCCACGGGAGCGTCGAGGCTGCCGTTGAAGCGCACGTCCTCGTCGTCTACGTAGATGTTCACGAACCGGTGGAGCTTGCCCTCGTCGTCCACCAGACGGCCTCGAAGGCCCGCATTGCGGGAGTCGACGTCCTTGAGGACGGCGTCGAGCGTGTCGCCCGACGCCTCCACGGACTTCGACCCACCAGTGTGGGAACGGAGGATCGTCGGGACCTTTACCTGCACAGCCATAGTGCAATCTTGCAACACGATCGACCGTCAGGAGATTTCCACCGGCTCCTCGGTCACTACACCGCCGACGATCCGGTAGCTCCGGAACTCGGGAGTGCTCGGGTCCGGCTGGTCCTCGCGGGTCGAAACCAGCACGTAGTGGGCTTCCGGCTCCGAGGCGTAGGAGATATCGGTCCGCGACGGGTAGGCCTCGGTGGCGGTGTGTGAGTGGTAGATCACTACCGGCTCCTCGTCCCGGGCGTCCATGTCCTTGTACAGATTCAGCAGATCCGTGGAGTCGAACTCGTAGAACGTGGGCGACCGGGCTGCGTTGATCATCTCGATGAAGCGCTCGGGCTTGCCGTCCCGCCCGGCGATGACGCCGCAGGCCTCGTCCGGATGGTCCCGGCGGGCGTGTTCGACGATCTTGTCGTGGAAGTCGCGGGACAGGCTCAGCACGATGACGACGCTATCCGGCAGGCCAGACCGGCAGCTCAGAAGTCGCTGATGGCGTCGATCAGCGTCTCCTGCAGCATCCCAAGCCAGAAGTACAGGTAGAGGCGCCGCGCCCGGGAGGACATCGGGTCGAGCCGCGCGTACTCGCGATCGGTGTCCGGACCGACTTCCAGCGCCGTGCCCAGCGCGAGCCGCATGTCGTTGAGGCCGCCCAGCCAGGCCACCGCGGTCTCGTCGTCGAGCTGGATCGAGCCGCCCCCCGCGGGCAGCGACTCACGGATCGTCCGTGCGTTGGAAGTCTTGCCGGCCCGCAGCTCGCCCTCGGTGAATCGCCGGAAGTCGGCGGCGGCGGTTTCGACGTCGAAGTCGGGGTCGCCGGGCCCGTCGGGGTCGCCGGGCCCGTCGGTCGGCTCGGACGCCGCTGCCTCGTAGCCGTCCGGCAGCAGCCGGGCCAGGACGGGATCGTCCGGACGCGTGCTGGCGCCGGCGGTGAAGTCGGCGAACAGCGCCTCGAGCGGATCCGTGTCGGGATGCGGCGCGGGGGCGGTGTCCGGCTCGTCGGCCGCGCGCTGCCCCATCAGGTCCTCGATGTCCTTGGCTAGCCGACGGAGCACGCCGGCCTGGATCGAGTCGAACGCCGCACCGATGCCGCGCGGGGTCCGTCGGAAGCCACGGATCGCGCTCACGTGTCGTGGGCCAGCGTCGCCCACAAGCCGGCCGCGTGCAGCTGAGTCACGTCGCGCTCCATCTCCTCACGCGTCCCGGTCGACACGACGGCCTTTCCGAGCTGATGGACGTTGAGCATCAGACGCTGGGCCTTCTCCCGGCTGTAGCCGAAGATGTCCTGGAAGACGAAGGTCACGTAGGACATCAGATTCACCGGGTCGTCCCAGACGATCGTCACCCAGGGGCGATCCGGGGCGACGACCTCCTCGACCTCGTCGGCGCGCTCCTCGACGGGGAGCTCGATTGCTCCAGCCATGCCGACATTCTGCCCTGCTCAATAAGCTCAGACCATGAGCACCGCTCTGCTGACCGACCACTACGAGCTGACCATGCTCCGTGCGGCGCTCGAATCGGGTGCGGCGTCCCAGTCCTCGGTCTTCGAGATCTTCGCGCGTTCGCTGCCGACCGGACGCCGGTACGGGGTCGTCGCCGGCTCGGGCCGCTTCCTCGACGCGCTGACCGAGTTCCGGTTCGGCGACGCCGAGCTCACCGCCCTGCGTGAGCACCACGTCGTGGACGACCGCACGGCCTCCTGGCTGGCCGACTACCGCTTCTCCGGGTCGGTCCACGGCCTGGCCGAGGGTGAGGCGTACTTCCCGGACACGCCGGTGCTCATCGTCGAGGGCAGCTTCGCCGAATGTGTGCTGCTCGAGACGCTGGCGCTGTCGATCTTCAACCACGACTCGGCCATCGCGTCGGCCGCAGCCCGGATGACCTGCGCCGCGCGCGAGCGGCCTTGCGTGGAGATGGGCTCGCGACGCACCCACGAACAGGCCGCGGTCGCCGCTGCCCGGGCGGCCTACATCGCAGGTTTCTCGGCCACCTCGAACCTGGAGGCCGGTCGGCGCTACGGCATCCCGACCTCGGGGACCAGCGCGCACGCCTTCACCCTGGCGCACACCGACGAGAAGTCAGCCTTCACCGCCCAGGTCGCGAGCCTCGGTCGCGGGACGACGCTGCTCGTCGACACCTACGACGTGCTGGAGGGGGTCCGCACCGCGGTCGAGGTCGCCGGTCCCGAACTCGGCGCGGTGCGGCTGGACAGCGGCGACCTCGGTCCGCTGGCCGTGGAGGTCCGCAACCTGCTCAACGAGCTCGGCGCCACGAACACCCGCATCGTGGTGACCAGCGACCTCAACGAGTTCGCCATCGCCGGGCTGTCGTCGTTCCCGGTCGATTCCTACGGCGTCGGCACCAGCCTGGTCACCGGTTCCGGCGCCCCCACCGCCGGCTTCGTCTACAAGCTGGTCGAGCGGGACGGGGTCGCGGTGGAGAAGCGGTCGGCGAACAAGCGCTCGCACGGAGGACGCAAGACGGTCTTCCGGCGCTACGACGGCGCTGGGCGCGCGACGGGGGACGTGGTCTCGCTACGTCCCGAGGGTGCGCTGGACACCGATGTTCCCGACGGCACCCGGCCCCTCCTCCGGCCGCTCGTGATCGACGGCGAACGTCAGGACGACGGCGGGATCGAGGGTGCCCGACAGCACCTGCGCGACGTCCGCGCCGAACTGCCGCGGGAGGCCCTGCGGCTCTCCCGCGGAGAGCCGGCGCTCGTGGCGGTCTTCGAGTAGACCGCTCCACCCCCGTCGCGGACCCCGCCGACCCCACCGACCCACCGACCCCACCGACCCCGCCGACCCACGGACCCCGAGGCTGCGTAAGGTTCCGCCGGCCCTGACCGGCCATTCCTTACGCAGCCCGGGGGTGTCCACAGGCAAGAGACGACGCTCCCCGCGGATGCGGCATGCTCGCCGCTCGTGGACCTGGGGGAACTGCTCGCGGCTCAGTGCGGCGTGTTGACCGCAGGCCAGGCGGCGGAGCACGGGATCTCCCGACACGGCCAGGCTCACCGAGTCACGAGCGGCCGTTGGCAGCGGGCCTACCCCGGAGTGTTCGCCACGGTCACCGGTGGCCTCGACATCGAGCAACGGATCTGGGCCGCATACCTGTA
>DATITC010000139.1:0-14992 GCA_035468175.1 Frankiaceae bacterium | reverse complement strand
CCGCCCGTGTACTCGTAGGCCTGGACGGTGGCGACACCGGGACGGATCTCGACGACCTCCCCGGGGATGCGGGATTCGCCCAGCTCGACGACGTCGGACATGCCGAGATGGTCCAGACCGGTCACCTCCACCAGGGGACCGTTCACCCGGCGGACCGCACCTCGCCCGGTGTCCGCGGCCGGAACGGAGGCGGTCACTGCGCCCACAGCGACACCACCGCGTCCGGGCAGGACGCCAGTGCCCGATCGGCGAGCACGTCGAGCGAGAGATCGATCCGGCGCCTGGCGACGTGGCCGACGATCCCGCCGGACGGGGCCTCGTCGATGTCGGCGTCCGGGCCGAGGACCTGCCGCGCCGCGGTGCTGAGTCCGGCCAGCAGCGCCGGGTAGCCGGGGTCGTCCCGCAGGTCCCGTGCTGCCGCGCGGATGCGGGTACGCAGATCCTCGTAGGCCTCGCGTTCCAGCTGGAGCCGCGTGTCGCGATGCGTCCGCCGGGCCTGACGGAGCGCGAGGTCGAGCGCCGCCCGCGCCTCCCGTTCGCCGTCCGCCCGGGCCGCAGCGACCTGCCGGTCGCGGTCCTCCCGGGCCCGGGCCTCGATGTCGGCAGCGTCGGCGTCAGCGTCGGCCAGCACGGCGGCCGCCTCCGCCCCGGCGGCCGCCAGCATCGCGTCGCGGGTCGGGGCCAGCGCTGCGTCGATCTGTTCGTCGGGACTCATGCCGGCAGCACCACGGTCAGCGGGCCCGCCGGGTGCGGCGCAGCGACGGCCGGGCCGACGGCGCGGGCGGCATCGACGGTGAGGATGACGAGGCTGACGTCCCCGTCCAGCTCGTCCCAGGCACGTTGCGCGGCGCCATCGTCGGTGGCGACGCGCAGGAGGACGCCGGTCAGGGCGAAACCCGCGATGCGGTCCGGGGACCCGATGGCGACGACGGCCCCCACCCGTCAGGCCTTGCCGATCAGGATGATCGAGACGATCAGCCCGTAGATGGCGATCCCTTCGGCCAGGCCGACGATGACCATCGCCCGGCCGAAGATCTCAGGTCGTTCGCTCATCGCGGCGAGCGCCGCCGCGCCCGTGTAGGCGACGGCGATCGCGGCGCCGATGGACGACCCCGCGACCGCGATGGCGGCACCGATCAAGGCCGAACCGTTCAGGCTCTTCGCACCGGTCGTCGCGGTCGTGGCGGCCTCGGCCGGAGAGCCGGTGGTGACCACGAGGACGATCACCGCCAGGCCGACCAGCGCGAGGAGCGCACCACCGGCGGCGAGCAGGCGCAGCAGGCCGGGCCCGCGGTGACGCAGGAGGAGCGCCGTACCGGCGACCGGGACGAGGACGGGCAGGGCGAGAAGCCAGATCATCAGGTGCTCTCCTCATCGACGAGCGGGATGTGCCAGGGTTCGAACGGCCGGCCCTGACCGGCGAAGACCCGGGAGAACAGCTCGTAGTACTCGAGCCGCAGGGCCTGGATGCCGGCGACGACCGCCTCCAAGGTGAAGGTCACGGCGTTGCCGACGACGAAGACGACGAGGGCGAGGGCCGCCGCCACGCCGCCGCGTCGCCACAACCCGGTCGTCCCGTCCCAGACGAGCAAGCTCAACGCCGCGTGCGTCAGGCCGAAAGCAGCGAGTCGAGCGAACGAGACGACGTTCGAGCCGAGCCGCATCACCAGGTCGACCATCTCGACGAAAGCTTCCGAGGCACCGGCACCGCCGCCGCCGGCCACCGCCAGGAACCCGATGAACGCCAACCCCAGCGCGGCGACGGCGAGCAGGGACCCGATCCAGATCACGACCGGCAGGTCGCCGTACGCACCACCGGCGATCAGTCCCAGAGCCAGGAAGAGCCCGGCGCCGGCGAGCCCGGACGGGGCGTACAGCGCCAGCGGCCAGCCGCCTTCCCGGACGCGGTTGGCAACTCCGACCCCGTAGGCGACGGCGAGCAGGACCGCGCCGAGGCCGACGCCCGCCAGCAGCAACGGCACGGGATGGTCCAGCGGCGACAACCAGAGCACCGGCACCACATGTGTGGGACCGAAGAACTCTCCGTACAGCAGGCCGGCCATCATGCTGGCGAGGCCGGCGCCGGCGACGAACGCCCAGACCGGGCGCAGGCGCCGGGCGCGTCGGATGCGACCGCTGCGCAGCAGCAGTCCGGCGAGCAGCAGCAGGGCCCCGTGTCCGGTGTCGGCGAACATGACCCCGAACATCACGACGTAGGCGAGGCCGGCGAGCAGCGTCGGATCGAGGTCCGCGTACGGGACGGTGCCGTAGGTGGCGACCAGCGGCGCGAACGAACGGGACAGCCCGGCATGCCGCAGCAACGTCGGCGGATCCACTCCGCGGGGACGGGGGAGCGGGACCACCGAGCCGCCCCCCGGGCCGAGGCGGGCATCCAGCTCCGACACGGCAAGGTTCGGCGTCCACCCGGCGAGGGCGGCGACCTGCCCGCGGACGACCGCACTGCGGACGAAGCCGGCGATCTCGGCTTCCGCCGGGCCGACGTCGCCCTCGGGTGGTGTGACGGTGTCGCGGTCCGGCGGGTCGAGTTGGACGACGCCCGCGTCCGCCACCTCGACGAGCGTCCGGCGGAGCGCCGGCTGCGGGGACACGATCGCGATCCGCTGCATCCGGGCGGGCTCGGCGCGCTCAGCCCACCGCATCGAACACCGCCTTCCCGGCGGTCCCGTGGCCGGCGGCGGCCACTGCGGCCCGGACCCGGCGGGCGTCGGCCGCGAGCAGCATCGCCGCACCGACGATCGGCTCCTTGCCGAAGCCGGAGCCGCGAAGCAGTCGGAAGGCATCCGCCTCCACCCGCGACCACCACCGGCCCTCGGATTCCCACAGGGCGGTGGCCGCGTCCTCGGGGGCGAGCGAGGGGGACGCCTTCGGGAGCACGTCGCGGGCCGCGCCGGGCATTCCGGGGAGAGCCAGCGGATCGCTCCCGCTCGCGAGACCCGGAAGGACCGCATCGAGGGCGTGGACCGCGAGCTCGGGGAACGGCCGGTGCTCCACCATCGTGACGCGGGAGGCCAGCAGGGCCGCTCCCATCGCCGCCCAGGACTGGGCGGACGGTGCTGCGGCGTACACGCGCGCCGCCCAGGCGGCGAGCATCCGCAGCCGGATGGATCGTGCGGTCGCGTCGCCTGGGTCGCCCCACCGCGAGGTCGCGAGCACCGCCCGGACCTGCTCCGCCGTGGTGGCCGTGGCCAACCGCGGCCAGGCCGTCGCCAGCCCGCCGAGCCGGAAGTACGGCCCGGCCGCCTCGCCCTCAAGGGCTCGGAGGTGCTCGTCGACGTTGGCGATCTCGAACCACCCGACGAGCGCTCGAAGGAGTTCGGCGCCCTGGACCGGCAGCCAGCCGGCGAGGACCCGCAGGTTCCACAGCACGGTCTCGGCGATGGCGTGCTGGGCTTCCTCGAGACTCCGCGCGGGGAGGACCCTCTCCCCGTAGGGCGTGTCGGCCAGCCGCGCAGTGGCGGACTCCCACGACCGCAGGGCGGCCAGTTCGCGGGCGGCCGCGATCCCCACCCGCCGCGAGGCCATGGCCCGGGCGCGCGTGCTCCCGGCCACCCAGGCAGCGCTCACGACCTGCTCCCGCTCCCGGGCACCAGGGTCGGACTCACCCCGCCGAGGTCGGTCAGCTGCTCGAGGAGGACCCGCCGGACCTCGGCCTCGACCACCGGCATGCGCTGCCGGACCCGCCGCCGGAGATCCTCGACCGAAGCCGCCATCGCGGCGCGCTCGGACGACGCCGGGGCCGAGGCCGACGCGGTCGTGAACGCCGTGGCTCGAGCCGCACTCGCCGCCGTGCTCGCACCCGCCCGGATGGCAGCGGCGAGGCTCTCTGCCGCGGTTCGTCGCTCGGCAGCCTTCCGCACGGCTGCCGACCGGATCCGGGCGCACTCCTGCTCGGTCGGGACGAGCAGTCGGAAGACGACGTCGAACTCGTCCGCCCGGTGCCGCGCATCGCTCGGCACTCCCGGCACCGACGGGCTTCCGGGGCCGCCCGCTGGGCGGAACCGGTCCAGCCACTCCCGGCTCCGCGCCACCGCCCGCACCCCCTCGATGAACCGACGAGGTGCACTGTTTCGGGCCGGGCGCTGTCCGTCAGCCCTCCAAGGACCATCAGGCCCGGGACCTTCGTCCCCGCCGCCGGTGTGGCGGCGGGGACGCCCGGTCGCTACTAGGTCTTCCGAGCCGCGCCTACGCCTTGAGTTAGGCGCCTACGCCTTCAGTTCCGCGCTTACGGCTTGAGTTCCTTCTTGAGGATCTTGCCGGTCGCGTTCTTCGGCAGGGCGTCACGGAACTCGATCGACCGCGGGTACTTGTAGGCGGCCAGCCGCTCCTTGCAGAAGGCGATCGCCTCGGCCTCGTCCAGCGACTGCCCCTCCTTCAACGCGATGACGGCGCGGACCTCCTCGCCGAGCCGGTCATCGGGGACGCCGATGACCGCGGCTTCGGCGACCGCCGGGTGCGCGTAAAGCACCTCTTCGACCTCACGCGGGTACACGTTGTAGCCACCGCGGATGATGAGTTCCTTCTTGCGGTCGACGATGAAGAAGAACCCGTCCTCGTCTTGGTAGCCGAGGTCCCCGGTGTGGAACCAGCCGCCCGCGAACGCCTCGGCGGTGGCCTCCGGCCGGTTCAGGTAGCCCTTCATCACGTGCGCGCCTCGGGTGACGAGCTCGCCGACGTGGTCCTTGCCGCGCGGTAGCAGCTTGCCGTCCTCGCTCCAGATCTGCGTCTCGGTGCCCCAGATCGGCTTGCCGACGCTGTAGACCTTCCGCTCCTCGGCGCTGACGTTGAACGTCGTCGTCGACGCGGTCTCGGACAGGCCGTAGCCCTCGAGGATGACGACGCCGAACTTCTTCTCGAACGAATCCATCACCTCTGCGGGAATGGGCGCTCCGCCGCTGATGGCCATCCGCAGCGTCGAGACGTCGAAGGAGCCGACGTCCGGGTGATGCAGTAGCGCGACGAACATCGTCGGCACGCCTTCCATGATGGTCGCCTTGTCCCGCTGGATCGTCTCGAGCACCGTGCGGGCGTCGAAACGGGGGATGAGGGACATCGTCCCCGCGAAGCGCACCGTCGTGTTCAGCACGCTGGACAGGCCGAACACGTGGAACAGCGGCAGCGCCGTGATCACGACGTCGTTGTCCTGCATGTCGAACAGCCGGCCTGGGATGTCGCAGTTCATGTAGAGCGTGAAGTGCGTGAGCTCGGCGCCCTTCGGCTTCCCGGTGGTGCCCGACGTGTAGATGATCACTGCGGTGTCCTGCGGCTCCCGGGACGCGAAGACCGGGTTCTCCGGCTGCGTGGCCAGCAGCTGCTCGAACGGCTTCGCCGTGATCTCGCCGACCTGCTGGCCGCCGGCGTCGACGCCGACCGCGAACACGTCCTTCAGCCCGGCCGCGGCCGCGCCCTTGGCGGCCTCCTCGATGAAGCCGACGAAGGTCACGAGAATCTTGGCGCCGGAGTCGCCGAGGTAGAACGCGACCTCGGGCCCCTTGAGCAGCACGTTCATCGGCACGGCGACCGCACCGGCCTTGAGGACGCCGAAGTAGGTGATGAGGAACTGCGGGATGTTCGGCAACTGGACGCCGACGGCATCGCCCGGCGTGATGCCCAGCTCCTGCAGGCCGGCGGCGAGCCGGTCGGACGCCTGGTCGAGCTCGGCGTAGGTCATCGGGTTGCCGTCGAGGAGGGTCACCGGCTTGTCCGGCGCCTTCGCGGCCGATTCCCGAAGAATCGTGGCCAGGTTGAACATGGAGCCTCCCGGAGGGGCGGATCGGGGGTGGGATGGGTTGACGACTGCTGCTGGACTCCCCGTCGTGACGTGGCCCACACCAGTGTCCACCACCCCGGCCGGAGATCGACCCGGTTTCCCCCTGGTGCCTGAGGGGAGCGGAAGACAATGAAGGCATTGACCTGGCACGGGAAGCGCGACGTCCGCATCGACGAGGTCCCGGATCCCACTATCCAGGAACCGACCGACGCCATCATCAAGGTGACGACGACCGGCCTCTGCGGGTCGGACCTGCACCTCTACGAGGTCCTCGGACCGTTCCTCTGTGAGGGCGACATCCTCGGCCACGAGCCGATGGGCATCGTCGAGGAGGTCGGCGCCGAGGTCACCCACATCGCGCCCGGCGATCGCGTCGTCATCCCGTTCAACGTCTCGTGCGGGCACTGCCTCATGTGCGGGCAGGGGCTGCAGTCGCAGTGCGAGACGACGCAGAACCGGGAGCAGGGGATGGGCGCGTCGCTGCTCGGCTACACCAAGCTGTACGGCGAGGTCCCGGGCGGTCAGGCCGAGTACCTGCGGGTGCCGCAGGCCCAGTACGGCCCGATCAAGGTGCCGGAAGCCCACTCCGACGACCGCTACGTCTACATGTCCGACGTGCTGCCGACCGCGTGGCAGGCGGTGCAGTACGCCAACATCCCCGCCGGGGGCAGCGTTGCGGTGCTCGGACTCGGCCCGATCGGCGACATGGCCGCCCGGATCGCCCTGCACCTCGGCGCCGGCCAGGTCATCGGCGTCGACCTGGTGTCCGAGCGGCTCGACCGGGCGAGGGCGCGCGGCGTGACAACGGTCGACCTGTCCGCCGTGGACGACGTCACGGCGGCGGTGAAGTACCTGACCGGCGGTCGTGGCCCGGACGCTGTCATCGACGCCGTCGGTATGGAGGCGCACGGCTCGCCCATCGGTAAGGCGGCCCATGCGGCGGTCGGACTGCTGCCGAACAAGCTGGCGGAGAAGCTCATGACCACGGCCGGGGCGGACCGACTCGCGGCCCTGCAGGCGGCGATCTCGATGGTCCGACGTGGCGGCACGATCTCGCTGTCGGGCGTCTACGGCGGCATGGCGGATCCGCTGCCGATGCTGGTCATGTTCGACAAGCAGATCAACCTGCGGATGGGCCAGGCCAACGTCAAACGGTGGATCGACGACATCCTGCCGCTGCTCACCGGCGAAGGCGACCCGCTCGGCGTGGATGACTTCGCCACGCACCGGCTACCGCTCACCGAGGCGCCGAAGGCTTACGAGATGTTCCAGAAGAAGCAGGACGGTGCGATCAAGGTCGTCTTCCAGCCGTAGGACCACCTCGCCCCGCCCTGGCCGCGAACTGCCCGGACGCCGCAAGCTGTGCGGGCTTGAGCCGGTTCCGACCGGCCTGAGCCCGCACAGCTTCCGGGCCGGAGCCGGGAAGGCGGGTCAGGCGCGCGGGTCCGGGGTCACGCGCCGGGTGTGCCGCCACGCCCGCCCCACGCACCGCCCCACGCCCGCCCCGCACCGGATCGCACCTGATCGCACCGCATCGCATCTCACGCACCGTGATCAGTACGGATCTTGGCTGTGAACCTGCAGGTCGCAGCAGCAAGATCCGCACTGATCACGAGTGGGTGGGCCAGAGCGCCCCGGTTTGGCCCGGAACGCTGGGACAATGCGAAGCGTTGATCCAGATAGGCAGCGTGACGGTCACGCGGCCGCAAACCCGCTTCGAGGGTGAGAGGTACATGAGGTCGAGCAACCCAGCGTTCACGCGTGGTCCGTTCGCGAATGCCCAGCAGGCCTACGGCCGCCAGGGCACCGCACAGCAGGGAACCGCACAGCAGGGCTACGGACAGCAGCAGGGCTACGGACAGCAGGGCTACGGACAGCAGGGCTACGGACAGCCCCCGCAGGCGCCAACCGCCGAAGAGCTGTCGCGTCAGTACCGCCAGCCGAGCACGCTCACCTACGACGACGTCATCATGCACACCCTCGGGTTGTTCGCGATCGTCGCCGTCACGGGAGCGCTCGGGTGGGCGTTTGCGCCGAACAGCCCCGGTCTCGGCATCGCCGCCGGCCTCGCGGCCCTGGCCCTGTCGTTCGCCATCTCCTTCGGCCGGGTCATCCGGCCAGCCCTAGTCGTCGTGTTCGCGGCGCTGGAAGGCGTGTTCGTCGGGGCGATCTCACGCTTCTACGAGACCGCCTACAACGGCATCGTCCTGCAGGCACTGCTGGGGTCGGCGTTGATCTTCGTGATCATGCTCGGCCTGTACCGCAGCCGTCGTCTTCGCGCGACGCCCCGGATGGCTCGGATCGTCGTCGGCAGCCTCTTCGGGGTCGTGGCGCTCGGACTCATCGACCTGGTGCTGCGGGCGACCACCGGCAGCCACCTGCCGATCATCAACGACGCGTCTCCGCTCGGGATCCTGTTCTCGGTGGGCGTCCTGATCGTCGCCAGCCTGATGTTCATCCTCGACTTCGACTACATCGAGTCCGCGGTGCGGGCCGGTGCCCCGAGGCAGGAAGCGTGGCGGGCCTCGTTCGGCCTGCTGGTCGGGTTCGTCTGGGTGTACCTCGAGCTGCTCCGGCTGCTCTCCAAGCTCCGGGCGTGACCGGCTCCGCGACCTGACGCAACCGAGCCTGGGTTGCCCACCGGCCTCCCCGAGTCCGGGTCCGATGGTTCCCCGCACCGTAAGGTGCCGTTACCCTCGTCCGGACGAAGGGGAGGCCGTGCTCGGTGAGACGACGCCGTCGACGACGGCTGCAGCTATCCCGTTGTCCCGGAGCGCCGACGGCGACGCCCCCGAGCGGGTCGCGGCGTCGGCCGAGCGGGTCGCGGCGTCGACCCCCGTGGCGGCGCCTGCCTCCGTGCCCGACGGCCTGCTGCGCCGGAGCCGGCAGCTGCTCGAGCACATCGCGGTCGCCGCGCCGCTGCCCGACCAGCTGGCCGCCCTCGTCCGCCTGATCGAGGAGCAGTCCTCCGCCGGTTTGATCGGATCGGTGCTGCTCGCCGATCCGGACGGGCGGCACCTCCGCTCCGGCGCAGCGCCGTCGCTGCCGGACTGGTACAACCGCGCGGTCGACGGCATCGAGGTCGGGCCGTGCGCCGGATCCTGCGGGACGGCGGCGTATCGCCGCGAGGTGGTCGTGGTCGCGGACATCGAGACCGACTCGCTGTGGGATGCCTTCCGTGACCTCGCCCGGGAGGCCGGGCTGCGGGCCTGTTGGTCCACGCCGTTGCTGTCCGCCGGCGAGCTCATGGGCACGTTCGCCATGTACTACCCGCAACCTCGGGTGCCGAGCGACGAGGACCGCGAGGTGGCGCGGACGTTCGCCCGCACGGCCACGCTGGTGATCGAGCGTCACCGGCAGGAGGAGGTCCGGCGGGCGGCCGTGGCCGCCGAAGCTGAGCACGTCCGGCGGATGTCGCGGCTGGCCGAGGTTTCCCTCGAGCTGGCATCCGCCGACACCCTCGACGACCTGGTGAGGGTGGTCATCGGGAAGGGCATCGCGGTGCTGGGTGCCGACGGCGGGGCCGTCACGGTGCGGGACGACGAGCATGGCGTCGTGCGTCTGTCCGTCAGCGCCGAACTGGACGATCGGGTGCCGGTCGAGTACGCGCAGATCCCGTTGTCGAGCCGGATCCCCGGCGCGTATGTGGCCTGCACCGGCGAAACGGTGCTGTTCCCGACGCGGTCGACCGGCCTGGCGTGGTCCGACGAGATGATCCCGGTGTACGAGGCCACCGAACGCGACGCCTGGGCCACCCTGCCGCTCGTGGTCGGTAGCCGGGTGCTCGGCGCGCTCGTCATCTCCTGGATCGACGAGCGCACGTTCGACGCCTCGGACCACGAGCTGATGCAGGTGCTCGCAGCGCAGTGCGGGCAGTCGCTGCACCGGATCCGCACCCGCGCCGCGGAACTCGACGCCGCCGAAGCCGCGCAGCGCATGTCGGAGGCGTTCCAGCGGAGCCTGCTCACCCGCCCCCCGCATCCGGACGACGTGACGCTCGCGGTCCGCTACCTGCCCGCGGTTGAGCAGGCGCAGGTCGGCGGCGATTGGTACGACGCGTTCACCACCGCAGCCGGCGCCACGACGCTCGTCGTGGGGGACGTGAACGGGCACGACCGGGACGCGGCGGCCGGCATGGGGCAGATCCGCAACATCCTGCGCGGGCTGGCCTACGACGTCGTGCAGAGCCCGGCGCAGCTGCTCGGGCGGCTCGACGCGGCGTTGCACGGTCTGCAGCTCAACATCATGGCGACCGCGGTTCTGGTCCAGACCGCACCTGGGATCGTGTTGAGCGACGGTCGGGCGGCAGTGCCGCTCCGGTGGTCCAACGCCGGTCACCTGCCGCCGCTGCTGCGGTATGCGGACGGGTCGGTCGAGGTGCTCTGGACCGAGCCGGACCTGCTCCTCGGGCTGCTGCCCGACGCGGATCGGCAAAACGGACGGGCCGACCTGCCCGACGGAGCCACCTTCCTGCTCTACACCGACGGGCTCGTCGAGCGCCGCGGTGAAGACCTGGACGTCGGCATCAGCCGCTTGGCCGACGCGCTCACCGAGCTGGGGACACTCCCGCTCGAGCAGCTGTGCAACGCGCTGGTGGACCGGCTGTGTCCGATCGGCGACGACGACATCGCGCTGCTCGCGGTGCGGCCGCAGTCGGTCACGCCGGTGGTCGGAGCCCCGGCTCGCAGCGGCTCGGTCGAGGGCCGGCATCTTGCGGTCGCCGCGGACCCGGCGGCCGTGGGCGAAGCGCGGCAGTTCGTCGCCGAGGTCTGCGACGCGGCCGCTGTCCAGGGCGACCTCGGCGACACCGCCATCCTGCTCACCAGCGAACTCGTCACCAATGCCGTCCTGCACGCTCGCTCGCCGGCGTATCTGACGGTGTGGGCGGACGGCTCCCGCCTCCGGGTCCAGGTGACCGACGAGAGCCGGGACCTGCCGAAGCCGAACCAGGCCGACGAGAATGCCACCGGGGGACGGGGAATTTCGATGGTGGCACTGCTCGCGTCCCGCTGGGGAGTTGAGCTGCGGGAGTCCGGGAAGTCGGTTTGGTTCGAACTTCTCGGCTGACGTCGGCCGGCTAACCCGCGCGGTCCGGCCCGGCTCGGGTCAGCTCGAACCGGACGATGCAGCGCTGTTCCCGCTGCATCGCCGCCCGGTAGTCGTCCCAGTCCGGGTGCTCGCCGGACAGCCGTCGGTAGTAGTCGACCAGCGGCTCCATCGCGTCGGGCAGCGAGACGATGGATACCGACCCCTCCACCTGCACCCACGGGCCGTAGAAGGCATCTGGGAACACGCAGAGCCAGCCGCGCCCCGTCCGGCGGAGGTTGCGGACCTTGAACGCCGTCTCGCGGCTGCTCACGATCACTCGACCGTCGTCGTCGACGGTCGCGCTCACCGGCGACAGCTGCGGCGAACCGTCGGACCGGAGAGTCGCGAGAATGGCGTGCGAGTGGGCCCGGATGTGGTCGCGGGCCTCGTCGAGGTCCACCGGAGGGCCTGACCTAGAGGCCGGTGCGGAGCGCCCCGCGCCGCAGGTCCTGCTCGTGCACGATCGCCGACGCGAACCCGTGCGGGAGGTTGTGCTCGTCCCGGAGCCAGTTCACGCGCTCCTCGAACCGCAGGAGCCCGGGTCCGCTGTCCAATCGGCCCAGCCAGGTCGGGATGTCGCATCCCGTCACACCGGGGACCCTGTCGATGAGGGTCTTGTGGGTTTCCGCCGAGTGGTGCAGCGACATGCGCGCCTCCGAGATCGAACGATCAACGAACCATGCGACACAGGGTGCCGCACCGGAGGGGTTCGGGGCAAGCCCTGAAGCGCCCACCGCGGGTAACGTCCCGGGAACAGCGGGACGATGCGCAGCAGAACGGACGAACGTCATGCGGGAGCACTCGCCGGACGTCGCGCGGGCCGACTCGGCGCACGTTGCACGGCTGACCGTCGACCTGCAGCAGCTGTACGGATCGGTGCTGCGCTGGTCGCAGAGTCGCTGGTCGTCGCAGGCGTCGGATGGCCGCAGCCGCGCCGATGTGGGCTACGCGCTGATTCTCGATCTCGCCGTGCTCGGGGCGCGGGCCGGGTCCGGGGCGCCACCGTCGCTACGACCGCCGCGGCTCGGAGACCATGTGCTGGCCGACCAGCTGCTGGTGCTCGGCAGCGAGCTGGTGGCCGCTCCGAGGGCCGACGACGTCGCCGCGGACGCGGCTGCGGCGGTGCGGGCGACCCGACGGCTGCTGCTCGGCTGACCCCTCAACCGATCTGAACCGCGTGAGTCGACGTGATCTGTACGGATCATGGAGCGTCCACCAGCGGGAACGCCCGCATGATCCGTACAGATCAACTTCCGCGAGGTGCGAGTGCCCTTAGGCGAGTGCGCTCAGCTCAGGCGCTCGAGGATCATCGCCATGCCCTGCCCGCCACCGACGCACATGGTCTCCAGACCGAACTGCTTGTCCTGGGTCTGCAGGCCGTTGATGAGCGTGGTGGCGATGCGCGCACCGGTCATCCCGAACGGGTGGCCGAGGGCGATCGCGCCGCCGTGCACGTTCAGCCGGTCGATGTCGATGCCCAGCTCCTGGTAGGAGGGGATGACCTGCGCGGCGAACGCCTCGTTGATCTCGACGAGGTCGATGTCGCCGATCGACAGTCCGGCGTTCTTCAGCGCCTGCTTGGTGGCCGCGACCGGACCGAGGCCCATGATCTCGGGGGCCAGGCCGGTCACGCCGGTCGAGACGATGCGCGCGAGCGGGGTGAGCCCGAGCTCGCGGGCCTTCGTGTCGCTCATGACGACGAGCGCGGCGGCCCCGTCGTTCAGGGGGCAGGCGTTGCCGGCGGTGACGGTGCCGTCCGGGCGAAAGATCGGCTTGAGGCCCTGCATGGCCTCAACGGTGACGCCGGCACGCGGACCGTCGTCCTTGCTGACGACGGTGCCGTCCGGGAGCGTCACCGGGGTGATCTCACGGTCGAAGAACCCGTTGGCGATGGCCTTCTCGGCGTTGTTCTGCGAGCGCGCGCCGAACTCGTCCTGCTCCTGGCGGGAGACGCCGCGGAGCCGGGCGACGTTCTCGGCGGTCTGGCCCATCGCGATGTACGCGTCGGGCAGCAGGCCGGCGTCGCGCGGGTCGCTCCAGCTGGTGCCGGACTGGCTGGCGACCTCGGCGGTGCGGGCCTGTGCGTCCGCGAACAGCGGATTCGTCGTCTCCGGCAGGGAGTCGCTGTTGCCCTTGATGAACCGGCTCACCATCTCGACGCCGGCCGAGATGATGACGTCGGCCTCGCCGGACTTGATGGCGTGCATCGCCATGCGGGTCGTCTGCAGCGACGACGAACAGTAACGGGTGATGGTCGTGCCGGGCAGGAAGTCGTAGCCGAGCTGGATCGCCACGATGCGGCCGAGGTTGTGGCCCTGCTCGCCGCCGGGGAGGCCGACGCCCATGTGCAGGTCGTTGATGTCGCGCGGGTCGAGCTGCGGCACCTTGGCGAGTGCGGCCTTCACGATCGTGGTGGCGAGGTCGTCCGGACGCAGGTCCTTCAGGGATCCCTTGAACGCGCGTCCGATCGGGGACCGCGCGGTGGAAACGATGACGGCCTCGGGCATGGCTCGAGCTCCTTCTCAGGTCAGAAGTCCGCGCGGTCGACCCGGGTGAGAGGCTCAGACGGCGGCTGGTGGCCGGAACCCCAGAGGACCCCGACGGTGCGTCGAGACTACGCCGGATACCGCTGCAGCAATGCGGCGACCTCACCCTGCGTTGCGATCCGGCGAGGTGATCCACGCCTCCTGGATGCCCTGCTCAGACGGGTCGGCGTCGGCTTGAGGTGGCGAGGTCCACGGTGCGCGGGACGCCGCCGGCACGAGGCGTGGGGGCGGAGCCGCCCGGGGTGAACGGGGTGCCGGGCAGCGGCAGGAACGTGCCGTCGTCCACCGCCCGGCCGTAGTCGACGATCCAGGCACAGGACCGCCCGAGGTTCTTGGCTCGGTAGAGCGCTTCATCGGCCCGGCGGAGAACGCTGTCCGGGCTGCCGCCGCTGTGGACGGCGACGCCTGCGCTGAACGACGTCGCCGGGTAGCGGCGGGCCCAGGCCCGGCCGAGCCGGTCGAGCAGGGCGACCAGCTGCTCGCCTGCGTCGGCAGCGCCGCCGCTGCCGCCGCCGCCGCTGCTGCCAGCGCTGGCACCGCCGCTGCCACCGAGCGCGTCGCCGGAGCGGCACGCGGCCTCGGCGCTGGCGACCAGGACGAACTCCTCGCCCCCGGTGCGGATCGCGAGCTCGCCGGCACGGGTGACCTGGTCGAGGAACGTGCCGAATTCACGCAGGACCTCGTCCCCGGCCGCGTGCCCCAGCGTGTCGTTGACCGCCTTGAAGTGGTCGAGGTCGAGCGAGACGACGGCGTCACCCGGCGCCATCCAGACGAGCAGGCTGGTCAGCCGGCGACGGTTGCCCAGGCCGGTCAGCGGATCGATCTCGGCGGACAGCCGGAGCCGTTCGGTCAGCGCGAGGCTCTCCAGCGCGGCAGTGGTGGCCGCGGCGAGGCTGCGGAGCAGGCCGGCCCGGAAGGCGTCCGGCCGCCGCCCGCGGTTGGTGCGGACGGCGAGGACGCCGCGCACGCCCGAGCCGGGACGGCCGCGGAGCGGGACTTCGACCACGGCCCGCCCGGACAGGCCCGGGATGGCCGAGCTCGGGGTGGATGCCGGCCGGTCGACCTGGTTGCCGATCTCGACGGTGGCGGCGAGGTCGTCGGCAACCTCCCGATCGCCGTCCACGTCATCCGCGTCATCAGGACCCGCACCGTCTACCGGCAGGTCGAGCAGAGCGTCGTCGAGGGTTCCGGCGTTCTCCGCGCCGGTCGGCACGGCCTGGTCCGACGCGTCCAACGGCGGCCACACGGCCACGAGCTCCCGTCGACCGTCGGTGATGGTCAACAAGGCGGCGCTCTCGGCGCGGAGCAAATTCGCGGCGAGTCGCACCGACGCCTCGGCGGCCTCGTCCGGGTCGCCGGTGGTGGCGAGTTCGATCTGCCCGGACACCAGACGCTGCAGGTCCCGTTCCCGGCCTTGCTTGCGCAGCGCGTCCAACCGGAGCTGTTCGGCGAGGTGCGCCAGGATCTCGCCAGCGAGGGTCGCGATGACCAGCACGCCGATCGCCGCCGGCAGTTCGTCGAGGTTGCCCATGGTGGAGGGCAGCAGGTAGCCGAGGAACGCCGACGGGAT